>JBJSXJ010000250.1:0-5197 GCA_046086325.1 Planctomycetota bacterium | reverse complement strand
GCACGAACTTGCCGAGCAGCGGGATTGGCAGCGGGATTGGCGGCGCCAGCAGCAGGTCGCGCACTGGGCACGGAAGCACCGGCCACGGGGGCTGTGGTAGCGGGTCGAGCGCTACTGGCCGGAGTTACCTTCGCGGCGGCTACTTTCACGGCCTTGGCGGGCGTAGCCGGAGTGATGGGCGCGGCTGGCACAGCGTCGTCGGGTAGTGCCTTAGCCACCGGACGTCCGCCTGGTCCGGGAGTATTATTCGGGGAAGCACCGCCGGGAGAGGCTGTGGTGGACATGACTCATCTGCTCCATCATGGACGACATCGTAGACCAACATCGAATTCGGTCGCGGCATTCTAACCGAATGACCGTAAATAAAGCCAATCCCTTTTTTTAAAAAACATTATTTGTCGGTTGCTCTCCCCGCTACGCCCTTTTTTGCTACAATCGCGACTCCCGCAAATCGGTCTGCCAAGCCGCAGGGGCTCTGGCGACCTGAGATTGAGTGGTGGATAGTTGGCAGGTACGGAAGGATCGCTCCATGGCGAAAAGTAAGAAAAAGGCGGAAGTTGTTTTTTTGGTGTGCGAAGAGACGGGTGATTACAACTACACCCTCCGCAAGAAACCAGGCGGCGAAAAGCTGAAGCTCAAGAAGTATCACCCGAAGCTGCGTCGTCGCACGGTCCACGTCGAGAAGAAGAAGTAGTAGAAGTCGCCGTCTCACGGCAGTCTGCTGGTGGAACCGCAGGATTTTTCCGCTGCAGGACTCACGGAATGAGTAGTTCAAGCAAGCGCTGGCGCGTGCGACCTCATGATGCCGCTCGAGTTTCGCAGCTCGAGCGGTTGGCACGCGTTTCTCCCGTAGTCGCTCAACTGCTGCTGGCCCGTGGTGTGGAACGCCCGGACGACGTAGCTCATTTTCTGGACGTCAAGCTGACCGGCTTGCGCGATCCCGAACAACTCCCAGGTGTGACGGCCGCGGCCGATCGCATCATGGAAATGGTGCGAGCGCGCCAGCGGATTGTTGTCTACGGCGATTATGATGCCGACGGCATGACCGGTGCGGCACTCCTTTACCGCTGCCTGCAACTACTGGGCGCCGACGTGGGCTATCACGTCCCCAACCGACTCGATGAAGGCTACGGACTGCACGACGATTCGCTGCGCACCCTCGCCGCCCGTGGCGCTCGGCAGGTCATCACGGTGGATTGCGGCATCGCCAGTGTCGGTCCAGCCGAAACAGCTCGTTCACTCGGCTTGGACCTCATCATCACCGATCATCATGAGATGGGGGAGCGGCTTCCAGATGCGACGGCGATCGTTCATCCGCGACTCCCGGGGCACGGCTATCCTTTCGGAGGCTTATGTGGTGCCGGCGTGGCTTTCAAGCTCGCCTGGGCCCTTTGCCAGCGGGCCAGTCAAGCCAAACGAGTGAGTGAACCGCTCCGTAATTTTCTGCTGATGGCGGTCGGTTTAGCATCTCTGGGAACAGTCGCCGACGTCGTGCCTCTGGTCGATGAGAATCGCATCCTGGTCCGTCATGGACTGAAGAGCCTGCGGCAGTCACCACCCCTGGGACTCGCCGCCCTCATGAAGCTCGCCGGACTCGCCGACAAGCCGGCACTGGCGAGCGAAGATTTGGCGTTTTTTCTGGCTCCGCGCATTAATGCCGCCGGTCGACTCGGCCAAGCTCAACTTGGCGTCGAACTACTCACCACGGAATCGGCCGAACGAGCGCAAGCGTTGGCGGAATACATTCATGAACTGAACGGTAGTCGCGAGAGTCTCGAACGCTCCATTCAGTTGGCAGCGGCTAAGCAGCTCAAGGAATTTCATGATGTCGAGCAGGACCCGGCGATTGTTCTTGCAGGTCGTGGTTGGCACGTGGGCGTGATCGGCATTGTCGCCGGCCGTTTAGCTGAAAAATATCACCTGCCCGTCGTCCTCATCGCCCTCGATGCACTCGGCGGCAAACCTGGTGTCGGTTCGGCTCGATCCGCCCGCGGTGTTGATTTGCACGCCGCGCTGACTGCCTGCGACGAATACTTGGTCGCGCACGGTGGACATGCCGCCGCCGCCGGGCTGAAGATCGACGAGTCGCAGGTGGATGCTTTTCGCGGAGCTTTCTTTGAATATGTTGAGCAAACGGTGAAGCCGGAGGATCGCATCGCCGAGCTCACCCTGGACGCCGAAGCCAATTTCTCGCAGTTGTCACTCGAGATCGTCCGTCAGATTGAACAGCTGTCGCCCTTTGGTGCCGGGAATCCGCGGCCGGTCTTACTAGCCAGCGGAGTGCGTCTGCAAGAACCGCCGCGCCGAATGGGGAGTGGGGAACGGCACTTGTCGCTGAAGGTCGTGCAGCAAGGCATTCCGATGCGCGGAGTGGGCTTTGGTCATGGCGAATGGGCCGACGAAATCGCTCAGTGTGCCACTCCCATCGATCTCGCCTATCGGCCCGTGATTAATGATTTTCGCGGTCGCCAATCGGTCGAAATTCAACTCGTCGATTGGCGTCCTGCGAAATCCATTGTGGTGAACTGAGCTCCCGCGTTGCGCCGCAGCTTGCTTTCAACTGGTGATTCGCTAACTTGGCCCATTCGCTGGTCGGTTCGGTAGTCAATTCGTGGCAGTGTCAATTCGTGGCAGTGTCAATTTGTTGGACTGTCAATTGATTGCACCGTTCCCCTTTCAGGACTTTTACTCTTTGCGGAAAGTTATTACGTGATGACGGCTGGAGTGGATGCGAGTGCGGCGGATACGGCGTTGATCTTAGAATTACTGACCGCTTTTCGTCGTTCTAAGACGATGTTTGCCGCTGTGGAAATGGGCTTGTTCGACCAACTCGAAAAGCAGCCTCAAGCGGTCGCTACGCTGGCCACGGCACTGTCCGCTGACCCGGGAGCTCTCACGCGATTGCTCGATGCTTGTCGCAGTCTGGGACTGCTCACCAAACAAGGCGATCTGTACGCCAACACGTCCGCCGCAAGCATCTATCTGACCAGCGGCAGTGAACGGCGCATGACGGGCTACATTCGCTACTCGAATGACGTCATGTGGAAACTCTGGGCGAACCTCGAAGGAGCCGTGCGCGAAGGTACGCATCGTTGGCAGCAGACCTACGGCTGGGACGGGCCGATCTTCAGCCATTTCTTTCGCACGGAAGAGGCTAAACGCGAATTCCTCATGGGGATGCATGGATTTGGAGTCATTAGTTCGCCACATGTGGTCCGAGCGTTTGATCTGAGTCGCTTTCGGCGACTAGCCGATCTTGGGGCCGCCACCGGACATCTAGCGATTGCCGCCTGTGAAGCTTGGCCGCAGCTTACCGCCGTCGCCTTGGACTTGCCCGATGCGGTGCCACTGGCCCGGGAGATCATTGGCCAATCGACAGTCGGCAGCCGCATCGATGTGGTCGCCGGCGACTTCTTTGTTGATGCCTTGCCGCCAGCCGACCTCTATGCCGTCGGCCGGATCATTCATGACTGGTCGCCAGAAAAAGTCTCGCGGCTCCTACGGCGCATCTACGATGCCCTGCCCTCCGGCGGAGCACTTCTGGTCGTGGAAAAACTACTCGCCGATGACAAGACCGGCCCAGTCTGGGCCCAGATGCAGAATCTCAATATGCTCACCTGTACCGAAGGTCAGGAACGAACGCTGGCAGAGTACGAAGAACTGCTGCGTGGAGTCGGCTTTCGGCAAGTGACCGGTCGAGTGACCACGGCTCCGGCGGACGCCATCCTCGCCGAAAAATAGCGTCCTGCGAGTTGATCCAGGAAGGACGGCGAGAACCGCCCATCCGGGTTTCCTGTGGTGACAGCCACACTGAATTGGATGAACCATCAATTCGAGGTTACATAACGCCGGGAATCTGGCTCGCAGGCAGAGCAAATCAAGGGCCAACGGCCCGGCTAATCACCTAGCCCAGCCCAGCGGGCTGGGTTACCGGCCCCACCAATAAAATATGCCAGGGCCAAAGGCCCGGCGATAAACAAAGTCCCTCTTCCAGAGCCCTAGAGACCATTCGTCCGACTCGTGGTTCGCCCACCATTCATCCATCGCTTGTTGATGGGGCCGTGGCTCATACTCGGGCCGGTGGCCCTGGTCCGAGTTTCGCTGGCTCCCTGAAACCCAGCCCGCTGGGCTGGGCTAGGTGATTGGTCGGACCTTCGGTCCTTGATTGAATTGGGGGACCACTAACAGTCGGCTGGGAACCTTCCGCAGGAACCCAGCGGACGAAAGCTCCAGGCTACGCGAGCTGCACGTTGTGATAGACATCTTGGACATCTTCGCAATCTTCGAGCATGGAGAGCAGTTTTTCGAAGACGGCTAAGTCGTCACCGGTGAGCTTGGTTTTGGACTGCGGCTGAAACGAGATCTCCTGCAGATGGAATTCCACTCCCGGATAGGCCTGGATGAGCGCCGTCTTGGCCTTAAAAAACTCGCTCGCCGCCGCGAACACCATGATGCGTCCATCGCGAGCCTGGACGTCATCGACGTTCACTTCGGCGTTGAGCAGTTTTTCGAGCACATCGTCGGCATCCGAACCATCGAAGGAAAAGATCGCGAGATGGTCGAATTGATGGAGCACGGAATTGGGCGGACCAAGCTTGGAGTTCGTCTTGGTGAAGCAGTTACGGACGTCGGTAATCGTGCGCATGTTGTTGTCCGTCAAGCAGTCCACAATCACCGAACTGCCACCTGGACCGAATCCTTCATACCGCACCTGCACGAAGTCGGCTCCCCCAACTCCCTTGGCTTTGTCGATCGCCTTTTCGATCACGTGACTCGGCACCTGCTCGCGCTTCGCCTTTTCAATGAGCGTGCGGAGCGTGGGGTTCTTTTCCGGATCCGGCACGCCATTCTTAGCAGCGACGTACAACTGAGTGCCATATTTGGAATACAGCTTGGACTTTTGGCCCGCTGTCTTCATGATCGCATGCTTGCGATTTTCAAAATCTCTACCCATAGATCAACTACCGTGCTTGCTAGCGAGCTGTGATATCCGCCCGTACCTGACTTGAAACCGTTCACGAAACGCTCCGCCACACCAGCGCCCAGCGTCCGTCTCCTCCTTTACCGAACGCGACACCATACCGCGCGCGGAGTGGCTTGGCTAGTAACCCGCCGCAGCCGCTCTTCCCCCGTGTAAACCGCCCTCGCTTTCGCTATTCTTTCGTGGACTACTAATTGTGCTGAGGGTCGACTCTGC
>JBJSXJ010000249.1:0-6188 GCA_046086325.1 Planctomycetota bacterium | reverse complement strand
GAATTGCCTGGAAGCGGCGTGCTGCCGCGGGAGCTATCGCATGACCACGAACGCGCTGGTGTTTCTGATCTTCGTCTGGGGCGTCATCATCGCCGCTACGCTCCATTGCTTCTACAAACTCATGACCTCCGACCGCAGTTTCGATTCGCACGACGAGTAGCGGGTGGCGGATGGCGGGTGACGGGTGACGGGTGGTGCGTGGCGGGTGGTGAGTGACGGGTGGTGAGTGACGGGTGGCGGGTGGCGGGTGGCGGGTGGCGGGTGGTGGATCGCTGCCGACTAGCCACTAGCCACTAGCCACTAGCCACTAGCCACTAGCCACTAGCCACTAGCCACTAGCAACTAGCAACTAGCAACCAGCCACTAGCCCAACTCGTCCCCTCTCCCCAGCCGCTTGCCAAGAGGCCTGATTCTGTCGGTTGATGTCCTCAAGCGGCTGGGGAGAGGGCTAGGGAGAGGGGCCGAAAAAATTCACGATTTCCGGGGAACGATTTTCCCGTCTAGATCGTCTAAGATGTCGACGTTCTGGTTCCCAATCGTGCAGTTTACTAACATGTTTGCGGTTTGACTCTTCTGGATCTCGTTCGCTATTCCATCTGATTCTGCGTCGTTCCCGCTCCTCTTTAAGGACGTTCGCCATGAGACTTTCGCGGTTCGCGGTTGTCCGCCTCTGCTCCTCTCTCCTTCTAGGATTCCTGATCATGGTCTCGTCGCACGCTCTGGCTGGTCCGCGTGATGCGCAGTGGAAGCAGGTCCAGGAAGCGGTCGACAAAGGTCTGCCGCAGACCGCCATCGATCGGCTCAAGCCGATCATCGAAGCGGCGCTCAAAGACAAGGCCTACCCCGAGGCGCTCAAGGCGGTGGCTCGCAGCATTGCCTTGGAAGGCACCATTCAGGGCAATAAGCCGGAAGAGCGAATAACGCGGATGGAGGCCGAGATTGCCAAGTTGCCAGACGATGCCAAGCCCGTTGCACAGGCGTTATTAGCAACTTGGTACTGGCATTACTTTCAGCAGAATCGCTGGCGCTTCATGCAGCGCACCGCCACTCAGCAAGCGCCCAGCAAAGACTTCACCACCTGGGACCTGCCGCGACTCTTCGCGGAAATCGACAAACATGTCACCACGTCGCTCACCGCGGAAAAACTGCTGCAGTCCACGCCGATTGCCGCTTGGAATGATTTAATCGAGCCGGGTACGGTGAGTGACAGTTATCGGCCCACGCTGTACGACTTCCTCGTTCATCATGCTCTGGAATTCTATGCCTCCGGCGAACAGGCGGGTGCCAAGGCGGAAGATGCGTTTGAGCTATCCGCCGATGGGCCGGTCTTTGGTCCCGCAGCGGATTTTGCGACGTGGAAAGTTGAGTCGACCGATGAAGACTCGCCGACCCTCAAAGCGATTCGGCTATATCAAAAACTGCTGGTGTTCCACCAAAACGATCAGGATCCGGCCGCTCGACTGGATGCCGACCTGGACCGTTTAAAATTTGCCTATAACAAAGCGGTGGGAGAAGAAAAGCGCGCCCGTTATATCGCGGCCTTGAAAAGATTCGCGGAACAAAACGCCAAGCATGAACTGTCGGCGATGGCGCGCTATCACTGGGCGAGCGCCCTGCGCGAAGACAATCAGCTCGTGGACGCTCATCAAGTCGCCAGCCAGGGCCGTAAGGCGTTCCCGCAAAGTGCCGGTGGAAAACTGTGCGGCAATCTCGTCCAGGAGATCGAAGCACCCGGTGTGAGCATTGCGACGGAGCGGGTCTGGAATGAGCCGTGGCCGACGATCGATGTGCAGTATCGCAATATCCGCGTCGCCTATTTCCGCCTGCTGAAACTGGACTGGGTGAGTCGCTTGACGCCCAATCGCTATCGGCCGGAACAGTGGACTCCCGAAGATCAAAATCAGCTCCTGCAGCGCAAGCCGGATGTGGAATGGAAAGTGGATCTGCCGGCGACTGAGGATTTTCAGCTTGATACGGAACAGGTTCAATTACCGAAGAATCTGGCGCCGGGCTATTACGTAGTTCTGGCCAGTCATCAGCCGAATTTTTCGGAGGTGAACAACAATCATGTTTCGTATTGCGATGTCTGGGTGAGCAAGCTGGCGCTGGTCACTCGTCATGCTTACACCAGTACGCAAGTGGACGGCTTTGTGCTCGATGCACTCTCGGGTGAGCCGCTAGCGGATGCCAATGTTCGAGTTTGGTATCGCTCTAATCAAAACAACGCCATTCAAGAAGGCCCAGCGGTGAAGACCAATGCCAATGGTCTGTTCTCGGCTCCGGGCCGAGAGAATCATCGAGTGCTGCTGCTGGCCGAGCACAACGGGCAGCAAATTGCGGCGGGTAATGACTTCTTCAGTTTTGGACGACAACCAAATCCGCCAACGCCCGAACAGGTGATTCTGTTCACCGATCGCTCGATCTACCGACCGGGTCAAACGGTCAACTACAAAGGCATCTGCGTGCAGGTGAATCAGGAAGCCGACAACTATCAGACGGTTGCCAAGCGCGAGATTACGGTGCTGTTCCTGGACCCGAATGGGAAGGAAATCGAACGGCGCACGCAGCAGACCAACGACTATGGTTCGATCAGTGGCAGCTTTACGGCGCCGCGCGATCGAGTTACCGGGCGCATGATGATCAATGTGCAGGGTCCGCAAGTCGGTGGCACTCAGGTGTCGGTGGAAGAGTACAAACGGCCCAAGTTCAAAGTGGAGCTGAACGCTCCCGCCGTCGCGCCGAAACTCAATGAACAAGTACAACTCAAGGGTAAAGCAACCGCCTACACAGGTGCCGTGATCGACGGTGCCAAGGTGCGTTACCGAGTGACACGCGAAGTGCGTTATCCGATTTGGTGGGGCTGGATGTTCTGGTGGCGTCAGCCGCAGGGGGGCAGTCAAGAGATTGCGCACGGCACCGCCGAAACAGGTGTCGATGGCTCATTCAATATTGAATTTGTTGCCAAGCCTGATCGCTCGGTGGCGGAAAAAGATGAGCCGACGTTCCACTACAGCATCTCGGCGGACGTCACCGACAGCACCGGCGAAACTCGCACCGGTAGTCGCTCGATTAACGTCGGCTACACGGCACTCAAGGCGGAGGTCGGGGCGGATGAGTGGCAAGCGGTGGGCAAGCCGGTCGAGCTGACGATCAAAACTGAATCGCTCGATGGCGAAGGTCAGAAGGCGGAGGGGAAACTGCGAGTCTATCGTTTGAAGCAGCCCGAGAAGGTGCTGCGCTCCCAGTTCCAAACCGGTATGCCGATGCCTGGTCCGCGACGACGTGGACCGATCGCGGGTGGTGGTCGTGGCGCCGGCGGTAAACCGGCTCCCGTGGTGAATCCGAATGGACCACCGCCCACCGATCCCGCTAATCCCAATAGCTGGGAGCTGGCCGAAGCGGTGTTCGACGAAGCGTTCACGACCGACGATCGCGGTCAACTCAAGAAGCAAGTGAACATTCCCGCGGGAATCTATCGAGTTGTTTTGGAAACGCAGGATCGCTTTGGCAAGACGGTCACAGCGCGCTTGCCCTTGCGAGTGCTCGATCCCGCCGCCGAGAAACTCAACATCAAAGTGCCGCAGGTATTTGCTGCACCGAAGTGGAGTGTCGAACCGGGCGCGGAATTCATGGCACTGTGGGGAACCGGTTACGATCAAGGACGAGCGTATATCGAGCTTGAGCATCGCGGGAAGTTGGTGCAATCGTTTTGGACACCGGGCGATCGCACTCAGGCATCTGTCAAACTCGCGGTGCAGGAATTACATCGCGGCGGTTTCACCGTGCGTGTAACGCAGGTGCGCGAGAATCGGGCTTATGTGGAAAGTCGTCATGTCGATGTGCCGTGGACGAACAAGAATCTGACGGTGAAGTGGGAGCATTTTGTTTCGAAGTTGCAGCCGGGTCAGAAAGAGACCTGGACGGCGGTGATTAGCGGACCAGACGCGAAACAAGCCGTCGCCGAAATGGTCGCCACCCTCTACGACGAATCACTCGACGCCTATCAGCCGCATGCCTGGCAGCAGCGATTCCAATTCTTCCGCCAGGATATCTCGCCGCTGCAAGTGATGTTCGATAACGGCTGGCGTCCATTTAATTACATTGCCGGCCAGTGGTTCACGTCGGGAGAGGGCGTCGATCTGCGCTATCGTGCGTTTCCCGCTGACCTCACCGTCAACCTCTGGGATTTCCAGATGCTGCGCGACGCGCGAGGCATGGGAGGCGGTGGTGGACGAATGATGATGCGCGGTGGAATGGCTCCGCAAGCCGCTGGCATGCCGGCCGAAATGGCTGCTGCTCCCGGACGCAGTAATCGCGCTCTGGCCATGGATGCAGTGATGGCGAAGAGTACCGCGGACGGTGCCAATGGTATGGACAAACCCGGTGGAATTCCGACTTCCAACGACGGCGGCGGCCGAGCACCAGATATGGATCTAAGCAAAGTGGCTGCTCGCAAGAACCTCAACGAAACCGCCTTCTTCTTTCCGCATCTGATGGCAGATGAAAAGGGGCAAGTGAAATTGGAATTCACGATGCCCGAGGCACTGACGCAGTGGAAGTTCATGGGGTTTGCCCATGACCGAAATCTGCGTAGCGGTTATCTTCAGGACAATGCCGTCACCGCCAAAGAACTGATGGTGCAGCCGAATCCGCCGCGGTTCCTGCGTGAAGGCGATAGCATCGAATTCACCGTCAAGGTGACCAACCAGTCGGCGACTCGCCAGCAAGGCACGGTGCGTTTGAGTTTGACGGATGCGGGATCGAGTGAGTCGATTGATTCGTCAGTAGGTAATTCGTCACCGGATAAATCGTTTGATATTCCGGCGGGCGAGTCGCGAAGTGTGGCTTGGCGGCTGACGATTCCCGACGGACTGGGACCGATTGCTTACAAAGCCGTGGGTTCAACGGGGCGAGTGTCGGATGGTGAGGAGGCGATGCTGCCGGTGCTATCGCGCCGTCTGCTGGTGATTGAATCGTTACCGCTGCCGATCCGCGACGCTGGCACGAAGAAGTTCGAGTTTGCGAAGCTGAAAGCGGCTGGTGAATCGAAGACCCTGCGCACCGAAAGCCTCACTGTGCAAATGGTCTCGAATCCATCTTGGTACGCGGTCATGGCGCTGCCTTATTTGATGGAAACGCACCATGAAACCTCCGAGCAGGTATTCAATCGGCTCTACGCCAACAGTCTGGCGCGACATATCGCCGCGTCCGATCCGAAGATTGAACGCGTGTTTGAGCAGTGGCGTGGTACGCCGGCGCTTGATAGTCCGCTGGAAAAGAACCAAGAGCTGAAGGCGGTCACGCTGGAGGAAACGCCTTGGCTGCGACAAGCGCGGAAGGAGAGCCAAGCGCGGCGCGATGTTGGGATTTTATTCGACAAAAACCGGCTCGAAAATGAAACCACTCGCTTGCTGCAGCAGCTCCGCGAGCGGCAGCATGAGGATGGCGGCTGGTCGTGGTGTCCGGGCGGTCCGACCAATGACTACATCACGCTCTACATCACGACTGGTTTCGGGCGACTCCGCCACTTAGGCGTAGAGCTCGACGTGTCCCCGGCACTGGTCTCCATCGATCGACTCGATAACTGGATGACCAACATCTACAACGAAATCATGAAGCATTCCAAGGATAAAGAGGCGAACCATCTGAGTGCCACGATTGCGTTGTACTTGTATGGACGCAGTTTCTTCTTGCAGGAGAAGCCGATTCAGCCGCCTCATCAGGCCGCGTTCGACTACTTCCGGAAGCAAGCCGGTAAGCATTGGCTCAAGCTGGACAATCGGCAGTCGCAAGCACACTTGGCGATCGCTCTGAAGCGGATCGGTGATCTGCCTGCGGCTACCGACATCATGAAGTCACTCAAGGAACGCAGTGTGACGAATGAAGAACTGGGGCGATTCTGGCGTGATACTGAGTTGTCTTGGTGGTGGTATCGAGCACCGATTGAAACACAAGCTTTGATGATTGAGGCGTTTGATGAGGTGATGAAGGATGCTGCGGCGGTGGAAGAGTGTAAGGTCTGGTTGCTCAAGCAAAAGCATCCCATCGAGATGAAATGTTCATAATAGTACGTTTGGAGACACTGTCCCTTTAAACTTTCTCCTTATATACTTTGGCTTTGGACTTTAAAATGCTGAAGTCTCATAGCTTTTTTGTTAACATCTCAATAATTACTTCAAGGCAGGACC
>JBJSXJ010000248.1:0-26403 GCA_046086325.1 Planctomycetota bacterium | reverse complement strand
GTCGAATACACGACCAGCGGTGACAGAAAAATGGAGCGTATTTGCAGTAGTTCGTCTGCCAGCGGGATCGTCTTTTCTACCAGTGGCGTGTACAAGCATTCCAAGACATTCGGGTTGGCATTCAACGCCAACACCAAAAATCACTGTAGTTCCCAGTAATGCTCTTGCGTGTCATGACATTCAATTTGTTCGGGAACTCCATATAGCGACCAATTTAATTCCGCCGGTGGTACGAAAATTCCTCGATAGTCCGTGTCCGACTGGTCATCATCAAGACCGTAAGCCCGCGAGCCGATGACGCTACGATAAATGACTCGGTCGAATAGATTGCTACGAGAAGCAGAGATGCCTGGATCGCCAATTTTCCCGTCCTTGTAGTGTGTCAACATCACGATCTCATCGCGCGGTAACGCATCTTCTACCCCGTCCAAAAACCGGATGCGGTAGAATTGATCCAGCTCATCGGGCACAGCGACGACAACACCGACCGCCCCTCGTGGATGGTGTATTCGGCCTCCCGCCCCAATAACTTCACGCAGCGCGACAACTTGCGTGCCTTCAGGAAGAATCAAACGCGGATTTTGATGGAATCGTTCTGCCATGTCTTTAATCGGATTTCATAGGTGCTCGAAAGTTATGGTCCTTCCGGAGTTCCTGTGGGTCTTCGTCTGGCTAGCCAGACGAAGAGGATCAAGACGGCGGCGGCGGCGGCGATTAGGCTGCCAGCCAGCACGGGTCGGTAGGCAATCCAGGCCATGGCGATCGTGACGAGCGACAAGGCCAGCGCGACGAAAAATGCAAAGATCGCAATCCCGCCACGACTGATTTTTCCTAGAAACGGCAGGAATGACGCCAAAACGGCGAAAGGTTGTAAAACCATGATGATGCCGAACGCCATCACAAAATAACCAACCCCACGCAGGATCCACGTCAGCAATCGATTCTCCGACTCTAGCTGCTCGACCATTTCCGGCGCCGAACGCACCCCATTTACCAAACGCTCTACCTGCGTTCCCAAACCTTTCGCGCTGCTCGCCTGCCATGGTGCAAACGAGGCTTTCGTCTGCTGCGCGATGACGCTCACCGGGCCCGACGGAACAACCTCCCAAGAAACTCGCAGGTCGCCGATCGCCGGCTGGTCCGGGTTTGGCGGAGTTCCCCCCGCCATCTGCGACACATAGACCGTGTGGCCTTGAATCACACCCGACTTCTGTTCCGCCTCGGGTAACTGCCAATCTTTCGCCAATGTCAACGTTTCATAATTCGACATTTGGCTCAACAGCCCAGCCGATAACGTGAACGCCCCCACCGTCACCGGATCCCCGACCTTCTGCTCGCTCTCCACGCGCATCGAACGCGGATTTTGGTGCGTATCACTCTGCTGAAATGCGTCCGAATTGTACTGCTGCTGTGACCACTGCTTGCTATATCTGTAGGTCGTCACCGTTTCCTGGCTGCCACCCACTTTGTCGCGTTTCTCTTCCTTCTTCTCCTCCCGCCACTGATACATTTCCACTTTTCGGCGCAGCTTGATCGCCTGCGCCGAAATGCCAAACAGGTCATCCGTCAACGTCCTCTCGGTAGTGGCGGAACCTGAAAGATGAACAGGCTTCCCTTCGTTCTGCGGCTCCACATGATCCGCTTCAATCGTGACGACGCTGTTCTTTAGTTCCACGAGCGCCTGCGCGGTATGCACCGAGCGACCTTCATTCCACCACAGAACAACGAATGACCCCAAGAACATCAGGATCCCAAAGAGCACTCCCAGGAACGAATTCTTGAGACGACTAAACCAGCTCTCCCGCGTCACGGTCGTAAACGAATCACTCGACATTTTCTCTCATAGCTTTCTAGCAACAAGCCTAAACGAATCTCTGTCATCACAGGGCTGCTTCGATCAAGCGGCCGCTGCGATCACCACCTGTACCTCTGTGATCTCTGTGCCTCTGTGTTTCCAAACAATTCCGTGTTTCCAAACAATACCCACTATCTATCATTCCACGCGTGGCTGACAGAGTTCTGAAAAACAGAGAGCCGTGGCGGGCCCAGAGGTCCGCAAAAGAGGACGATCGATACCCCGCAGCGCTTTATTTTTCTTTTTCGCTGCTCTTCTCGCGATCGGCAGCAGGTTCGCTACCGGCAGGGCCTTTTTTGCGTTCGATTTTGAGCGGTTCAGTGGCAATGATGGTGACATGATTAGCAACCACCTGCTGCTTAGCCCCCGCATAGGTCCAACCTTGAAACTCGATTTTGTCACCTGCCTTGATGAGCGACAGATCGCCAAAGTCGAAATGAATTTTAGCGTTTTCGGCGAGTTCGGCTTTGAGCTGTTTTCCGCCCGCGTTGATCGTCAGCTTTCCGTTCTTGGCTTCGGTGAGAGGACCGATAACGACGGCGGAAATGTTGTCAGGCATCGGAGCTTTCTTGGGCTGCTTCACGGGCTTCTCTGGTTTTGCTTCCTGAAAGAGTCCGCTGCTGGCCGACGAAATGCCGCCGTCAGGTGTGAAGCCGAGTTGCATGCCGTCACGCTGAGTGACAATGTCGAGCAGTTCGATAGGCTCCAAAGCTTTCCCGCGCTTATCAAACTTACCTGTGAATCGCACCAGCAATCCGGGACGGAGAAAACTGGGGTCGGCTTTCCCAGAAAACGAAATCTGCGTGGGATTGGTCGGCTTGATGTTGGGGTCGAGCTTCACCAGGTATTGATCCCCCGCGGCGGTGGTCACTTGCATAATCCCGTTTCCCACGCCCTTGATCGTACCGGCCGCTCGAATCGGCTCCCGCTTCGGCTCGGGTACACCAGGCCGCGCATTTTGGGCCCAGAGCGTGGAGTGCAAACTGCCGCTTAAGACCGCCGCCAGTAGGCCGAAGCACAGAGAGCTCGAACGCAGCGCTGAACGAAAACTCGAAATGAAACCAGCTTGCAGGCAGGAATTCGTGTGCATCGTGATGAGCCTGATAAATCGTTGGTGTCTAGCCGGAAAAAACCGCTGCTCAGCATATCGAACAGATCACGATTCCGCTAGAAAAATCTCGCCGCTTGCCGGTCTGACTTGATCAAGACACAATACCGAGTATGACAACACGCCCACATCGATTGACCGTACCCGAATTCGTCGCTTTGAAGTCCAGCGGTCGCAAGATCACGATGCTGACGGCGTACGATTATCCCACCGCTCGCCTCTTGGACGAAGCCGGTATCGATTCGATTCTGGTCGGCGACAGCATGTCGATGGTGGTGCAGGGCCATGATACGACGCTCCCGGTGACTCTGGATGAAATTATCTATCACGCTGAGATGGTCGGTCGAGCGGTACGCAGTGCACTCGTCGTCGTCGATATGCCGTTCCCCACGAACCATTTGGGAGTTCACAAGGCGGTAGAGAACGCCGGTCGGATTCTCAAGGAAACGCGCTGCCAGGCGGTGAAACTGGAGGGCGGCGCGGAGCAGGCTCAGGTAATCGCGGGACTAGTTGCCGCCGGCATTCCCGTGATGGCTCACGTCGGCCTGCGACCGCAAAGTGTCCATCAAATGGGTGGCTATAAAGTGCAGCGCGATCGCGAGCAGCTCCTCCGCGACTCGACCGCCGCACAAGCTGCCGGCGCTTTCGCGATTGTGCTGGAATGCATTCCAGCACAACTGGCTGCCGAGATCACGCAGCAGCTTTCCATTCCCACGATTGGCATCGGAGCGGGTGTGGACTGTGATGGACAGGTGCTGGTCGTTCACGACATGCTCGGAATGACCAGCGGCCATGTGCCTCGCTTCGTGAAACGCTACGCGGATTTAAATGCTGTGATGACGGCGGCGGTGATGGAGTTTCGCGATGAGGTGCAAGCGGGGAAATTCCCCGCCGACCAGCACACCTTCCAAAAGTAACGACGGGCGGCGTTAGGCCTGAGCGAACGGGCGCAGTTCCTTGGGTATTGGGAAGTGAACCTCTTCTTTGCGAATCGTCCGCACTTCCACCGTCGCCTGAAAATTTACCTGCATATACTCGATGCACTGCTCCACGACCGACTCCGGAGCGCTCGCTCCGGCCGTCACGAGCACCGTGCCGACACCATGGAACCAGGCAGGATCGATGTCTTGAGGCCCATCGATGAGGTAAGCCGCTTTGCCAGTTTCACGGGCGAGTTCGCGTAGTCGCTGACTGTTGGAACTGTTTTGGCTACCCAGAACCAGCACCAGATCGGCTTCGGCGGCGAGTAGTCGCACCGCTTCCTGGCGATTCTGAGTGGCATAGCAGATGTCGTCTTTGGGCGGTCCCTCAATCCATGGAAACCGGACTTTCAAGCGCTCGATGATGCGAGTGGCATCGTCTACTGAAAGCGTGGTTTGAGTGAGATAGGCCAGTGGAGTGCCTGGCTCGATCGATAATTCATCGACATCGGCCGCAGTTTCCACCAGCACGATGGCTGCCGGCGCTTCACCCATCGTTCCCACCACCTCGTCATGCCCTTCGTGACCGATGAGCACGATGGTGTAACCAGCGCGAGCAAAGCGAATCGCTTCCAGGTGTACTTTGGTGACCAGGGGGCAGGTGGCGTCGATGGCAAAAAGCTGGCGTTCTTGCGCGACTTGGCGAATCTGCGGTGAGACACCATGGGCGGAAAACAGCAGATAGGATCCGACCGGCACTTCTTCCAGATGATCGACAAAGCGAGCACCGCGAGCCCGAAACGTTTCGACCACGTACTTGTTATGCACGATTTCGTGGTACACATAGACCGGTGCCCCGAAGGCTTGCAGGGCCAAATCGAGACTTTCGATCGCCATGTTAACCCCGGCACAAAACCCACGAGGACTCGCTAAGATAATTTTCATTCTTCCCACACTCCTCCGTTGATCGGAGCTAACGATCGCCACTCCCGGATGATAGTCGACCCAGACCAGACTGAAAACCGCTCGTCGACCGCCACGGGCAACCGGCCAACTCCGCCAGCTTATTTGCAGGACGGCCTCCGGCGCTGGGGCCCGCAAGGTAGCGATCCCATGCTGGAATTCCAGGCAGCATCGGTGTACTGCCAGCAGCTCTGTCACCAACATTATGAGAACTTTACGGTGGCGAGTTGGCTATTGCCGGCCGCCCTGCGGCGACACTTCTGCCACGTCTATGCCTATTGCCGCTGGGCCGATGACTTAGCGGATGAAATCGACTCCGCAGAACAGGCCACCGGGTTGCTCGATTGGTGGGAGCAGCAATTGCAGGCCAGTTTTCGAGGCGAGTTGCGGCATCCGGTGTTCGTGGCGCTGGCCGAAACGATACGGGAGTTCACGATTCCCCAGCAGCCTTTCGCGGACTTGCTCGCAGCGTTTCGTCGAGACCAGCAGCAACATCGTTATGACACGTGGGAGGATCTTTTGGACTATTGCCGGGGCTCGGCCAATCCCGTGGGTCGACTGGTGCTGTACCTCGGCCGCTGCCACGACGAACGACTGGTGGGCTGGTCGGACTCGATTTGTTCGGGACTCCAAATCGCTAACTTCTGTCAGGACGTGGCCAACGATTTTGTTCGGGGCCGCATTTACCTCCCGCGTGTGGCCTGGCAGCGAGCTGGTTATCTGGAGAAAGACTTTGCCGCCGCCGTCTGTGACGATCGTTTTCGCAGTTTGATGCAAGAAGCGGTCGAGCAAGCGGAGCAGCGATTGCAGGCCGGGTGGCCACTGGTCCACCAAGTGCCAGCCGAACTGCGCTTCCAATTGCAACTCTTTGTGCGCGGCGGACTGGCGATTGTACACGCGATCCGTCGGCAACAGTATGATGTTTGGACTCGACGACCCCAAGTTAGTCGCCGTCAGAAACTGCTGCTGGCAATGCGAGCTTGGTGGAGTAGTCGTGGACCAAAGCAAGAGGCGGAGTGGGCATGAATCTGCCGCTCGAAAATAGTTATCGTTCTTGTGCTGCGCTGGTGAGGCGAGCGGCATCGAGCTTCTATTGGTCGCTCTGGTGTTTGCCGGAACAGAAGCGTCGTGGTTTGCACGCTCTGTATGCTTTCTGTCGTCACACCGACGATCTCGGCGATTCGCCTTTACCTGCCACCGATCGACAAGCGGCCCTGTACGTTTGGCGTCAGCAGCTGGTCACTCATCTGCAAACGGCTGAAGTGGCGTCCCAGGCTGTTCTTCCACATTCTGCGGATGATGCCACCGGTCTACTGCCAGCACTCGTCGATACGGTCGTTCGTCACCAGATTCCGACTCGCTATCTGTTTGATGTGATCGATGGTGTCGAGTCGGATTTAACTCCGCGCGTAATCCAGAATTTCGATGAACTGCGTGAGTACTGTCGATTAGTTGCCTCGTCGGTAGGTTTGGCCTGCCTGCATGTCTGGGGTTTTGAGGGCGAGGGAGTGCTGGCGAAGGCGACGGAATGTGGAGTGGCTTTTCAATTGACAAACATTATTCGGGACATTCCCGAGGATGCCGCTCGCGGGAGAATCTATTTGCCACAAGAAGACCTAGACCGCTTTGGTTATTCGGACGCTGACTTGCGCGCGGGTGTATGGAACGATGCCGGTCGAGCGCTGGTGAAGTTTCAGCTGGAACGTGCAGCACATAGTTTCGCGATTGGTCGACAAACGCGGAACTATCTTGCCGCTGATGCGGTCGATTCATTTGACGTGATGTTTAATACCTATCAGCGACTATGGCGCGCGATCGAAAAGTGTGATGGCGAGGTGTTTCGTCGTCGTGTGCGGTTGTCGTGGTGGGATAAGGTAGCCATTACTACTCAGTGGAGTTGGCAGCGTTGGCGACGACGCTGGCTACCCTCCGCCGCCAGTCGCCGCGCAAGGTTGCAAACACCATGACCGCTCCTCGGCGGATCGTCATCATTGGCGGCGGCTTGGCGGGAATGGCAGCCGCCGTCCAACTCATCGACACTCCCCTGCCCTTCCCCTGTGAGATTCAGTTACTTGAGGCGAAGCGACAGCTGGGAGGCCGCGCCGGCTCATTCGTCGATCGGGGGACTTCTGAGGCGATCGATCATTGTCAGCATGTGGCGATGGGATGCTGCGACCAGTTCCTGAATTACTGCCAGCGAACCGCAACGACGAATCTCTGGCAACGTCACTCGACACTTCATTTTTTTGGAGTTGATGGACGGAGGCATGATCTGGCGGCGACGCCGGGATTGCCCGCTCCTCTGCATCTAGCGACCAGTCTGCTGCGCATGAGTTACTTAAGTTGGCGCAGTCGCTGGGAGGTCTGTCGGGGCCTCGGCGCACTCTGGCGACTTCGCCCTGGAGCGAAACCCAATGAACCTGACTTGGGGACGTGGCTGCGCGCGCAGGGGCAAAGCGAGGAGGCGATCGAGCGATTCTGGTCGGTGACAGTGGTGAGTGCGTTGAGCGAGACCGTGGAACGCACCTCACTCGCCGTCGCTCGCAAACTGTTTGTCGATGGTTTCATGCGCCGGCGTGATGGCTATCAAGTGCTGACGCCGCGCGTGGCGCTGAGTCAGTGGCATCAGCAGGTGGCCGATTGGCTGCGCGCGCGAGGAGTAGAGATTCGTCTGAGCACCGAGGTGCAGCGACTTGAAGCTGACATGGCGAGCCGATCGTCGGCAATTCCACCGCCGACACAAGTTTCCCAACAAGCATTCACACCAGCGTCCACACCTGCGCCGTCGCTCGCGCAGCGGCCGCGCATCACGCAGGTCTGGTGCGCGAATCAGACTGCGCCTCTGCCTGTGGACGCAGTCATTTCTGCCGTGCCTTGGTATCGAGTCTCCGATTTAGTGGACGCATCGTGGCGAGAGAAGGTGACGGGCGGCTCGGCCCCCGAGAGCTGGGAGTCGGGAGCCATCGCCAGCTTACATCTCTGGTTTGATCGGCCCCTTACCGAACTGCCGCATGCCGTGTTCATCGGCCGCCGGATGCAGTGGATCTTTGCTGGCTCCGATCATCATCATTATCAGGTGGTAATTAGTGCTGCCCATGCGCTGGTTGAGGAGGGTCGAGAGCAATTGAAAGAGGCGGTGCTGCGGGAGCTGCACGAGGTCTGGCCGGCTGCTCGTACAGCTCAACTTGTTCGCTGGCGAATGCTACTAGAACCCCAAGCCGTATTCGCTCCGCGACCAGGTCATGACCTGGTGCGGCCAGCGGCGCGAACTGGCTTTGCCAACTTGTGGCTCGCGGGTGATTGGACGGCGACCGGCTGGCCAGCGACGATGGAGAGTGCGATTCGCAGTGGCTACGAAGCCGCGACGGAATCGCTGGCCGAGTGCCGCGCCGCTCGCTGACAAAATTCAGCAAAGAAGAGACAGCCGATCAGCCATTGTGCGGCGGTCACCAATAAGTAGATGCGGTGTAGGTCATAGAAGCCGAGCGAGTTGGCGGATTCACGAATCTCCCCCGTGGCCGGAATGATCCGCTCATTAAGCTGAGCGTGCAGCAGAACGAGCCACACTTGAAGGACGACCAGCAGTCCGGCGCCGAGGTAAATCCAACGTCGGCGCAAGCGCAAGGATTCGATTGCGACCGCGATGCTGGCAACCGTGCTGATGCCGTTCAAACGCACGGTAACCAAAGCGGTCAGCATCCCTTGCTCCACGCTACCCCAGCGATCAGTGCCGACCGGAATCACAAATAGCGAATAGAATGTGAGCCCACCGAGCCACAGCGCCAGCACGCCACCATAAAAGGTTTGCCAACTCGATAGCCACCATGAATTTTGACTTGGCATATTCGTTCAGCAGTCGGTAGAGGAAGTGTCCATCCGAATCTCACGTGGGTTGACCGCAGGTGAATCATTGCTCGACGTCGCCCCACAGGAAATCCGGATGGACCAGAAAAAGTCGGCCGTCATCAACCGGCGTTTGGCTTGGGTGGCGATTCGAGGATCAGCGTGACAGGGCCATCGTTGGTGAGGTCGATGTGCATGTGAGTGCGGAATTTGCCCGTGGCGACTCGAATGCCACGCGCTTGCACATCGGCCACAAATTGCTCGTAAAAAGGTTCGGCGATTTCGGGCGGGGCGGCATCGATGAAGCTGGGACGCCGTCCTTGTCGACAGTCACCCAGCAGCGTGAATTGACTGACGACAAGCATTTCTCCAGCGACATCGGCGAGAGCCAAATTCATTTTACCGGCGGCATCATCGAAGATGCGTAAACCGGATAGTTTGTCGGCGAGGTAGCGAACATCGGCGCTGGTATCTTGCCGGCCCACACCGAGTAGCACGAGCAGACCGCGCTCGATCTGCCCGACTACCTCACCCGCCACGGTCACTCGAGCGGCACTCACTCGTTGCACACAGGCACGCATGCTGCTTCCTCATCCGTCTTGCAGACCGCGATCGGAGCGGATCTTACGGACTTGATCCATCACGCCTTGAATCAACTGATAATTCGTATGCACGTTGGTGGCCTGAATGATGAAGGAGACCGTCACCAGAGCGATGGCGAGACTGGCGGCGCTGAAATGAATGATGACCCAATCGGCCGGCAGCTTCACCAAGTTATTGCCTGGTTCGGAAGCCGCTCCCAAGGCTGCCACGACGACCATCGACAGCATACTGCAGGCGGCCCAGGGAAAGGTACGGCGTTTGAGTCGAGCGGACTCTTGGGCGAGCGTGGGGGGTAATTGATAAGCATCAACAACTTCCTTGCACCAGCGACTGGTGCCGATCTGATACGTGATCGTGATGCTGTTGACGAGAATGGTGATGAGGGCAGCTCCCAGGCCCAAATGCCAGTGCCAGCGAACCAGTTTTGCTTGTTCCAACCGCTGTTCGTCCAGTTGTTTCTTTTTGTCGCGGGCGACAGCCAATTCGTCGGGATCCGGAGCCACTCGACGTAGCTCCAACGAGCGAACCAGTTCCACCTGATCGCGCCAGGCATGAACCTCCGCGTTGTAATCGCCGATCGCGAGCCCGAGGAGATAGTTGGCAGCGAGTGCCAGGAGGGCGACCATCGCCAGACTGAGAAAGATGCGGTTCAAGGTTACGATTTCAAATCCGTGACAACAGGAAAACTCACCCGTAATTCATCCGTTACACGGAGATTGCGCGGGAGTCGGAAACATGACGCAAGCGTGATGATAAAGACTCCGCGAAGAGGCGTCGAGTTGCCAGTGGGCGAGTTTTGCTGATCGCTGGCAGGCGCTGCTTACTTTCCCAGGGGCGGCGCTTGTGCATCATCCAGGAGCTGGCGCAGGTAGAGATCCGTTTCGTCCTGCACGGATTGCTCACCGGGATCGTAGTTGAAATCTTCCGCCCGAAACGGTGGCGCCGGATTGACCTCGTAAAGCTCCAGTGCGGCGAGCTGTGTGGCAGACGACTCGGTAACCTCTGCCGCTTTGGTCGCCAACGTACCAATTAGTCCGGGACGTGCCGCACGCTGTCGCTGATAGACGATGCGATAAGGAAACAGCGGCAGTCGCTGGTCACGGCCCAGCACGAGTCGCACGGAGTCGGGTAAGTGTCGCGGCAATTTGTCGCTGGTCACCGCTTCGCCGGCCGCGATGCGAGGGGCTAATTCAGGAACAATTTGGCCCAGCGCTGCTGAATTCCACTCACCGTGAATGATCCACACCGGCAGATCCTGCAGCATCGCCGGCTCGGCCTCGCCAAACGTGAAGTAGTGGTCTAGGGCGGCGAGCAGCCGACCGAGTCCGCCGAGGATCATCCACTGTTGGAGTGCGGGTGGTGCGGAACCGGTCTGAGCATCTAAGGTCTCGCGCACTCGACGTAAATCGATACGCGAGAGCCCGCTGAGGCCGGGGAGATCGCGGCGCTGCCAATAGAAACGACCGTCGGACACTTGTTGCCAACTGGCTAATTGGTCCCCGACTTTGAATTTCAATTCCAAACGAATCCGTCGCGTACGACCAACTCCCTGCTGTTGGTACTGTCCGACGCCACTTATCTGTTGGCCAAAAAGATCAACTTGTTGGCGGACACGGGCCGCGACAGCGGGTAAGGAATCGAGTCGCTGAGCGGCTTGGGCCACGAGCGGTTGGCCGGCAACTCGCTGCGGGGCGTCGGCTAGCTGCTCATCGGGGTCCAGTGGTGTCGTGTCAGGGGCAGTGGGAGCCGGGTCTGGCGAAACGGGCTGCGGGGGAGCAGAGGCCGGTTCATCGTCGATGGGAATCGGCTTGAGCTTACTCGCCCCCGTGGCGGGCAAAGCATTGGTGACGAAGGAACGATCGCCCAGGGACGCAGTTCCGGGCACCGATTCTGTGAGTGCCGACTCGGTGAGTGCCGACTCGGCGAGTGGACGGGGGGTGGGACCGGACTCGTCGGCACGGTAGAGGCTGACGAGGACCAGGAGGGTACCGGCGGCCAGAGTCAGGTACGTCACCGCAGCCCGGAAGGTAGGTAATTTATCCTTCATGCGACGGTTACGCGGATTTTGCCAAAGATTCGATAGGGATCGGACCGAACAATACCCCAAGGAGACGTTTGCTTGCGGGGAATCAGCGCGCGGATGAGCGTGTTGATGAGCCGGGATTCTAGGCCAGTTGGCAACTAGGGTCTACGTCAAAACAGGCGCGTCTGGGATGGTCCTGAGAAACTGAGAGAGTTTTAGCGTCGTAGCGCAAATCCTGTTGGCTCCCGAGGTTGTCGAGCGTCGGATGTTCGGCATGACAAGGAAGTCTGCGTACGGGGGGAAATCATGAAGATTCGATTGGCGTCTTGGATTGTCTGCATGACGGCGGCGTTGTCCGCTTGGGGTTGTGCAGGTTTTAAAGAACACAATTTGCCGCCGGCCCAGCAATTGCTCGAGCCGGGGCCAGGCGTGGGAGGGCCGGGACCGGGTGTAATTCCGCCCGTCGCCGCTCCCACCCTGCCGATGATGCCGGGCGGCATGGGCCTGCCGGGCATGGAGTCGAAGGTGCAGGTTTGGTTTAACAAACCAGACGGCATGCAGGTTCGCTGGGATGTCGGTGGAGTGGGTCAATTTGACTCCACACCGCTCGTGGTTCCGGGGCGACAGAACTTCCCTCAGGGCGGTATCTATCGTCTGAAGATCACCAACATTGCTGGTCGCGAAGGGGTGGAGCTGTATCCCACACTGGAAATTGCTCCGTCCACTCCACGAACCGAAGCCTTCCTGGCACACAACTCGGTGCCCGTGCAGTTCAACGAAGAAGACTTCGATCAGGTACTCACCGGAAACTTTGTGACCAAGGTGATTTACCTGCCAGATCCCGAGTTCCAGGAATTGGCGCTGGCTGGCGTGGAGACGCTGGTGAGCACTCGGTTGGATCCCGGTGTGGATCCGATCGTGGAAGCCGATCGTCGCGGTTCGATCATGGCGGTGATTCGATTGGGTAACAAGGACATCGAGCTACCTGGCACAACCGACGATTTGTCGGGCGGTGCGATGATGGGTGGTGGCATGATGGCTGGCCCTGGAATCATGGCCATGGGCGGCATGGGTTGTGGCCCGATGGGCTGCGGTCCTGGCATGGGCGGAGTTGTTCCGGCCGGTTTGCCGGGCTATGTCTCGGGTGTCACCACGCCCCAGTACGGCATGCCCTACAGCGGCACACCGATTGGTTTGGTCGGCCCACCGCACATTCCTCTCGGCTCACCCGCTGGTCTGCAGAAGCATGTGATGAAGAATCACACGCACATGTCGATTCCAGAGCCACCGAAGAAGGTCAAGATTCACGTCAAGCAGCAACCAGGCTTCAGCTATCCTCAGCCAGCCACGCGTGCTTGGATTCGTGAACAGTCGATTACGTCGACTCCGTACTACGGTCAACCGCACTCGGTCAAAGATCAAGTAGTTCGGTAAGCCTGACGAACGTGTCGATTTATTTCACTCGTCGTTGACATCCTTTCTCAGGACAAAACCATGCGGTCCGCCTCCTTAGCATCTGTCCAGCGAATGCGGGTTGCCGTGGGAGTATGTGTTGGGTTCGTGATCGGGCTGGCAGTCGCTTCGACTGCCCAGGCCCAACGCACGAACGCCCACTACTTCCAGTCGGCTGACCTGCCTCCGGGAGCGATTGGAAGTGGCCAGTTGCTGCGAGGCGGCCCCATGGTTTGTTATTACCAACCGGTGGAGGTCGCGGTGCCCCAAGGCGTCACGATCGCTCCCGCTGTGAACGGGCAGTTCATCCCGTCGAAACCGGGCCCCCTGCTCGCTGGCATGCTGATTGGCCAGGTCTACCGTTTGCGAATCAGCAATATTCCCGAACTGGAAACCGAGGAGGTTTATCCCACGATTGAGGTGATCAATCGTCTGCATCCACCTCCCGGACAAGCGGCGCGATTTCCCATTCCCGTGCAGATCACGCTCGATGAAATCAAGCTGGCGATCAGCGGCCGTTTTGTCACTCGAGTGATTTACCTCGAGGATCCGCATACTGCCTTGCCGCTGGCCGAAGACCCGAACACGCAGCGCTACTTTGAAGTGCGACCAGGACAAGATCCACTTCGAGTGGCCGATGAACTGGGTCGACCGATGGCGATCCTGCGCATGGGCTCGCGCGTGCCCGACCTCCGGGATGATCAAACCGATTTCGGCTTTCCCTACGGCACTCCGCCGCTGCAGTTGTACGAGAAGCCGGCCGTGGTGCGCCGCGACTCCGGACTCGAACCAACTCCCCGCGACCCAGCGGCCTCCGCTACCTCGGCAGGCGCTGCCACCTCGGCAACTCGGCGCGGTGGTCTGCGAGCGACGCTGCGATAACCTGTGAGACCAAGCGGTTCGGCCCAGCGCCCCGCCGCCCAAGGATGTACCGATGACGAAGCCCGCACGGCCAGGTGACACCATGACACGAATCAGCTCACCCCATTTCCGCCAGTCGCCTCGGCCCCGGATCACAGGAGCAGCGAAAGCTGCGCTAACGCTCGTCGCCGTCCTCACGATCACCGGCTGTCAGTCACTCGGTCGCCCCATGGCTCCCACCACGGGTGCCGGTGCGTCCAGTGCTGCTCCGGTAAGTTCGCCACCCCCGGCTCCGCAGTTCGTTCCCACCAGTCAACCCGTCGCTTACTACTCGGCCGGTGGCCCCAGCGTTACGCTCGCGCAGCCTGCCGCTGAGAGTGCCGCCGCTGGCGGCGCCGTGCTCGCACAAAAAAATACCTCTGGCAACGCAGGCTACGATTACCAAGGCGAATACACGCCACCGACCGGTCGTCCACGACGTCCTGGTCGCCCCTATCAGTTGCCCGGTCGCATTGCAGGAAGCCGTAGCGGTACGGGAGCGATGTCTCCGGTGGGCTTGCCCGAGGCCGATGTGATCTGTGGCCCCAACGACGAACAAGGGTATTGGCAACCGGATGGTTTGGCAGGTCCCTGGCCCTACGACGAATATATTTTTGATGGTGGTGATCGAGATGTACCCGTGGATGTTGCCAAAAACTGGAACGTACGTGGACTCGACCAGGAAGACACCGTCGCTCACTTCGATACGATTCGTGGACGTACGGAGGTGGTGCCCAGTAATCGCGTGCCGATTTATGCACCGCGATTTGCAGCAGTACGGAAAGTCACCGGTTTGGATTTGCACGAGGGTCATGAGCGAGTGGCTGGTACCGAGAATCCCACTCGTCTGAACAGCCAGGAAACAACTCAGCTTGTTACGACCACGGTTCAGCAGAACCCACCGGTCCTGCAGCACAACTTGCGATCCAGTGTCGCCTTGCTCGATCGCACACGCGGTATCGGCGTCGACAATTCCACCCAGCTGCTCGGCTTTGACAACAAGTATCTGCCGTTCGAAGACTTCCGGCTCATTCGTCGTGGCGAGTTTGACAACACCGAGAAAGCTCGACTCGCCCAGCGTATTCAGGCTGCTCTGACTTGGTCGAGTGACCAGATGGTGCAGGTGGTCATCGATGGAGACTTGGCGGTGGAAGCCAAGGGCATCAGCAAGAGTCAAGAAACAATTGAATACCATCGTCCCGAGGGACAGCCACGTCTGCGCATCGTCAAAGTGGCTTCGAAATCGGAGGCACGACCGGGAGAAGTGATCGACTTCACGCTCCGGTTTGATAATATTGGCGACGAACGCATCGGCAATGTAACGATCGTCGACAGTCTCACGACTCGCTTGGAATTCATCGAAGGCAGCGCCCAGTGCAGTTTGGCGTCGCAATTCGGCACTCAAGAAAATGAAGCCGAGTCGGTGGTATTGCGGTGGGAGATTCGCGATCCGTTGGAAGTGGGACAAGGCGGAATCATTCGTTTCCGATGCCGGTTGCGGTAAAGCATCCTCAGGTGACCTGGGTTTCAGGTCACCGGCAACTCGGAACCAAAATCATGATGCAGCGAATCGCGTGGAGCTTCGGCCGCCGCCACCAACACTTTCGTCGGCTGGCCACCAACCGCCTGCTTGTTTTTCTACTGAGCATCCTGACGAGTGTCGCGGGGACGCCGCTGATCGCGCAGCAGTCTGCTACAGACAAGGCGGCAGCGGAAAAAGCGGGCTCTCAGGGCGATCAGTTTCTGCAGAGCTACTTCCAAGCGGAAACGGCCAGGCTGCGCGAACGCTGCCTGGCGGAAGTTCAGACGGTGACCGATTGGACAACTCGCCGCGACGAATATCGTCGGCAACTGTTCTACATGCTGGGCTTGGACCCACTGCCTGAACGCACCGCTCTGCAGGCGACGGTAACAAGTCGCCAGGAGGCGGATGGAATCGTGGTAGAGCAGGTGCATTTTCAGTCTCGACCTGGGCTGTATGTCACCGGCAACTTATATCGTCCGCAAGAGTCCGCGGGACGAGCTCCCGCCATTCTTTACGTGTGTGGTCATGGCGGCGTAAAGCTCAACGGAATCAGCTATGGCAACAAAGTTCACTATCAACATCACGGTGCCTGGTTCGCACGCCATGGATACGTCTGTCTGATCATCGACTCCTTGCAACTGGGCGAAATTGAAGCCACGCATCATGGCACTCACAATTTAAACCAGTGGTGGTGGCTGAGTCGCGGTTATACGCCGGCGGGAGTCGAAGCGTGGAATTGCATCCGCGCCCTGGACTATCTGCAGTCGCGCGAGGATGTCGATCCCGAGAAGCTGGGCGTAACGGGACGCAGTGGTGGTGGTGCCTACAGTTGGTGGATCGCCGCCTTAGATGAACGAATTCGAGCAGCGGTGCCGGTCGCGGGTATCACCGACCTGGAGGACCATGTGGTCGCGGGGTGTGTGGCTGGGCACTGCGATTGCATGTATCAGGTCAACACCTATCGCTGGGACTATCCACAAGTCGCGGCGCTCGTCTCTCCGCGCCCGCTACTCATCAGCAACACGGATCGCGATCCCATCTTTCCACTCGCGGGTGTCATGCGCACGTACGTCGGGGCGAGAAGGATGTATGAGTTGCAAAAGGTTCCCGAGAAAATTGCTCTCAACATTACCGCTGGCGGGCATGTTGATACGCAAGAACTGCAAATTCATGCAATGCGCTGGTTTGACGCGCAGCTGCGTGGTGGCGTGCGCTTGATCGACGAAGCCGCACGTCCCCGATTTACTCCGCAGCAACTCAAAGTCTTCACCGCCGAACTGCCGGCTGACCAGATCAACACCAAGATTCAGGAATCGTTCGTTCCCGTGGCCCAGGCGACGTTGCCGGCGGATGAGGCCGCTTGGAATCAGCAGCGTGATACTTGGCTGAAATCGCTGCAAGAACAGACCTTTCGTGGCTGGCCGGTCGAGAAAGATGCGTTGCAGTTACAGGAGTGTTATCGCGAGGAGCGAGACGGGGTGGTGCTGAAGGCATATGACTTCACGAGTCAAAAACCGTTTCGCTTACGGCTCTACGTAATTCATGCGGCTGGTTTGCAGCAACCCGATCTGACCGTCCTCAATACGCTTGATGATCGAGGCTGGAAAGATTTTCTGAAGACTCACGGAGCGGCGTTTGCGGACCGGCTGCAAGCTGATTTGAAACAAACGGGCCTATCCGGCGAACGAGCGCAGCTACCGCCGCCCAGTGCCGAGTCGTGGCAACAAACCCGTGCCATGCTCACCAAGTTCCCCTGGGTGATGGCCTATCTGGCGCCCAGGGGCGAGGGGCTGTCGCAGTGGAATTCGGATCCCAAGACCAGCATCCAGATTCGCCGCCGATTCTATTTACTGGGGCAATCGCTCGAGGGGATGCAGGCCTGGGATGTGCGGCGGGGAATGGAAGCGGTACGAGCAGTACCGATCGGCGAAAAGCAGCTCTTGGGAGAGTCTCCCCTGTGGCTGCAAGCACACGGCTCAATGGCGGCTCTCACCCTCTATGCCTCGTTGTTTGAACCACCCGTCAAACGACTCGACTTACACGAACTTCCCCGCAGTCATGATGCCGGCCCGGCCCTCTTAAATGTGCGTCGCATCCTTGATTTGCCGCAAGCTGTAGCCCTGGCCGTCGATCGCTCCCAAGTCTTTCTCTACCAGCAAGAAGAGGCGGGCTGGGACTATCCACGGCAACTGATCGGGCGGCTCGGGCGTGAGCATCGGCAGTTCACCATTCGTCCGCCGGTCGAGGAAAAACGTTGAAAGAGGGATGTTGAGCCCACCTCGGAGCCCACATCGGAGCCCACCCCGTTCGCACGCGTCCGCGACCGGCGCGGGGGCGACGGAGAGCAATCTCGCATTGCAGCCGGACAGCTTACGCTGTTCCGCTACCTGATCCCCGGCAGTTGCTTACGCTGTTCCGCTAGCTGATCCCCGGCAGTCGCTTCACGCTGTTCCGTTACCTGATCCCCGGTTGCTCTCCCCGAGGCGGCACGATCTCGGGACCGGCGGGGTGGCGGTTGCGAGTTGGCGGTTGGTTCGGTACTTTATTCACGGTTAGACTCTCCGGCCTCGAACCTCCCTCCCCCCTGCCCACCTGCTTGCAGTTGATCCTTGAGCATTCGATAGAGGAATTTGTATGACAACGTCTGGATCGGTCGATTTGGCAGCACTGACGAAAGAAGCCAAAGAAAAGCTTGACGCGCACACGTACGAAACGGTGCAGTGGCATTTTCATGATGCCACGGGCTCACCTTTCTGGCTGCAGAAAAAGCGGGAGTACAATTTTGATCCGCTGCGGGAAGTGAAGTGCTTTGAGGACCTGAAGAAGTTTCCTTTGTTCGAAGACGATTGGCTCCGCGGCGGCCCTTGTTCACGCTGGGTTCCCCAGGGCTTGGCAGGTAAGCCGACCTACGTTTTCGAGACGGGTGGAACCACTGGGATTCCGAAAAGTCGAGTGGTGATCGAGGATCACTGGATCGACTATGAGAATTTCAGTCACACGCTGCCGGACAAGTATTTTCCGAAGGGGAGCAACTGGCTGATGCTCGGCCCTTCCGGACCGCGTCGCTTGCGTCTGGCGGTGGAGCATCTTTGTCAGTATCGCGGCGGCATTAGCTTCTGCGTCGACCTCGATCCTCGCTGGGTGATCAAGCTCATCAAGAAGGGCTGGATGGAACATCTGGAGGCCTACAAAACGCACTGTATTGATCAGGCGTTGACGATTTTATCTGCCGGCCATGACATTCGTTGCATGTTCACCACGCCGAAACTGCTGGAAGCACTTTGCTCGGCACTCGAGAAGCAGGGCAAGACCTTCCAGGATACGGGCATCACCGGCATCTTTTCGGGAGGAACCGAGTTTACTCCGCAGTTCACTCGGTTCTGCATCGAAGAATATTTTGGTGGACCGCCCGAGGAGAGCGGCATCTACATGACGCCGACCTACGGCAACACGCTGATGGGATTGGCTTGCAGCAAGCCTGTGACCGCAGCCGAAGGTTATAAAATTGCGTACTACGCTCCCCAGCCCCGCGCCATCATCGAGGTCGTTGATTTTGATGATCACCAGAAAGTCGTGGGTTACGGTGAAAGTGGACGCGTGAAGCTCTACACGCTCACCAAGGAACTCTTCATTCCTGGATTCTTGGAACGGGATGAAGGAGAACGGGAGCAACCGTTTGACACCTATCCCTGGGATGGCATCAGCGGTGTGAAGCCGTTCCGCGGGATCGCCTCGCAAACTACGGTTGGCGTCTACTAGTCGTTTTGTTCTAGCAGGTCATCGGACGAGGAGTTATTCGTGCTCAATATCCCCGTAATTCGTTGGGGCAAACCATACGATTCGCTGGACAAAGAAAAGCTGGTGCATTTCATCACCGGTGAACCAATTGCCACCGTGAGTCAAGCGAATCGTGGCTTGGTGGAACGCGATATGCGTACCGCCCACAAGGCGCGACAGATTTTGCGCTCGATTCCGTTCGATGATTTGATCAAGCGGATTAAGCATGCTGCGGATCTCTACGAGACCGCGACATTGCCCGTGGGTGATGGTCAGCAGTCACCAGACGATTTCGCTCGCCATCAGTCGTCCACGACGGGTCTTCCGGAACATTTATGCCGCATGAACGTGCCGAAGAACTCGTTCGTGCTGCGCAATATCGACAAGATCCTCGACTGCCTCACTCGCGGTCTTGATCTCAGCATTCTTACGAAAGGCTATGGAGTCGAAAGTCGCGGTGTGACGGTCAGTTATCAAGCACAAGCGTCCGTGCTGAGCGCGGTGTTGCCATCGAATTCACCGGGTGTGCATACGTTGTGGCTGCCGGCTGTTCCGCTGCAAATGGGATTGGTGCTCAAGCCCGGCTCGCAGGAGCCCTGGACTCCACTGCGAATTTTTGCCGCGTTCACGGCGGCGGGCATTCCTCCCGAGGTCTGGAGCATTTATCCAGGACCGCACGAAGTGGGTGGAGCGGTGCTGACGTCGGCGCATCGGGCGATGATTTTCGGTAGCGCACAAACGGTGGAACAGTACAAGGGAAATCCTCGCGTGCAAGCGCACGGTCCCGGATTCTCGAAGATACTCATCGGCGACGACTGCGTTGATGATTGGGAAAAATACCTCGACATCATGGTCGAGAGCATCTTCACGAACAGCGGTCGCGGCTGCATCAACTGCTCCGGCATCTGGGCCTCGCGACACACGCATGAGATTGCCGAGGCGATTGGTAAGCGACTGGGACCGGTGGAAGTGAAGCCACCCAACGATCCCGGTGCTCAGCTTTCCGCCTTCACCGTGCCTGGACAAGCCAAAGGTGTCTGGGGACTTATCGAGACCGATTTGAAGGAAGCGGGAGTCAAGGATTACACGGCTGGCTATGGCGATCGCTTGATCGAAATGGAACGCTGCGCCTATCTGCGCCCCGTCATCGCTCACTGTGAATCTCCGGAAGCGGCGATCGCGAAGAAGGAATATATGTTCCCCTTCAGCACGGTGGTGAAGTGTCCGCAGTCGGACATGCTGGCGAAGATTGGTTATACGTTGGTCGGAACGGTGATCACCAATGACGAATCATTCCGAGCTCAGTGCGTGGAAGCGACGCATATCGATCGTCTGAACTTGGGCCCGATTCCGACGACCAAGCTCAACTGGCTCCAGCCGCACGAGGGCAATATTATCGACTTCCTCTTCCGTAATCGCGCCCTGCAGACGGCATGATTCCATTTGATTATTACCCCACCACTCGGTTTGTTTTTGGGCCGGGTCGGCTGTCGGAACTCGGTCAGTTCGCCCGTGAACTGGGTGGGCATCGAGTATTGGTGGTAAGTGATCGAGGAGTGATTTCGGCTGGACACACCGGCCGGGGTCTGGATGTGCTACGCCACGCCGGACTCACCACACTGCTCTTCGATGGCGTGCGTGAGAATCCGACGACGGATACCGTCGACGCCGGACTGGCTGTGGCACGCGAGTTTGCTCCCGATTTGATCGTGGGACTTGGCGGCGGCAGTTCGCTTGACTGCGCCAAAGGCATCAATTTTCTGCTGACCAATGGCGGTCGCATGCAGGACTACTGGGGAGTCGGCAAGGCCAAGTTACCGATGCTGCCGTCGATTGGCGTGCCGACGACCGCTGGCACCGGCAGTGAAGCCCAGTCGTTCGCACTGATCTCCGACGCTAACACACACGTGAAAATGGCCTGCGGTGACAAGAAAGTGGCGTTCAAAGTGGCGCTGCTGGATCCCGAGCTGACCGTAACAATGCCCAGATCCGTCACCGCCCTCACCGGACTCGATGCCATCGTGCATGCGGTGGAATCCTTTGTTACCACGAAGCGAACTCCGCTCTCCGCTGTCTACAGTCGCGAGGCTTGGCGCTGGCTGGTGGCGAGTTTTTTGCGGGTGCTCGAGTCACCCACAGATTTGGAAGCCCGCGGTGGCATGTTGATGGGCGCTTGCTTGGCAGGGATGGCGATCGAGAACTCGATGCTCGGTGCCGCACACGCCCTCGCCAATCCGCTCACCGCTGAGTACGAAGTAGCTCACGGCCAAGCGGTGTCGCTCATGCTACCGCACGTCGTGCGCTACAATGCGGCGGTGGTGGAATCGCTCTATCGCGATTTGCTCGCCGAGGCGGCTGGCGTGCCGGGCATTCCCGAGATTCGATACGGTGCGGCGGGTTTAGCAGACTATCTGCGATCGCTCACGCACCAAGCTGGATTAGCCACCAAATTGGCAGAGTGTGGAGTGGCGCGGGAACGCATTCCACAATTGGCCGAGGCAGCCGCTCGTCAGTGGACAGGCACGTTCAATCCACGTCCGGTTGATGCGACAGCCCTCGCGCTGCTTTATGAGCAAGCCTACTAAGATTCTCCCCGACGCCATCTCAACTGCGGAGGTTATCCGAACATGTCAGGCTGGAAATGGTGGCAAGATCGTTCGAAACATTATGTGGTGCATCTGAGCCTGCTCGTCGTGACCACAGGGTTCGGTACCAGTTCGTGGCTCGGAACGACAACGCCGACTATTTTGACTCGGCAAACGTCGGTGAGTTTTTCTACGGAGGCAGAGGCGGGACCAGAACCGGCTGGCGATCCTCCACTCCCCTCTCCCTATCCCTCTCCCCAGGCGCTGGGCAACGCGAACGAAATAGAACGGACCAACTCTCCAGCGGCTGGGGAGAGGGGACGGAGGACGGCTACCACAACTCAAACGGCTACCGCAACTCAAACGGCTACCACAACTCAAACGGCTACCACAACTCAAACGGCTACCACAACTCAAACGGCTACCGCAACTCAAACGGCGGCGGCGGGGGAGGCGGGGGACGTTGTGCAGGCCACGGCGGACGAGTGGCCGTTGTTTCGTGGTGATACGCGGTCGACCGGTGTGGCGCTCAGCAAATTGCCGGAAGCACTCCAAGTGCTATGGAAGTTTTCAGTAAAAGATGGAGCCTTCGACGGCACTCCCGCGATTGTTGCAGGGCACGTTTATCTGGGTGACATGGATGGACGACTCTACTGTTTGCGTTTGAGCGATGGCGAGAAAGTTTGGGAACGAAAAGTAGAAGATGGATTCCTCGCAGCTCCAGCGGTGCGTCGAGGCAAGATTTATGTCGGCGATATTGGTGGCCGCTTTTATTGTCTGGACGCCAAGACGGGTCAGATCGAGTGGCAGTTTGAGACTCAGGCGGAAATCGATTCCAGCGCCAACTTCTACAAAGACAATGTGATCGTCGGATCGCAAGATGCCACGCTCTACTGCCTCGATGCCGCCTCGGGCAAGCTGGTCTGGAAGTATGCCATCGCTGATCAGATTCGCTGTTCCCCCACGATTGTCGAAAACCGTGCGTTTGTCGCCGGCTGTGATAGCAAACTGCATATCGTGAATTTAGAAACGGGGATGGAGCTAGCGGCGGTGGAGATTGATTCTCCCACAGGTGTCACGCCCGCCGTGCTGGGTGATCGCGTTTTTTTCGGCACGGAAGGTGCGACGTTCTATGCGATTGATTGGCGACAAGCGAAAGTGGACTGGACCTACGAGCCGGACAAGGGGCGACAGCCCTTTCGCAGCTCACCCGCCGTCACCAAGGACTGCGTCATTTTTGGTGGCCGCAATAAACGCGTGCAGGCGCTAGATCCTGCCACGGGAAAAGAGCTGTGGCGCTTTTCCGCTCGCAATCGTATCGATTCATCACCCGTCATTGTGGGAGAGCGCGTGTACGTTGGGGCAGCGGACGGTCGCGTGTATGGATTGGATACCAAAACAGGCGAAAAAGTGTGGCAATACGAGGCGGGTGGAGGCTTCAACGGCTCTCCTGCAGTCGCCGCTGGACGACTCATCATTGCGAACGACAATGGAGTGGTCTATTGTTTTGGCAGTAAACCTTAAGCCTCTGCTGGCACTGGATATTTTGAAATGAGTCAATCGGTCCCGATAAATTCTGCGACGACGAATTTGGCGAGCCGAAGTTTAGAAGCCACGAAAACGGAAGTCGGTAGTTATTTCATTTCGAACTACCCACCGTTCTCGCAGTGGAAGCCAGAGTACGTTACCGAAGTCCAAGCCGCCCTGGCAGCCGCACCACGTGACGTGCCACTGGGACTCTACTTGCACATTCCTTTTTGCCGGAAGCGCTGCAAGTTTTGCTACTTCAAGGTCTTCACCGACAATACGGCTGGTGAGATTGAAACCTATGTCTCGGCACTCGCTCGTGAAATTGAACTGGTCAGTCAGCAACCCGTGATGGGCGGCCGTCCGTTTCGTTTTGTCTATTTCGGTGGTGGTACGCCATCGTTTCTCAGCGTCAAACAGCTCACCTCACTCGTCGATCGTTTACGTGCCAACATTCGTTGGGATCAGGCGGAGGAGGTGACATTTGAGTGCGAGCCGGGGACGCTGTCGGAACCAAAAGTGCACGCCCTCCGCGATCTGGGAGTCACTCGACTGAGTTTAGGCGTGGAGAATTTCAGCGACGAAGTGCTGAAGGAAAATGGTCGAGCTCATTTATCGGCCGAGGTGGATCGAGCGTGGCAATGGATTCAAGCGGCGCAGTTCCCCAACGTCAACATCGACTTGATTGCCGGTATGGTCGGCGAAACCTGGGAGAACTGGCAGCAATGCGTGCGTCGCAGCATCGAACTGTCACCCGATAGCATCACCATTTACCAACTGGAACTGCCGTTCAATACCGTCTACTCGAAAAACATCCTGGGCCAACAGGTGGAGATTCCAGTAGCGGACTGGCCGACGAAGCGGGCGTGGGTGGACTGGGCGTTTCAGCAATTCGAGCAAGTGGGCTATCGGATTTCGTCGGCCTACACCGTGGTGAAAGATCCCCAAAAGGTGAATTTCAGCTATCGCGATAACCTCTGGATGGGCTCTGATCTGCTTGCCACCGGTATTGCCAGTTTCGGGCATGTGTCGGGCGTGCACTATCAGAATCTGCCGGAATGGGATGCCTACGTGGAGGCACTTTTGGAGCGCGGCGAGCTGCCGTTGGGTCGAGCTCTGCGACCAACTCCGCTGCAGCTCCTGATCCGCGAAATGATCCTGCAACTGAAGCGTGGCTATTTGCAAGTGGATTATTTTCGGCAGAAGTTCCAGGTCGATGTCGTCGCTCAGTGGTCCGCTGTCTGGCAGTCGTATGTGAATGCGGGACTGGTTCACCTCGCCACTGATCGAGTCGAACTCACTCGAGCTGGCCTGCTACAAGTGGACGGCATGTTACCGGCATTTTTTGAAGCGCAGTTTCAAGGGGTGCGCTATACATGAGCGAGCCTCTGATTTTTCAGATGGGCCAGTTTCCTGCCGAGGTGCCAGTGGATCGAGTTTACGCTCGGAATCACATGTGGGCCCAGGCCCGCGGCGATGACTGGCGATTTGGTTTCACGGCCTATGCCGTGCGACTGCTGCAAGATGTCTATTTTCTCGATTGGTCCGTCGATCCCGGTTCGGTTTTAACCGAGCGTCAGGAGATGGGGCAGATTGAAAGTAAGAAGGCTGAGAGTGCGTTGTATGCTCCGCTGGCTGGTCAACTGACCCAGTTCAATCCAGCACTGCTCAAAGATCCCTCCCGGATTAACGTCGATAAATATGGGGAGGGCTGGTTATTCGAAATGCGTGCCGAGGGGAAAAACCTGCTCAGCCCCAGCGACTATCTGGCACATCTGGCCGCCGTCTGGGAGATTACCCAGCGGACCATCAAGGGACAACTCAACGATTCCTAGCGAACGAGGACCGAGGCATGGCGAAGCGTTTAACCGTCGTTGTTTCCCAAGGGCAAACTCAGCATCCCGCGAAGCGCGCCTTGGAGGAAAACTTGGTAACCGCTTTGATTCTCGAAGCGGGGATCGAAGTCGTCGTGATTCCGCACCTGTACGATCTCAAGGCGGATGGCACCGGTGTCTTGGCGTTACAAAAGCTGCCCGGCCCAATCGTGGTCGTCTCCTGGTTATTCGATCGAGCCGCGCGCTGGGTTCTGGATCGCTACGGGGTGCATGGTCGAGAAGGTATTTGTTTGCTGCGCGATGAAAGTGCCGATGACACCGACGCGGATGACGAGGAATTAGCCACGGCTCAAGCACAGGCGTCGAGTGGCGACCGCGCGACATCCGGTGATACTGCAGCCGATGCCGCGGATGTCGCCGACGAGAAAGCTCGAGTGCTCGATGCGCGTGCGATTCCTGATCGCCGCATTTACTGCTTGGATCTGCGTCTGCGCAGCACGCTGGAACCGTTTCTGGCCGAAATTCTCCGCATTCGCGACGAACTGAACACTCAGGTTGTCGAACTGCTGGGGCCGCTGACGAGCATCACGTCCGCCGTCTCCCCGGTAGCGGCGATCTCAGCGGTTGTCAGCTCAGCAGCGGCCGCCAGCTCTGTAGCCGCCAGCTCTGTAGTAGCCACCGGTGCTGCGGACACTGCCGCTGCCGCGAGCAGTAACTTGGTGCGAATCAGCGAAGAAACGGACCGCCGCTGGTATCCGGTCATTGACTTTAGTCGCTGCACGAACTGCATGGAATGCATCGATTTCTGCTTGTTCGGTGTGTACGGAGTGGATCGCTTTGAGACGATTCTGGTGGAGCAGCCGGACAATTGCCGCAAGGGATGTCCGGCCTGTAGTCGAGTCTGTCCTGAAAACGCCATCATTTTCCCGCAGCACAAATCGCCTGCGATCGCTGGTTCCGCAGCGGAATCGGCAGGATCTTTGAAAATTGATTTGTCGAAGCTGTTTGGTGCGCCCGATGGCAGCGAAGATGCGTTGAGTGTGGCAGCTCGCGAGCGTGACGAGCAGTTGATGTTAGCGGGGCGACAGGCAGTGGGAACGGCCATCGGCATGCCGCAGCGTCAAGCGAATAAGGCCACCGAGCCGAAAGATAAGCTCGATCATCTCATCGACGCCCTCGATGAACTCGACCTGTAGTGCCGAGCATCGCAGGTCGAAGTAGTACGTCGAAGTCGCAGGACGAAATCGCAGGACCACCACCGTACAACGGACTTCCAGTCGGTTGAAGTCGCGGAGCGACGGACGTAGGACGGACTTCCAGTCCGTCCAGCAGGAGCGACGGACGTAGGACGGACTTCCAGTCCGTCCAGCAGAAACGACGTCGTAGGACGGACTTCCAGTCCGTCCAGCAGGAGCGACATCGTAGGACGGACTTCCAGTCCGTCCATCAGGAAACACTATCACAGGACAAACTTCCAGCCCATCTAG
>JBJSXJ010000247.1:0-17192 GCA_046086325.1 Planctomycetota bacterium | reverse complement strand
CCACCGGAGCCTGCACGACGACCGCAGAATCGGAAGTAACTGTTGTCGCGGCCTGATCATGGGAGCCATCTTTTTGGGCGGGCAACGAGAGTCGCTGCAGAGTTAATGGGCCCTCGGCGGCGACCGACCAAATGCAGGCTTCGCCCGGCAACGCATCCGTCGGCAAAGTGCTTTGAGCTCGAATTCGCTGCAGACAAAGATCGAGGAACGGAACAAAGGAGATTTGAAGGGGCCAGTTGGTATCTTCGCGTTCGAGTCCGAAGGCCATCACCAGCAAGCATCCGCGACCACGCACCACCTGCATCATCAGCGGATCACCGGTTTGGGAAAATGCGAGCGGCACCGCATCCCCCAGCGCCAGTCGTCGATGGCGATAGAAACGCACGTCGAGCAAGTTACCAAAATCGGGTGAGCGAAAGGGCCGAAAAATGGGATGTTCAGCATGGACGTAGCGCAGCTCGGCGGGCGCTGGACTCTGCTCGACCACCGACCGCGTATCGAGTCCCTGATCACGTAAAAAAGCCTGTACACCCGGATTGAGTTGATCGACCAGTAGGAGCACTCCGAGTCCTTGACGCAGGTACTCTTGGGTGAGGTCGCGAGCTTCGGGCCGCGTCAAATAATGACTTTCCACGATGAGGGCATCGGCTAGCACGGTCGTCCGATTGCTATCCCATGGCGGCTCATCGCGCACTTCGCTCGTCCAGCGTCCTGACATCACATCGGGAGACAAGGCCGCGCGCAAGTAAGAAGAACGTGCCAAGCAGAGCACTCGACCTGGCTTCACGGGTGGCAAGCCAAAGTAGACGTGATCGTCGTCGGGCAATGAATCTCCGGGTGCAGTGATAGTCAGCTCGCCCTGCACACCGGCGTTTGGTGGAGCTTCCCACGAGAGCTCAATCTGTACCTCGTCTTCATCCTGGTCGAATTTCACCTGACGCTGCTCGGAAAACTGTCCCGGCACGTTGACTCGCAGTTCAGCTTGTTTCAATTCGCCATACCGAGCGAGTCGCACGGTGCATTCCACACGCGCGCGATCACCCAGGAACACGCGCTGCAGTCGGGGTGCGAAGAGTGCCACGTTGGGTAGAGCGTCCGCAGCGATGGTGGGCAAATGAATCTTTCGCGGCGACAAAAACGGCGTGCCGGTCTGCTCCTCGGTCCATTGGTTTTCCTGGCTGTCGCCGAGCAAGGTAATTTCGTGCTCGGAACCGAGAGAGCGAGCCAGTAGAGATTCGGCCAGTCGGAAGGCCATCTGGTAGGAGCCCCGCTCATACGTGGGCTCGAGCTGTTCCACCGCCGCCAGAGCGGCGGCGCGGGAGGTGCTCCAGTCGACGACGACCTGCGGTGTCGCGCGCAGTTCCACCACGGCAATTTGAGTTGTGGCGGGAGCTTGGCGGATAGCGGTGAGAAGCTGTTCGCGATCGGTCTGCCAGCGATTACCAGCACGATTCACAGCGCGATTACTGAGCGTGCTGTCGAGCAGATAGACATGGCTGATCGTGACCGCCATGGTGCGGTCGGAGGGAATGAACGGCCAGGTGAAAGCGGCGATGATTGCGAGTAGGGCGAGTAGACGGAGGACGAGCAGGAGCGGCTGGCGGATACGCAGCGGACTGGCTTGCGGTTGCGGCTGATCGTCGAGGAATCGCAGCGCTGAAAACGAAATCACTCGCTGCTCACTACGACGACGCAAATGCAACCAGATAGGCGCGGCGAGCGCGATAGCGCCAAACCAGCAGAGCGGATAGAGAAAAGACAAACTCATACCAGCCGCCTGCGTTCTTGGAGCACGGTGGAGATGGCTTGCCAGGGCGCCGTGTCGGTCGTCACCAATGCATGCTGAATTTCCAAGTCACGAAGCTGATCGGCATGCGTTTGCATGAAGGCCTGAAAACGCCGTTGGTACTGCTCACGAACCGCTTCCGGTGAAACCCGACGACGCACTCCTGTTTCTAAATCCTCGAACACTTGATCGCCGCGAAAGGGAAAATCGAGTTCATCGCGGTCGAGCACTTGTAAGACGAGTAAATCTTGTCGGCGAAACCTCAGTTCCTGTAGGGCGCGCGTGAGTTCCGCGGCAGGTTCGAGTAAATCAGAAATCACGATGAGCAAGCTGCGGCGCTGAATCAAACGTGCGGCATGGAGCAAAAGCGGCGCGAGGCAGGCATCAGCTCGCGGCTGAACTTGTCCGAGATGTCGTAGCAGTGTGCCGTACTGGCTGGGCCGCTGAGATGGTCGCACGAGGTCGGGAATCGATTCCTGGTTGGCAAAGGCGAGCCAACCAACGGCGTCATTTTGTTTGATTAAGAGCCAAGCCAAGGCAGCGGCCAAACAGCGTGCCACCTCCAGCTTCGATCCCCACGCGGCGCTGCCGCTGTACTCCATCGAGCGACTGGTATCACAAAGCAGGTAGGCCTGCAGATTCGTCTCCTGCATGAACTGCTTGATGTAGAGCCTTTCGCTACGGGCAAACACGCGCCAATCCACATGCCGCGGATCGTCTCCCGGCTCATATTCACGATACTCGCTGAACTCCACACTAAACCCATGAAACGGACTTTCGTGCAGTCCGCTAAGGTAGCCCTCGACGAGGTAGCGAGCGCGCAAATCGAGTGATCCGAGCGTTGCCAATAAGCGCGGATCAAAGCGCTGCAGAGTCGTGGAAGAGGTACTCACAGGTGGCCTGTCCTAGGACTAGGAACGGGGAACGGTGCGCAAGATTGTCGCTACCAGATCATCCACGGTGCGTCCTTCGGCTTCCGCCTGAAACGACCGCAGCACTCGATGCCGCAGGATCAGCGGAGCGACGGCGGCAATGTCTTCGCACGCGACGTTAAAGCGACCTTCGCAGGCAGCGCGAGCTCGAGCAGCCAGCAACATGTTTTGACTCGCGCGGGGACTTGCGCCCCAGCGAATCAGTTTTCGCAGCTCGGGCAGCAGGGCGGGATCGTCGGGCCGAGTCGCACGCGTCAACCGCACGGCATAGTCAATCACGTTAGGCGGCGCCGGGATTCGCGCCACAGCGTCGCGGAAAACCAAAATCTCATGTCGTTCGAGAATCGTCGACAGTTGATCGAGCGGCGTGAAGGAATGCTGCGCGACGATTCGCCGCTCTTCTTCCAAACTGGGATACTCTACCGGCAATTCAAACAGAAACCGATCCAGCTGCGCTTCAGGCAGGGGATAGGTACCTTCCTGTTCGATGGGATTTTGAGTGGCGAGCACGAAAAAAGGTTCTTCGAGCGGCCACGTTTGACCGGCGACGGTGACCGTCTTTTCCTGCATCGCCTCGAGCAGCGCAGCTTGCGTCTTGGGGGGCGTGCGATTGATTTCATCGGCCAGCAGGAGCTGCGTGAAGATCGGTCCGCGAACGAATTTGAATGTGCGATCATCGCCCGGATCGCGGCTGAGGATCGTCGTGCCCGTGATGTCGGCCGGCATTAAATCGGGCGTGAACTGAATCCGTTTGAATGACAGATTGAGGACACGGGCCAGAGCTTGTACGAGCATGGTTTTGGCGAGCCCCGGCACACCGACGAGTAAACAATGTCCGCGAGCCAGCAGCGCATACAGAAGTGCTTGCACGTTGTTTTGCTGACCGACGATCGCCTTTTGCAATTCCGCCTGTACGGCTCGCATACGCTGCGGTATCCGAGCGATCGTATCGGTCACCGCGATTCCACTCGGCTGGATCAATTGCGGTACGACCATTCCCGACGTGGGTGACGGTGGTTCGGAGTGTGCCTGACTGGGAAATGGCGGTGGCTGAGGAAACGGAGCCGAAGTGGGTGGTGGAGGGTCTCCGTTCGTCATGAAGCGAATCCTTGTGAGCAGACGTGAGCTAGAACGGGGCCGAGGAACTGACGCTATTCATCCTTCTTCGGACGAGCACATTCGCTGAGCAGGCGAACCGCGGTTTCAACGAGCAATTCACCCGTGCCGGGCTGCAGAGCTGCGTTGGTCACTTCATAGCCTCCGCCCGCGAATGCAGCGCGTGTGGGCAAGTAGAGTGTCTCGCAGGCATTACTCAGTTCGATCACCAGCGTCTGCCGGAAAGGAGACGCTTGCTTGATTGCTAGTCCTAGTTCCACGAATACTTCGCCAGGCAAGAAGACCAGTGCCAAATCGGAACCTACCGTGACCACGGATACCTCCAGCGGCATCTCATCGCCCACGCCGCTGAGCGTATGAGACAAACCCCAGCCAACCAGTTGAGCGGCCTCGGCGGGTGTGCGTCGATGACGCAATTGATCGATCATGAGGTGCTTGTAGCCAGCGACTTGGGTGAGAAAGTCGACGGACTTGCCGTTGCGAGCATCGGTGAGCAGTGGTCGCGCGGCTGCCAGTTGCTCCTCCGTCACCGCGACGAAGCGGCCAGGAACTTTGGTGGTGGCGACACGCAGATCCGAGTTGGGCTGCGATGCCCGCTGGATGATGGCGAGGTCCGGCAAGGCCTGCTGAATGGTGGTTCCCAGCGCCTGCCCAATCTCGGGCGTCTTGTTGCGTATCTTGCTGGCTGGATTCACATGATTGATGTCGCCGCAGCAACCGAGTCCAAACAGCGAAATCACATCGGCACCCAGTTTGTGGCGCACCGCCTGTTCAATGAATGCCGGATAGTCAGCACTCCACTGTGTCCCTCCGACGGTATCGAGGTGTAGAGCGAAGTTCGAGAGCACCGCCAACGGCTTTTGCGACTCCACGTCCTGCAACGAGACGAGCTGAATGAGTGGATCGATTGGACCAGCGGCACGGACGACTTCAGGATTTTCGAGACTCATCCAGGTGCGCTGACTACCATCGCGCATGACAAATCGACGATTGAACGACACCGTGGTTTCTTGGCGAACCGCGCCCGCTCGCAGTTCCACCGGTCGCGTCCGTTCATTGGCCTTGAGGATCACTTGGCTCAGGCGATCAATCAGAGTAGCGGCGTAGCGCGTCGCATCACGCTCGGCGATCGGCTTCTCGAGATACTGATAAAGATCCTTGAAGTAGTCGGGAGCGGTGTGCGAATGCGAGCCGGTGAGAATGATCTGCGATGCGGGTACACGCACCGCACGAGCGACTCGGCGACGCACTTCCGTCACTAAATCGGTCGCGATGCCGGTGAGGTCACAGCAGACGATGACAACAGCGGTCTCGGCGGGTGGCGTTGACTCGGCACGAGCCGGTTTGGAGCGCAGGACGAGCGCTCGTGCTTTGAGCGGATCGATCGTTCCGGTTGCCAGTCGTTCATGATAGTAACCAGAGATCGGATATTTCTCGGGCGGCGTGATGTCGATTTCAGCCACTCCCGCCCAGATCCAAGTTTGCTCGGGAGGAGGAACAGCGTGGGCCGAGCGGCCACTGCCGGTGAGTCCGACGAGTGTGCCGAGCACGACGAGATACAACAGATAGGTCGCACGGTGGAAACGCATGGATTCCTGCTCCGGTGGTTTTTAGGAAAGTTTTTCCAACTTGGTGATGCGGCCCGTGCCGACCCATTCCGCCACGAAGATGCTGCCATCGTGACCGAAACAGGCATCGTGCGGGTGCACAAACTTGCCCGCTTGCCACTTCGACTGATCACCGCGAATCTGTCCGCCATCTTTGCCGGTGATGCGAGCTACGTCGTCGCCGAGTCGTGCGACGACTTCGTTCTTTTCATTGAGCAGGGTGAGGCGGGCATGCAGTTCGGGGATGACCAGCAGGTTCTTCCACGTTTCGGCGTTGGCGGGTAGACCATAGCCCGGCAGCGTCTGCTGATATTTTCCATCCAGGCTGAAAGTTTGCAGTGTGTTGTGAGCGCGATCGCAGACGACGATCGAGGGTTCCCGCCCGGCACGTCGGTCAACCCAGAGTCCATGTGGCGTGTTGAATTTTCCTGTGCCATTGCCTGCTCCGCCGAAGCATGAGAGCCACTGGCCATTCTTGTCATAGCGGTGAATGACAAAGGCACCGTAGCCGTCAGCGAGGAGGAAACCGCCGTCGTCCATCCAAGCGAAGTTCGTGGGCATGAAACGGTCACGTCCCCATTGGCCGGTGGGTTTCTTATCTTCGTCCAGGGCGTACACACCCGAGTCCATGGGGGCGTACTGCTGCCAGATTTTTTCACCTTTGAGCGTCATCTTGGCAAAGGTCTTCAGGTGCTGATAGGCGCAGACGTAGAGGTACTCCTCGCCACCCTCTTCGCGAATTTCGATGCCATGTCCACCACCTTGAAACTGGCTGCCGAACGATCGGACGTAGCGGCCCTGAGGATCGAAGACGAAGATCGACGGATGATCCTTCAGGTTGGCTCGTCCTTCGTGAATGACATAGACGTTACCAGCTTTGTCGACGGCGACGTTATGCGTGGTCTGCCAGGAGAATTCCGCTGGCAATTGCGGCCAATCATGACGCACTCGAAAGCGATACTCACCCTCTCCCACAATCAGTTCGCCATCGGTCTTGGAGGCGGTGAGGATGGTGGGAGCGGCCAGCAAAGCGGTACCGGCGGCGGCGGTGGTGGCGAGGAATTGGCGGCGAGTGGTGGCAGGGGTCGTCTTCATACGGGGCACTCCGGGGGACTGAAGTGAGGAGGTGAGAGGGTAAGGAGGTGAGAGGTTAAATGATAAAGAGGTGAGAAGGTGAAGAGTTGCAATTGGGGTTAAACGCGACGAGGGAGCTCGATTGGCGGGAGGCATTATCAGCGTCTCAGCGCCTGAAAATCAATCCACTCGGAGCGGTCGACGCAAATCTTGTAGTCGGTCAGGTTCACGATACGCGGAAATCCGGCGCGGGTGGAGCTGGGAATTCGCGAAAGCAGCGCAGTTTTGGCAACCTGCAGAGACCGGGCAAGCCGATAGATGAGACGATTCATTCTGGGCAAGCGGGGGCGTTCCAAGCGCTTCACGCGGAGCTCGATTGAGCCGACCTGACAGAATTTCATCACTGGGTGATTGATTTCCACACTCAGCAATGACATATTGAGCAAATACGATACTTTAGCAGCGTGATTTTGAGAGATTTGTGTCAACAATGATCGCGGATGAGCGACGCGGACGGTTGCTGGAGCTGGTGCGACAGCAAGGGTTCGCTACTTTGCCCGACTTAGCAGCTCGCCTGCAGGTTTCCGAATCGACGGTGCGCCGCGATTTGGACTTGCTGGAGGAGGCGGGGTCGGCGAAGCGAACGCATGGTGGGGTGTTTTACACCGGCCCATCTCCGAAGATTGCCCATTTTGACCAGCGACAGTCGGCCAACTGGGAGAAGAAACGACAAATTGCGCGGGCTGCCGCGCGACTTATTGAGGACAACGACACGCTGCTCATGGACGGGGGGAGCACGACGTACGAACTGGCGCAGCTGTTGGTGGGGCGTCCGCTGCAGGTGGTAACGAATTCACTGCCGGTCGCCAACTTATTCACTTCCACGGATGCTGCGGATCTGGTGTTTATCGGCGGCTACATTCACACCCGGACGGGCGTTTCGCTGGGTCCGTATGCGGACCGCATGCTCGGCGAATTGACCGCTCGACGGGCCGTGCTGAGTGTCGCGGGGATTAATGAGCGGGGCTATTTCAACAGCCATTTGCTCTTGGTGGAAACGGAGCGGGGGATGATGCGGGCGGCGGATGAAGTGATCGTCGTCGCCGACAGTACGAAATTTGGACGCACGAGTTTGGCGCTGGTGGATGAGTTGAGCGCCGCAGATGTGCTTGTGACGGACAGTGATTTACCGGCGGAGTGGCAGCAGCGATTAGCGGCGGCGGGCGTGCAAGTAGTGATGGCCGAGGCGGGCAGCGGCGTGGTCGCCGAGCCACCTCCAGAAACTCACCTTTGAAGGCAAGAAGAGATCCCAGAGTATGGCAGGCAACTTTGATCGGTCGACGATTGAGCGGATTGTGCGCGAGATCGTATTTGCGGGGGGAGCGAGTGGTGGTCCGGCGGTGGCGCCGGTAGCAGCTACCGGGGCCGGCGGCGCGCCGTATGTTCCCAATCTCACCGTCAGCATTTCGGCTCGTCATTGCCATCTGACGGACGAGCATGTGGAGATTCTGTTTGGCTCGGGCGCGAAATTAACTCCAGGTAAGCCGCTCTATCAGGACGGCTTTTATGCGGCGGAAGAGACGGTGATGGTGGTGGGTCCGCGGCGACGGATGCTCCCCACCGTGCGTGTCCTGGGACCAACTCGACCGCACAGTCAGGTTGAGCTGGCGTTTACGGATTCGATTTCGCTGGGGATCGACGCACCGGTGCGTCACAGCGGCCAGATCGACGGTACGCCGGGCTGCGTGCTGGTCGGACCGAAAGGCGTGGTGGAACTGACTCGGGGTGTCATTCGTGCGGCCCGACATGTGCACATGAACTTTCAGGATGCGGCTTATTACGGCGTTAAGAATGGCGACTTCATGAAGCTGCGGGTGCAAGCCCATCAGTGTTCGGTGGTGTTCGAGGATTTGCTGGTGCGAGCGGATGCGACCAGCAAGCTGGAAGTTCACATGGATACGGACGAAGGAAATTCTTGCTGGCTGGATGGAGCGACCAAGGTGGAGATTTTTAAACAAGATCCTCCCTGTGGCTGTTCCAAGAAGGACAAGCATTAACGGGCCGGGCCAGGGTTGGGACTGGCGGAGCGGCCAGCGCCAGGGGTGACGTAGGTCACGTGGTGCGTAGTCGATCGATGACGATTTTTGGATGGTTGTTTTATTTTTAGCGTGGAGAGATTTCATCATGGCAAAGACGATGGAAGCGCTCGGCATGATCGAAACCAAGGGATTCATCTCCTTGGTGGAAGCGACCGACGCGATGTTGAAAGCTGCGAACGTGCAGTTCGTGGGCTGGGACAAGGTGGGGAGCGGGTTGGTGTCGGCATTCGTCACGGGTGACGTGGCGGCAGTGAAGGCTGCGACCGATGCGGGTGCCACGGCGGCAGGTCGCGTGGGTGAAGTGGTGAGCGTGCAGGTCATTCCGCGTCCACATGAAGACCTGGCGATCGTACTACCGCCGCCGATCAAGCGTGGTGGTGCACCGCGCAAGGGTTCGGGCGACGAGTAAGCCGACGAAGAACGTGAACCAAACGTGAAGCAGATCAGAAGGAAGGATAAATCGATGTTAAGTGCAATTGGATTGATTGAGACCAAGGGCTTGGTCGGATTGGTGGAAGCGACCGATGCGATGGCGAAAGCTGCCAATGTGAAGATCGAACGCCGAATCGGGATCGGCGGCGCGCTGGTGACGACGATCGTCAGTGGCGACGTGGGCAGCGTGCGGGCCGCCGTGGAAGCTGGTGCCCAAGCCGCTCAAGCTGCCGGCGAACTGGTTGGCAGCCATGTTATTCCTCGACCAGCGGAAGGCTTGATGGACGCGTTCCTGTCGTAATTGCGACCGGAGTGAGTTCTGAGCAAGCAGACCAAGCGGGGATTTAACCATGAAGATCCTGGTCGCGAATTTAGGTTCCACCAGTTTCAAGTACCGGCTATTCGACATGCACGACGAGCGTCAATTGGCGCGCGGCGGAATTGAACGAATCGGTTCGGCGGAAAGTCGTTGTTTCGTGGAGATTGGTTCTTGGCGACAAGAACTGGTGGCCCACGTTCCCGACCATGCCGTGGCCGTACGCCAGTGCCTGGACCAGCTCACCGATGCGCAGCATGGTTGCCTCCGCGAGGCAGCCGAGGTAGCGGCGATCGGATTCAAAGCGGTCCATGGTGGACGAGTGAGTGGTGTGCAGCGAGTGACCGCCGATGTGTTGGCAGCGATGGAGGAGATGAGTGCCGTGGCACCAGCTCACAATCCACCGTATATCAACGCGATGCGATTACTGGCGGAAAAGCTCCCCGACATTCCCCTGGTGGCCGCCTTTGAAACAGGCTTTCACGCGACCGCTCCCGACTATCTGAAGTACTATCCGATTCCTTTTGAATGGGCGGAAAAGTTTCAGGTGCGGCGCTGGGGATTTCATGGCGCCAGTCACCGCTACATTGCTCAGCGTGTGGCTCAGCTTCTGGGCCGCTCGGACCTGAAGGTGATTTCCTGTCACTTGGGTGGATCCAATAGTCTCTGTGCGATCCGTGGACTGGAGAGTGTGGGGACGACGATGGGGATGAGTCCTCAATCGGGGCTGCCTCACAATAATCGAGTGGGCGACTTCGATCCGTTCGCGTTGCCAGTGATCATGCGAGGAACGGGCCAGAGTCTCGAACAGGTCTTGGACCAGTTGGCGGAACGCAGCGGGCTACTCGGCCTGAGCGGCGTGAGTGGTGACATTCGCGACTTGGAAGAAGCTGCTGATCAAGGCCATGCCCGCGCACAACTGGCACTCGATGTCTTCACGGCGGAAATCCGTCGGCATCTGGGCGGGTTGCTCGCGGAGCTCAACGGTGCCGATGCGATCGTCTTCACCGGTGGGATTGGCGAAAATGCGTGGCGCGTGCGTTCAGCGGTCGTCGGACAACTGGACAACCTCGGCATTAACCTCGACGAATCCCGCAACTCCACCGCTCGTGGCGAGGGGCCCATTCATGCCGCGAGTAGTCGCACGCAAATCTGGATTGTGCCCACGAATGAGGAACTGATTGTTGCGCGGCAGTCCCTGGCCGTGCTCACCGCCCCTTAGGACCCCCTACCATGTTTCTCGCCAAAGTCGCCGGTTCACTGGTCTCGACACAAAAAGTTGACTCCATGGTCGGCTTTAAGTTGCTGCTGGTCGAACCGTTTCGACTGGAGCCGAATCAGCGTCAAAGTTTGGTGACTACGGGTCGCTCGTTCGTCGCCGTGGACACGTTAGGGGCAGGCGAAGGTGACTTCGTCTTACTGACGCAAGGCTCGAGCGCGCGACTAACCCCTGAAACCAAAAATCTGCCGATCGACGCCGTCGTCATTGGCATCGTCGATCAAGTGCATGTCGAACAACTCTGTGTTTACCATCGAGATCCGGTGTAACAAGTTATGTCATTGACCATCAACGAAGATCTGATTCGCAACGTTGTCTCGCAGGTGCTGGCTCAAGTGGGTCGAGCACCGGTGGTGGCTGGTACACGGTTTACCGGCCGCTATGGTGTCTTCACCTGCGTGGATGAAGCTGTCGCCGCCGCGCGTGATGCTTTCGAGCAACTCTCGGAACGCACTCTGGAAGATCGTCGACGCGTGATTGAGATCATCCGTCGCCTGGCGATCGAACATTGCGTGGAACTAGGAACGATGGAGATGAACGAGACCAAGATTGGTCGACTCGTTCATAAAATCGAAAAGCTCAAGACGTTGGGCCTGCGCACTCCCGGTGTGGAGTTCATGCGGAGTGAGGTGTTTAGTGGCGATCATGGTTTGGCGGTCATCGAACATGCACCGTTCGGTGTGATTGGTGCCATTACTCCCGTGACCCACTCCCTGCCCACGCTCACTGGTAATGCCATCAGCATGATTGCCGGCGGTAACACGATCGTGGTCAATCCGCATCCGAGCGGCAAGAAAGTAGCGGCCGAGGGCGTGCGGCGCTACAACGAAGCGATTTATCGAGAAGTGGGCATCGACAATTTGATTACGATCATTGCCGAGCCCACGCTGGAATCGGCAGCGGCGATCTTCAAGCATCGCGGCATCGCACTGATCTGCGTCACGGGTGGCCCCGCAGTCGCTCGAGCCGCACTCAATAGCGGCAAGCGCGCGATTGTGGCGGGCCCGGGAAATCCTCCGGTCGTGGTCGACGAGACGGCGGATCTTGATCGGGCGGCAGCGAACATCATTCAAGGCGCTTCGTTCGACAACAACCTGCTCTGCATTGCCGAGAAGGAAGTATTCGTCGTGAACGCGGTTTTTGATCGTATGCTGCAGTCGATGGAGCGGGCGGGGGCGGTGCGACTGACGAGCCGCGAAGCTGACACGCTGACGCGCCGCGCCATCATTCCAGTGGGCGAAGGCGAACACAAACATGACGCACCTTCCAAAGAATTCCTCGGCCAAGATGCCGCGGTGCTCGCCAAGGGTGCCGATCGCTCGGTGCCGGGTTCCGTGGAGCTGCTGTTTGCGGAAACCGACTACGGTAATCCTTTCGTGGGTGTGGAACAGATGATGCCTTTCGTGCCGTTCGTGCGCGTCCGCGATGTGGATGAGGCGATTGCGAAAGCGAAAGAAGCGGAGCATGGCTTCCGTCACACCAGCATCATTCACTCGCACGATGTGCGTAACATGACGCGGATGGGTCGCATTATGGACACCACTCTGTTCGTGAAGAATGGTCCTTGCATGGCGGCGCTGGGTCTGGGTGGCGAAGGCTACCTGTCATTCTCGATCGCCGGACCGACCGGTGAAGGCGTCACCACCCCGCTGACATTCACTCGCGAACGTCGTTGCTCGATGATCGACGACCTCCGCATCCTCGGTAAACCACGGTCTTAAGAGCTTCTCGCTGGTAGTTTTTTTGTTTTGTTTTCCTATTCGTTTTCGTATTCGTTTTCATCCTTCACTGAACCATGCAACTAGCGCGCGTCATCGGCCACACGACGGCCACCGTCAAGCACGAGTCGCTGGTGGGCCAGAAACTGCTCATCGCGCAGCCGCTGCTGGCCGACGGACTGTCACCCGATGGTGACCCGATCATCCTGATCGATGCCGTCGGGGCGGGTGCTGGCGAACTGGTGATGATTTCCAGTGATGGGCGATTTGTGCGTGAGCGACTGAAGGTCGAGAGCGCACCGGCGCGGTGGAGCGCCATCGGCGCTATTGATTCGTAAGGCTGTTTTTCCGAACTGTTTTTGCAACCTGTTTTTTTGTGAACTGCCCCTCATCATGATCGACACCTCGAACCTCGACGCACTCGTGCAAGCCATCGCGCAGGCGATCGGTAGCCAATTGGCGTCGTCGTCGAGTGGCGGTGGGGTAAGGCAGGGGGAAGGGCAGGGGGCAGGGCAGGTGATCGCACCGGCTGCCGGTCGGCCGCTTACGGGGACGGAATTACCCGTTAACGGCGCGGCGATCAGCCGACTCGGTGACGGCGGCTTGGTCGGTGCCTTAGCGACCGTCACAAGCGGTGCCGCCGCGAGCATTCCTGCGGCAAGTCCCTCCACTAATCCTGTGGCAAGTGCGACCGCTAGTCCTGCTGGGAGCTCTGCCGCGAGCATTCCTGCCGCGAGTCCCGCGACGAGGACGGAGCTTCCAGCTTGGCGACTTGACCAGCGGCTGATCACGCAAGCGACCTTGCAAGGGCGGCTTGCCGGTATCCGGCAGTTGACCGTACCCGCTAAGGCGGTGGTCACGCCGACGGCACTCGACCTGCTGCGCAGCCAGGGGATCGAGCTGCAGCGCGACACGAATTCAGCAGCACCGCTGGCGGGCACCGCGCCGAGTTTACGGAGCGATTCCGGTCGTGGTGGCGTACTGGGCGGTGGCGCGGCGAGCGGCAAAAAACTTAGTGAACATAGTGCGGCCACGATGCTGGGGACGCTGTACGTGCATGGCGATGACCCTCTGGTGCCTCGGCGTAACTGGCAGTCGGTTTGGCCACGTGATCGCTGGCTGGTCGAATCGCTAGTAGCCTGTCCGCTGCCGCAGGCGATCGCGGAACTGGCAGCCGTGCTAAGTAGCAGCGGGCGACTGGGGATTCTGTTATCGAGTGAGCCGGATGCGGCGGTGTGGCTGGCCAACCGGCAGACAACACTGCGAGCGACGATGGCCTGTTCAGTGGACACCGTGCGTGCGGCGGTGCAGTCGATCGGCGCAAACCTACTCATTATCGCTCCGCAGCGCACTCCCGCTTATTCCTCGCGCGCGATCGTACGACAGTTCGTGGCAGATGGGGCTCGAGTGTGTCCGCAGCGCTGGGCGAATCTGGACAAACCGACGAGTCTGGACAAACCGACGAGTGCGAACAAACAGACAAATCTGGACCGACCGTCCGTCGGTACGGCCCAGCGAGGAGGAGGCTAGACGATGCGTATTGGCGAAGTCGTGGGAACCGTGACGCTTAATCGCTGCCATCCATCCTTCGTCGGAGCACGGCTGCGAATGGTTGTGCCGCTTTCTTTAAGTGAACTAACAACGACGGGACCGCGAGCTGCGGAATCGATCGTGGTGTGGGATGAGTTGGGTGCGGGCCTGGGTGATCGAATCGCGATCAGCGAGGGTCCCGAAGCAGCTCAGCCGTTTCGTCCGCAAGTTAAGGCCGTCGATGCGTACGCTGCGGCCATATTGGATCAAATTCATATTGCAACCCAGAAGAGTTAAATCATGGCGATTGTCAACGCACACAAGATCAAGCAAGACATCTGTGAAATTGGCCGACGTCTCTACAACAAGGGCTTCGCGGCCGCTAATGATGGCAACATCACGGTGCGGATCGGCGACAACGAAGTGCTCTGCACGCCCACGATGCACTCCAAGGGGTTCCTCGTCCCGGACGATATCTGCTTAGTTGACATGACCGGCAAGCAGCTGGCGGGACGCAAGAAGCGATCCAGCGAGGCGCTGTTGCATCTGGAGATTTACAAGCAGCGTCCCGACATCAAGAGCGTGGTGCATTGTCATCCGCCGCATGCTACCGCGTTCGCCGTCGCGCGCGAGCCGATTCCGCAGTGCGTGCTTCCCGAAGTCGAAGTGTTCCTCGGCGATGTCCCGATCACTCGCTATGAAACTCCGGGTGGCCAAGCGTTTGCCGAAACGATTTTGCCGTTCGTTTCCAAGACGAACGTGATCATCCTGGCGAATCACGGCACGGTGAGTTACGGGGAAGATGTGGAGAAGGCCTATTGGTGGACGGAGATTCTGGATGCCTATTGCCGCATTCTGATGCTCGCCAAGGATCTTGGTCGCGTGCATTACTTCAATGAACAGAAGGAGCGCGAGCTGCTGGATCTCAAACAGAAATGGGGCTGGTCTGATCCTCGCAACACGGAGGAATATAAGAACTGCGATATCTGCGCGAATGATATTTTCCGTGACAGCTGGCAATCGGCGGGAGTGGAGCGGAAAGCATTTCCGGCACCACCAGCGATGAGTCCCAAGGGGGTTGGTCCGGCACCAACTGCGAGCAGTGGTGGTGGTAGCGGCGCTAAAGCGGCCAGTGCTGCTTCCGCCGCCGGTGGGCTCGATCAAGAGGCTCTGGTGAAATTGATTACCGACCGAGTGCTCGCCGCCTTACAAGCAGGCCAGCGATGAACGAGTCTGAGGAGCGTGCGCGGAGGGAAGCGGCAGAGCGAGTAGAAAGAGCGGAGTTGGCGGTCGATCAGGAGCGCCAGCGCCGTATTGATCTGCTCAATCAAACTCACGAATTTCCCACCACCGTGCTCTTCAAAGTGATTGGCACGAATGATCCTCAGTTTGTACTCGCAGTCCTAGAAGCGATTCGCGAGGTCTTGGAGTTAGCGGAGCACCCCGGTCATCAGCTGCGCGAGGCACGTGGGGGCCGACACATCGCGATTTCTCTGGAACCACCGGTGCAGCACGCCGAGCAGGTGCTGAACGTCTACGCTCGACTAAGCTTGGTCGAGGGCGTCGTGATGATGCTGTAACGTCCGTCCTACGGGCGCAGGCACTCAACTTCTTCCCCAAACTGCCCAAGCTACCACGACTTGGCAGAACAATCGGAATTCGCCGTACGCTTTACCGTTCTTACTCAACTTGCACGGTAGGCAATTCCGATACTACCCACACGGATGATACTCGTGGTCGCCTTGCGCGACAGGAAACCTTTACCGGACCGCGAACGCCAGAGGTCGAAAAAACATGTCGAGGACGAAGCTTATTGTGTGTCTGGCGGTTGCCTTGGTGGCGGGATTAATTGCCGCCGAGGCCCGTTCACAGACCTTCCAACCGTTTATTGATCCGGATTACTTTCATCCGGATCTGCAATTCTTTGCGCCGGCCGAACTCACTGAGTACGGTGGCGAACCGACACCGAACACGGGATGGTTCGGCTCGTTTGATCGTGTCTGGACCTATGTGTCTCGACCACGTAACGAGCAGTCTTACACGGACGGCGACTATACCTATGGGTATCGCTGGGAACTGGGTTACATGACGGAACGCAACCATGGTTGGAGTGCGTCGTTCATGCAGATTCAGGGTCCCAATGCCGCGAATGTGGTGCGGCAGGAACGCATCAACCGTTATGTGGAACCGGATACCGGTAACAACAACGGTGGTGGCACGGGTGGTGGTACCGGTGGCGGTACAGGCTCACAAGCTCCCACCTTCCCGGCCACGGATCGCAATGACGGTGTCACCGGCGAACGTAGTTACGACTTGGTGAACAGCTTGAACTACGGTCGGCTAAACGCCTTCGACATCAACAAGACGTTTCGTCTGGAGCCGTTGCATCGCGGTAGCATCATGGAACCTTACTTCGGGATGCGTTTGAATCAGTTCCGCGATCGCACTCGACGCGACATCTACGATCGCTTCACGGATACGGGCGATCCGGTGCCGGTGTTGCCTGATCCCAACGTGGCGCTGGACGATGCCGTCCTGGAGCGTCTGTCGGAAAACCTGTGGCAGGTCACGAACAACATGGTGGGTGGTCAGCTCGGTATGCGATGGTATACCGAACGCTCTCGCTGGACTCTCGATAGTGACTTCCGCGTCTTCGCGATGCAGAACTTCCAGTCGCTCAGCTACCAGAACTACACCACGACCACTCTGTATGACGGAGCTGGTACGGGTTCGGAAGTACTGCTCGAACTGCGGGGCAATCAGCGTCAAGACAGCCACAACTCGGAGTTCGTCTATGGTTTCCAAGTACGAGCCCAAGCGGCCTACTCGGTGACTCGCGACTTCCAACTGCGAGCTGGCTTGGACTTAACCGACTATGCTCGCGGCGTTGGTCGTGGCAACAACTTTACTCGCCTGGATGAAGACCTGCTGCTGGTGGGTCTGACGTTCGGCGTGACGCTCAACCGGTAACGCTCGCTAGACACGCGACCCAGGTGTCTAGCAATCGAACGCTCGCGGTATCATCCGAACCGACGGCGTAGTATGAAGCCCGACGTTGGCTCAGCCAGCTTCGGGCTTTTTCGTTTTCAGGCGCCTGGGGGAAGATGGTTTCGCACGGAGACGCGGGGAGGAATGTTTCGCACGGAGACGCGGAGACACGGGGAGGAATGTTTCGCACGGAGACGCGGAGGCACGGGGAGGAGGGTTTCGCACGGAGACGCGGGGAAGATTGTTTCGCACGGAGACGCGGAGACACGGAGACGCGGGGAAGATTGTTTCGCACGGAGACGCGGGGACACGGAG
>JBJSXJ010000246.1:0-9561 GCA_046086325.1 Planctomycetota bacterium | reverse complement strand
TATCGACAGGCGTTGATTGACTGCGTCCCTGCGGCCCCGTCCGGTGCTCCACCCCGAGCGTCCGGTGAAGCCGCTCCCCCCTTCGACGCACCCAGATCGTCGTCAGTACTCCGCTCGCCCGAAATCCCACCGACGGACCCGCTAGCTCATGCCACTCGCTCCTACCACTCTGCGCCGGTTCCTGGCTGTCACGCTCAGCTTCATCGCCCTAGCGCCCCACTTCGCCCAAGCTCAAAACGCTCCACCCGCCCCGGCCGCGGCTGCTCCGGCTGCATCGGCCGCCCCGCCGGCTCCACCCGCCCCGCTGCATGAGCGTATTGATCAGCTGGTGGAAACCGCCAGTGTCGGCGCCCTCGCACCGCTGGCCAACGACGCCGATTTCGTGCGGCGCGTCTACCTGGACCTCACCGGCATCGTGCCTACTTCCGCCGAAGCTCGTGCCTTTCTCGAGGATCGCTCACCGAACAAGCGCGAGGCCTTAGTCGATCGCCTGCTTGCCAGTCCCGGGTGGGTTCGCCATCTCGCCGCGCGACTCGATGTCATGCTCATGGAACGACGCACCGAGGCGACGATTCCGCTGGTGGAATGGCGCAAGTTTTTGATTCAATCACTCGCTGCCAACAAACCGTGGGATCAACTGGCACGAGAAATCCTCAGTGCAGACGGAGTGGAACCGGCGCTGCGACCAGCGGCGAAGTTTTACCTGGATCGCGCCGGCGAACCGAATCTGCTCACCCGCGACACCGCTCGCATCTTCTTCGGCATGGATCTGCAATGTGCACAGTGCCACGATCATCCGCTGGTCGATGACTATTTGCAAAGCGACTACTACGGCATATTTGCCTTTTTCAATCGCAGCTTTGTCTTCACCGACAAGAAGGACGCGAAGCAGATTTTCTTTGCGGAGAAGGCTGAGGGCGAAGCGAAGTTTTCGTCCGTCTTCACCAAGCAGGCCGGACAAACAGGACCTCATCTGCCCGAAGGCGACGTACTCGTCGAACCGTTGCTCAAGAAGGGCGAGGAATACACGGTTGCTCCGGGCGACAACATTCGGCCTGTGCCGAAATTCAGTCGCCGTGCCGAACTGGCTCGACAGGCCACCAGCGGTACGAATCGCGCCTTCAATCGCAACATGGCCAATCGTCTCTGGGCGATGCTGATGGGCCGAGGGCTCGTGGAGCCGGTTGATTTACATCACGCCGATAATCCGCCGTCGCACCCCCAGCTACTCGATCTCCTCACCGACGAATTGGTCGCGCTCAAGTTCAACATGAAGGCCTTTCAGCGGCAGATCGTGTTGTCGCGCACCTATCAGCGATCACTTGATCTACCCGCCGATTTTGCCTCCGCAGCCACCGCCGCGGCAGGTCAGATCGCGCCACTCGAGAGTCAGCGAGCGGCCCTGGAGGCGGCCACGAAAGAAGCACTAGCTCAACTCGAAAAAGCTACGACCGATTTGCAGAACGCCGAGAAGGCACTCCTGCCGCAGCTCGATGAACTCGAAAAAACCGAGACGGCAGCGAACAAGGCGAATGAAGCGTCCGTGAAAGCGGCCGCTGCACTCGCCGCCGCCCAGCAGACGCTGGCGAGCAAACAGGATTTGGCGAACACCTTGAGCGGCGCTGCTGCGAAGACTCAGGAAGCGGCCAAGAAATTACCAGAAGATAAAGAGCTGGCAGCGGCGGCAGAAAAGTTCCAAGCCAAGGCCCAAGCGGTGGCGACCGAAGTGGCAGCGGCCACGAAAGCGGCTACCGATTTGATGGCTCCCGCGAAAACCGCTGCCGAGGCCTTAGCCGCTGCGAATGCCACCTATTTACAAGCGGCTGAGAAAGTCACCGCCGCTCGTGCCCCACTCGCACCACTCCGCCAGCATCTTTCGGCCAGCGACACTCGTTATCACGCCGCTGTGTATCAACAGGAACAGCATGCCGCTCGACTGGCCGATGCCAAGTTGCTGGTGCAGTTACAGACTCAGACGGTAGCGATGAACGGTGCTCGCGAGGCCGCGAATAAAGCGGTGGCCGATATCAACGCCAACAAGCAGCTCCTGACACGTCTAGCCGCGGAACTGCCACCTCGTCAGTCCGAACTGGCGGAAGCTCAAAAAATGCGTGATGAAGCCGCGCGCCTGTTCACCGAAGCCCAGCAGCAAGTCGCCGCTCGCCAGGATTTAGCCAAGACCCTTGGTGAGGCTTCGACACAGGCGGAAGCCGCGAAGGGGAAGTTGCCCAATGATGCGGAACTCGCTCAAGCCGCCGCACAAGTCAAAACCAAACTGGATCAGTCGCAGGTGGCGGTAACCGAAGCACAAAAGTTGCTGGTCGCTCGTGAACCGGCGGCCAAAGCGACCATGGAAAAATTTGTCGCGGTACAGCAGCAGGTCACCAGCCTGACCGGCGAGATGACCGCCGCTCAGCAGCGTCAACCAGCCTTGGAAGCTGCCAGTAAGCAGGCGCAGGAAAAAATCGTCAGCGAACAACAAGCATTCATCAGCACGCAAACCGAATGTCTGAAGCGCTGGAGCAATCGCGCGTATACGACCGGCCTGCGTCAGCTCACCCCCGAGCAGTTAGCGTGGAGTGTGCTGCAAGTGGCAGGCATGGTGGATTCGTATCGAGCGGCGGCGGAAGCGGAATTGGCAAAGACCGCTCCGCTCACCGATGCCATCAAAGCGGACCCGGCACAAATGGCCGCTCGTAATTTTCAAATCGAACAGACTATCCAAGAGAAGCTGGCCGGTCCCGTGAACGAATACGTGGCTTTGTTTGGTGGTGCTCCAGGTCAGAATCAGACCGACTTTTTTGCCACCGTAGACCAGGCACTCTACTTCACCAACGGCGGGTCGCTACGGGCGTGGTTGGGACCAAATGGTACCAACCTGACCAGCCGCATGCTTAAACTGGAAGGCCCAGCGGCGGCAGAAGAGTTATATCTGACTGTCCTCAGTCGCCAGCCGCTGCCGAAAGAAATAGAAGAAGTAACCAAGTACCTCGCCCCGCGAACGGCCGACAAGCCCGTGGCGGTGCAGGAGCTGGCCTGGGCACTTGTGACATCCGCCGAGTTTCGCTTTAACCACTAGGGAAGGAATTGTTGCCATGAAATGCCAATATGCCTGTCAGTCGGCGGACCATCAAATCGCTCGCCGCGCCTTCCTGGGAGGAGTCGCCGGCGGAGCGGTTGTGGGTGGCCTCAGCTCACTCGTTCGCCCCGTGGCAGCCGAGCAGTTAGCGAAAGATCAGAAGCGAGTGTTGGTCGTCAACATGCATGGCGGTTTGAGTCAGTTGGAGAGCTGGGATCCCAAGCCGGGCACGGAAACAGGCGGCCCCTTCCGAGCGATTCCGACCTCCGTGCCAGGCACTCACATTTGCGAATTACTGCCCTACACCGCCAAGCAGATGCATCATCTGGCGATTGTGCGTGGCGTGAATACGGCCGAGAACGATCACGGTAAAGGCGCGTATATGATGCTCACCGGACGCCGCCAAATGCCGGGCGCGTCCTTCCCCGAAATCGGAGCCGTCGCGGCGAAGTGTTTAACGCCCGATCAATCGCCACTCCCCGGCCACATTCGCATCACACCCGGTGGTAGTGGCGGTCGTAGTAACGACTCGGCTTACCTCGGTCCCAAATTTGCCAGCATCGCTCTGGGAAATGGCAATCCTCCCCCCAACTCCAAACGCCCCGAAGCAGTCACTCAAGCTTCCGACGATCAGCGACAAGCTTTTCGTCGTTTAGCAGACGAAACCTTTGCCGCTCGTCGCCGCACGGCGATGACCGATGCCTACACGTCCAACTACGAGCAAGCTCTGCAGCTGATGCAGCGCAGCGAAGTGTTTGATGTGAGCAAGGAACCAGAGCGCGATCATGACCGTTATGGCAAACACGACTTCGGTCGTCACTGCCTGCTCGCCCGACGCTTACTGGAAAGCGGCATTACGTTCGTGCAGGTGTCCCATTCGAACTATGACACGCACAATGAGAATTTTAATTTTCACATTGAGCAGCTAGGGGAATTCGATCGAACTTTCGCCACGCTGGTCGAAGATCTCGCTCAGCGCGGAATGCTCGCCAGCACGCTGATCGTGGTGTTATCCGAGTTCGGTCGCACGCCGACAATCAATCAGTACTATGGACGTGATCACTGGGGAACCGCCTGGTCCGTCGTGATGGGTGGTTGTCGAGTGAAGCCGGGTGCGGTGATCGGCAAGACGAATGAAAAGGGAACCGCAGTCGTCGATCGTCAAGTCGATCACAATCATCTGTTCCACACCTATCTACAAGCGGTCGGCGTCGACACGTCCGGCAGCTTCGACATCGGCGGCCGCCCCATCCCAATCGCCGACCCCGCCGGCAAAGCCATCAGCGAGTTACTCGCCTAATGTCATTGTCCCCTCTCCCCAGCCGCTGGCGTACGAACTCGCGCCGAGCGGCTTCTCCCCACCGGGAAACACGCAGTTGGGCTTCACCTCTACGTGTTATTAGCCGCACTGCTCAGCGCCGCGAAGAACCCAAAGAAGAACAGTCCACCCAGAAATAGGCAGCAGACGATCAGCGGTAAAAAGACCGCCAAGGCTGCGCGCCCAGTCGTGGTCTGATGAGCTTCCCGTAACCCAACGATGCCACTCAGTGGGTACGTGACGATGGTGAGGATTTGAAGGCAGGGAATACAGGCTAGAATCTGATTCGCACCCATCGCATAGCAGAGCACTCGCAACGTCACCTCGAAACCATATCGAGCTCCACCGGTAATCATCAGACAGAGATGGACGATGCCGGTACCAACCAACAGATTCAGCGCCGTTCCAAACAATAAACCAATGGGCAACGTCACAGCATATACACCCACACTCACGGCAAACGCCACCGCCCGTACTTCCATGGGTCGTTCCATCATCTGAGGTGGAAGTCCTAGTCCACCCAACCAAAACGCCGCTTGATGCAGAGCCATCAAGGCGAAATAGATGGCACCCGTGAACAGCGAACTCAAAAAGGCAAAGCCGATCACCCGCATGAGCGTATCGCCCGAGCGCTTCATGCTTTGAAAGGTTGCGGTGGGCTGAGTGATCACTCCCCCAACCGTCTTCCAAAATCCCTGCCGTCGTTCCCACGGTGTACCGCTGCGATTGGAATCACTTGGAGTACTCGAACCGCGGGATGATCCGCCAGAAGCATACGCGGGTGAGCTGCTATACGTGGGCGCACTGGCATACGGATTGGCCGCATTCCCTGCCGGCGCTCCGCCAAACCCCGCCGCTCCGAAACCTCCCGCGCCACCAAACGGATCCGCCGCCGCACCGCCGCTCGGCATCCCTCCAAACAAATCATCTCCAAAGGGATTCTGAGCGCCAAAGCCACCCGCAGCCATCCCGCCCGCCGCACCAAAGGGCGAATCGAGCGGCGTGAGACCACCATCGAGCGGCGTCAGGCCGCCATCCAGCGGCATGAGTCCGCCCGGGCCAGCCGGATTGGCCGGAGCACGGCGAGTGGACTGTAGCGGAATATCAACAATCGCCTGACAACGCGGACATTTACCCTTCTTGCCAGCCGCCGAGCCTGGTGTTTTCACCGTATTACCACAATTTGAACAGGCAAACTCGATGGGGCCGCGCACCGCCCCACTCGCTGCTGCTCCTCCGCTCGCCCCACCACCACTGCCCGCAGCCGGGATCGTGAATACATGTTCGCACGCCGGGCACTTCCCCTTCTTGCCGGCCGCTTGAGCCGGAGTGCGCATCACCTTCCCACAATTCCCGCAGGGAAACTCCAAGTTGCCACCAACAGCGGTTGCGGCGCCGCCAGCGGCATCACCGGCCCCAGCACTCTCCACCGACGACTCTGGAATCGTGTTGACATTCCCGCACGTCGGGCATTGCCCGCGCTTCCCGGCACTCGAGTCCGGAGCGCGCATCGCTTTGCCACATCCCCCGCAATTAAATTCAATCGTCATGGATCACTCTTCTTCACAGAGTCGTTTACTTTGGTGACCAGTTCGCTCAGGTCAGGTTTTAAGTCCTGCAAAGCGCGATCCCTTTGCATTTTCTCTAGCTTCTTGATCGTTTCCGTCTGTGCCTCAGGCAGCAGTCGAGGAACAATCTTTGGTAACGTTTCCTGCAAGACCTTCGTAAAACGTCGCAGCTCCTCCGTGCGGTAATGCTGCCGTTCCGTAACGGTTGTTAATCCGCCCGAGACCGTCGTTGCTAAGCCTTGCTTCATCTGATTGAACCCTTGCATCCGCGCCGGATATTTCGGATCGTTCTTATCGAGTGTCGGCAGCAGCTCATCAGCTCGATCTTGCACCGCCACCGATAGACGGAAGATGTGCGCCATCAATTCCAAAACTTCTGTGTCCCTCACCTTTTGCGTTTGAAACCCACGCAAATAGATTAAAAGAATCTGATTGGTGCCATCCATGTAGGTGAGTGTTGACCCGAGGCGTTCATTCAGAGGAACTTGGCGATCGCTCAACGGTTGCAGATCCTTGGCAGAAGTCATCCGCGCAAACAACGCTGCCGAACGTTCACTCTGGGAACGCGGCAACTGCCGTTCATCTCGCGCCGCGAGCCGCTTGAGTACCTGGGCCGCAGCCGCCATGTCACTCCCCGTCCAGCTCTTATCCACCGCTGGCACACCCAGCTTTTGATATTCTTCGAGAGTGAGCGACAGATCTTCCTCCGCCGCAGCCTTAGCAGCAGGCTGATCGGCGTCCTTCCCCGCCGCTGAGTTGTTGGAGTTTGTCGCGGTGGCCGCTGGCTGCTCCCTGGCCTCAAGCGACCGCTCGCCATCCCAGGCTGTGCCGATCACCAACGACAAGACGATCGCGAACACGTGAAAAGCGACCGCCCACCAGCACCTTGACCCACCCTGCTGAAATGACATGTCTACAACACCTTACTTAAACTGTTTTTTTCAGAAGGCATCCCACACATCCCGGCACACTTTCAACATACCCGATCACTCCGCCTCTTCGCGCACATTGAATTCCAGTTTCCAGCGGCGATCTGCACGAGTGCTGGCACACCATAATTCAAACATGCCAAGTTCCGTTACCTTCGACTGAAAGCGGACCGGCACATACGTCTCCTCGTCCAGCCCATCTGCCGGCAACGTGGTTTCCAGTGAATCCGTTTCGGACAGTTCTTCCTCTGTCCATTCCTTCAGCAGAGTGCCAGGTTGATCTTGCTTACGAACGGGCGAACTGAAGAAACGAAACTGCGCGGGTTCACCTACAATCAGTCCGATTTCGGCCGACGGCACGTCAGCTTCCGTTCCTTCTTCCATGCCGAACGGCACCACACATAACGCGCGCAGAGGTCGTGGTGCTCCGGGAATCGCGAGTCCCGCGGATTCGATGCCGACATAGTAGGAGCGTGCGGTTCCACCCCGAATGCGCACGCCGCCACGATTCTTCGTCCACCCATAAAACGCCGCTCCACGCGCGACCGCGTAATCCAAGTCATGTTCACCAGCGAGTAGCTTGGGGGGAGCGGCGGCAGGGGTCCAAGAGGTTAGTGTTTCGAGCAGTCGTTGCCGAAGCAGCGGAGCCTTGAACACGCCACCATTGAGCAGCAGTTGATTGGGCCGAATCGGCTTACCAGGTTCACCGTGCGCCTGCAAAAATCCGGCAATATGTTTGGTGATCGACGTATCCGCTTCGAACGGCAAGCCAATTTCTTGAAAGCCCGACGCGCGACGACGAATAGGTCGATCCGTCGCCTCGCAGATCGGAAAAAATCCATCCAGCAGCTGACCGCTTACCTGCTCCCGTTCCAACTCAATCGAGACCGTGGCAGCGATGAGTTTCTTGCCGCGCCCCAGCACCGTCACGGCATGCTTACTCGGCCCTTCGCCACTCAGGAGCGTTTCCTTCGCCGCTCGACACGAATGCCAGAGCGACACGGATTGCCACGGATCAAGATGGACGCCCTTGGCGGCAAACTGAGTGGCCGCGGTGTGCGCCAGCGCCAAGTCCATGTTGTCGCCACCCACGAGTAAATGGTCGCCCACGGCAATTCGTCGCAGCGTTAAATCACCCGACTCTTCGGCCACTTCCACCAGCGTTAAATCGGTCGTTCCACCACCCACGTCGCAGACCAGCAGTTGATCGCCCACGGCCAGCGCCTTGCGCCACCGATCTCCCATCTGGTCCAGCCACGCGTAAATCGCCGCTTGCGGCTCTTCCAGCAGCACAAAGTTTTCTGGAAAACCAGCCGCCAGCGCCGCTTCTCTTGTCAGCTCGCGCGCGGCTGCATCGAATGAAGCCGGTACGGTCAGCACCACCTGTTGATCACGCAGGGCTGCGTTCGGAAACGCTGCTTCCCAGACGGCAATCAAATGCTCCAGGTAGTACCGAGTAGCGTCGACGGGCGAGATCTTACGCGCCGCCGCATCGTCGGTCGCTCCCCACGGCAGCAGCGCCTGGTGCCGGTCCACTCGACTATGACAGAGCCACGACTTCGCCGCTCCCACCGTGCGATCCGGGGACTCGGCCGCTTGCCGTCGAGCCCATTCGCCCACCGCATAGTTTCGTCCATTCGCCCACGGCACATCCGGCTGTCGGCTGTTGAGCTCATGTTCGTGAGCCAGAAAGACGAACGATGGCAACGTGCCCCGCGATTCAATCGTGCCCGGCGCCGTCCACTGCGGAATCGACAACACCTGCACCTCCGCTCGCTCGCCCGCGATTGGCGTGTAGGCTAGCACACTGTTGGTCGTGCCTAAATCAATCCCCAAGATAAACTGAGCGGTCATCGTCAATCTTTCCTCTAAACTTCTACTTCCGCCGGAGCGATAACTTGTGCCGAGTCGGCGCTGCCGGTCCAGGTGGGAAGCTGCAGCTGAGTGGCTTGCCAACCGGGATGAGCGAGTCGACCACGAAACGGCGGCTCACCTGACACTTTACCCGTCACGTGCCAGCGCTGAGAATCAAAGCCCACCGGCACATCGACCAGCGCCTCTTCCGCGCCGCCCACCACCGGCCGCAGCGCAAACAGTCGCTCCAGAACCTTACTGCTATCCCGCAGCACGTTGCGCGCCGCGGCGCCAATCTGAGCATCCGAGTAGGCGTCGAGTGATTCTTGCACGAGGTCGATGAGTCGTGCTTCGCGTTGCAAGGTCGCCAGCAGCGTCAGCGCCTCGCTCCGCGCCGGTGCCGCCGGTTTAGAAATTGCCGGAGTCACCACAGTCTTGGCCGACGACGACGCTTTCGATGCCGGTATCGACTCGGGTACCGGCACCGCTCCACCCGCCAACAAGTCGGCCACTCGAGCGGCCAGGGCCGAATCGAACAGGATCGAAAAGAACACGCGGAAGGCTAAAGCAATGCGCATCATGTGTGCTACTCACGAACGGTTCCACGAAAAGTGGTCAGAAACCAGGGACAGAAGAACTAAGGGCACGACGACTTAGGGCACGACAGCGGTCGTACGCGTAAGCCTAGCGCATTCCCAGAAATTCGCCCAGGGGTTACCACCCCCTCAGTATCTCTCGGCATCTCTCGGCCTGATGAAGGATGTTTTGGGGATGTTCCACCCTCTTTATAACGGCTGACCGTGAGCCCTCCGG
>JBJSXJ010000245.1:0-17176 GCA_046086325.1 Planctomycetota bacterium | reverse complement strand
CACAGAGGTCACAGAGATTGTGACCAGCCTGCCGGCCATTAAGAAGCATCACTCAATCATTCTTTTCCTCTCCTCTGTGTCCTCTGTGCCTCTGTGTTTCCACCCCATGTCTCCTGTGCCTCTGTGTTTCCACCCCATGTCCCCTGTGCCACTGTGTTTCCACCCCAACGAGGTGTTTCCCGCGAGCCGAAAAAAATTGCTCGGCCGCTGCCAACGGCTGCGAATGAGTGGTCCACAGCGAAATCCGAATACCTCAAAAAAACTGTAGAAATGTCCGCCGCTGGAGACGTTCTACGATTACCTGTCAACGGACGGTCTTTCCTCTTCCTTTGACTTTTGAAAGGTGAATGCCACGATGTTTTCCAGAAGTTCCACCATCCTTAAAATCAGCACCGGATTAGCGATCACCTTGCTGGCAGTCACCGGCCTGTTGTTTTATCTGGACGTGTTCAGTGATCTGATCGGAACTCCGCAGTCGCAAGCGGAGAAGGTCGTGAAACAGTTTCTGACCGCAGTGCAGTCCAGTCCCCAGGGTGCAGGGCCGCAACGCAAGCGGGCGCTGGAGTATTTCACCGCTGCCGCTCGCAGTCAAATCCAGGTGAGCGTGGCGGGGCAGAATGCGCTGGCGCAGATACCAAGTAACTGGAATGTCGGTAACGCGATCCTCGAAGGTGGCATCGTCAAGGTTCCCGTGAAGACCCAAGTACCCGGTGAAGATGTGGTTGAGATCAAGTTCCTGCTGCGGCGCGACAGTCGCAAATGGCGGATTTTCGCTCTGGAACAACCGCTGGATGCGGAAGAGTCCGATGATGCCGCCCCAGAATCAATCGTGATGAACTTTGAAAACCCGATGCAGTCGATTTCACAAATGCTCGGCATGTCAGGGGCACCGGCGAGCCCCGAGGAGTTTGGCCGGCAGATGATGGAGGGTATGCAGCGATCGATGCAGAATGCCACGCAGACAGCGGAAGAAAAAGCGGCTCGACTGGCAGCCAAAATGGCTAAATTCGAGTCTGTCAGTCCCGCTGAATTTGCAGAGCGATGGCGTCACACGATGGAAATCACTGATCGTGAGTCGCAAGACGTTTTAGAAGAACTGGCTGAAGCGACGGACCTGGACATTCAGATTGACGACTTGCCCGAGGAAATTCGACAACGTCAGATCACGCTCAAGGCACAAGGATCACACCTGGAGATTCTGGAGCAAGCCTGTAATGAGATTGGCTACTATCCAAATTTCAGCGGTGAGGGCCAAGTGCAACTGGTAAAACTGCCGCGCCGTAGTCCGGTAGTATTCGCGGGTCCAGCGCGACTGGAAGTCGCGTCACTCACCGAGTTCGCGCCTCATACCACCGGATTGCTCATGATGGACTACAAACTGCCGCATGTATCGGTGATGGAAGCACTTGGACGAGAATCGTTAAATGCCACGCTAACAATCGTGGATGCTGCCGGTGAGAGCCTCGTCGACACCTCCAGTGGTTACCTGATGATCAACAATCAGTCTGGCAGTCTGCTTAAAGGGCTCTTCTCGAAGGTCGATAAAATCAAATCTTGCTCGGGTGTCATTAAGTTAACGATGCCCACGAAAACAGCGGTTTTTCAGGTCGACCAATTGACTGCCGGTCTGGAGCTGACGGAGGGTGATATCAAAGTGCAGCTCAAGAGCGTGGAAAAGGAACTGCCAGTCTTTGGTGCTTCTTCGAGTGGGAAGACTTACACGTTTGTCTGGTCCGGTGTGCAGCCTCAAGGCTTTGTGGCAGTGGCATTTGATGAGGACGGAACGGCGATCAGCACGATCCAACGCCGTGATTCGGCGATGAAAGCTGAAATTTCAGGGGCCAACGTCGCGTCCATTAAGTTAACGCTGGTGACTGAGACGGAAGAGATTTCATATCCCTTTGAGATCTTGGATATTCCGCTGCCGAATCATCAAGCACAGGCAGCTCAACTAGAAACATTAGAGTTCACTGGCAACTCGCCCGTGGAAGTGACGTTGGCATCGATCGAACCAAGCCGAGGAGGCCTCTTTCAGAACGTGATCCTGAAGGTGACCAATCGAGCGAACAAGGCCGTTCGTCGCGTGGACATGGAGTACTCGTACAACGAAAAAAACTCTGCCAAACGAAGTAATGGATCATATTCCACGAGTTGGTTAAGCGATGAAGAGACTCGCAAAACGGGTGTGCTCGTCAAGGCTGGTGAATCCACCACGACCGAGTTTATGTCTCCCTTAATCTCCAAGGAATCGAACCTGCAGGTGCGGGCGACGCAGGTCGTATTTGCGGACGGCACAACTTGGATGGCGAAAGAGCGGTAAATGCTGACGGGAAACACCGAGGCACAGACGAAATCGTTGTGAAACACCGAGGCACAGAAGAAATCGTTGTGAAACACAGAGGCACAGAGGTCACAGAGGCTTGGGGAAACACAGAGGCACGGATTAAATCTTGGTGAAACACAGAGGCACAGAGAACACAGAGGTTGTACACTGCCCGCTATGTTCGAACCTTTGTCGCTTTCCTCTGTGTCCTCTGTGACTCTGTGTTTCCACCCCATCGCGGTGTTTCCCTAGAGCCGAAAAAAAACTGCTCTACCGTTGCTAACGGCTCCGAATTTGTGGACAAAAGCGACACCGGGAGGAATCGCTTTCCTCCATTCAATTCCGACCTTCAGCCCCAAAGCCTCCGCCCGCAATGCTCCTCACCAATCGTCGATTCGTTTTTAGTCCCTCGGAGAATGTAGCGACCGGCTGTATGCAGCGCATGGTTTGTCTGCTGATGCTGCTGGTTATCACGGTCGCTCCGCATGGCCAGCTAGCTGCGGATGAGCCGCCAGCAGGTGCGAATGGTGCACCCGCTCTATCGGCTCTCGAACAAACGCTTCGGCGCGAAGGCTATGCGGCGGTCGCGCAAGCGGCGGGACAAGCGGGTGACGCCGCGCGTGGTGCCATCGCGTTTCATCAGCCGCACATTGGCTGCGTCAAGTGTCATGCGGTAGACGGTTCTCCTAGCCCTCTCGGTCCTGCGCTGGCCGTTCGTGCCCGTGATGCCGCCATAAATCCTCCCAGTGACGAGCAGTTAGTCGAAGCGATCCTGGAACCGTCCAAGACCATTCGCAAAGGCTTTGAATCGGTTGTCCTGGAACTGCACGATGGACGTACGGTCACGGGCTTGATCGCCAGCGAGACGCCCACCGAGTTGACGCTGCGCGATCCCGCGCAGCTTGGACGTACTCAGGTGATCCCGATAAAAGCAATCGAATCCCGTTCCTTATCCAAGCAGTCGCTGATGCCCAGCGGGCTCGTCAATCAGATGACCAGTCGCCAACAACTGCTTGATCTGGTTCGATACCTCATCGAGATTCGTGACGGTGGTGTTGATCGTGCGACCAGCTTACAGCCGCCGCCATCGGCGTATGCAGCGGAGATTCCGGAATATGAAGCGCGGATTGACCATGCTGGCATTCTAAGCAGTTTGGATCAAGCAGCGTTTGAACGTGGACGAGCTATCTATCAGCGAGTCTGCCAGAACTGTCACGGCACGAAGGATCAGCCCGGGTCGTTGCCGACGTCGTTGCGATTTGCGTCTGGTCAATTCAAGAACGGCGCCGATCCGCTCTCGATGTATCGCACGCTCACGCGCGGGTTCGGACTGATGGTGCCGCAGATCTGGATGGTGCCTCAGCAAAAATATGATGTGATCCATTACATCCGTGAAGCCTATCTGAAGCCACATAATCCCACGCAGCATGTCACCTTGGATGTGGCTTACCTTGCGTCTCTACCCAAGGGTGACACGCGCGGGCCTGCGCCCCGAGTGATCGAACCGTGGGCGACGATGGATTACGGCCCGAGCTTGATAAACACGTACGAAGTCGGTCGCGATGCGAGCAACTTTGCCTACAAAGGCATCGCCACTCGGTTGGATCGTGGACCTGGTGGAGTGTCGCGAGGGCGCCGCTGGATGATTTTCGATCACGACACACTGCGCATGGCGGCGGCTTGGACGGGCACGGGATTCATCGACTGGCAAGGGATCCATTTCGACGGTCGTCATGGCGCTCATCCGCACGTGCTCGGTGAGGTCGTACTGGCCAATCCCACTGGCCCTGGCTGGGCGGATCCACGCACCGGTTCGTTTGACGATGATCAGCGTGTAATCGGACGTGACCAGCGTCGCTACGGGCCGCTGCCGCGAGAATGGGCTCGCTATCGAGGGCTCTATCACTACGAAGATCGCACGCTGGTCGCCTACTCCGTGGGTACCACTTCGGTTCTGGAAATGGCCAGTTCGCCAGCTTCCGTCGCCAGCAGCACGGCGGCCACTGGTAGTAGTAGCGGTGAGCAGTCAGCGCCCACGCCGATCTTCGAGCGACAGTTTCAACTAGGGGCACGAGCGACACCGCTCAAACTGCTCGTTGCAACTCATCCGCACGACTCTGCACAGCGCTTGCCCAGCGACTCTGCTGCCCCTCAAACCATACGTTTTGGAACGGAATCATCCACGACGACGAAGTCACCCGCAGCTGCAGCCGCTCAGCCACTGCGCTGGAATGGCAGTTCGTTCGTCGAAGTGAAACCGGCAACTGCCTTCGACAGTTTAGAGAAAGATTTCACGATCATGGCACGCATCAAAACCAAAGCGGATGGATCGATCTTCGCGCTGGCGAAAAGCGAGGGCCCTTGGATTCCGGATGGGAAGTCCTTTTTCATCCGCGCCGGTCGTTTGGTGCTTGATGTCGGCTGGGTCGGAGCGGTGACTGGGAAAAAACGCGTGACCGACAATCGCTGGCACGATGTTGCCTTGCGCTGGAGTCAAAAGACGGGATTGGTCGAGTTCTTTGTGGATGGGGAACGAGATGGGGAGGGCCATTTGCGGGCCAAGGCGAGTGTGCCAGATGCGGTCATTCGCTTGGGGTTCACCTCGACCAACTTTCCCGATCAGCATTCGTTTTTTCAGGGTGAGCTGCGCGATGTGCGCTTTTTTGGGCGACTGGTTCCAAATGAAGAACTGGCGGCGACCGAGAAGCTAGCCAAGTCCACCGAGGCACTCGTTGCTCACTGGCCGCTTGATCAACACGATGGCGCGGGTCGAGTTGCCGATCGGGGACCTGGGCGGCGGGATGGTGTGTGGCGAACGGAGAGCGCGGGAGTCCATGACCACGCGGTGATTCTGGCGGCAATTCAGCCGGAGATTCCCGGTGCCCAGTGGCTAGTCGAAGGGCAGCGACTGGTGTTGCAATTGCCAGCGGGTGAACGGCCGCTGCAGTTTAGTTTGGCCGTGACGCGTCAAACGAAAGACGCTCAAGCTTCGGTATCGGCGGCTGATTTTGCAGCGAATTTGGCGAGCCGTGAGCTGCCGAACCTGGAACGTTACACGCACGGCGGACCAGCTCGGTGGCGCGAACGTCTGGTGACACGACCGCAGCTCGGACGCAGCGATGGAGCGGTGGCAGTCGACCTGCTTACGCATCCCGTCGACAATCCCTGGCTGGCCCAGGTACGACTCACCGGCATCGATTTCCTGCCGGATACGAACCGCGCGGTTGTCTGTGCTTGGGACGGAGATGTCTGGTTAATCGAAGGCTTGCGATCACTCAGCGATCAATCGCCCGAACCCAAGCTCACTTGGCAGCGCATTGCTTGTGGCCTGTTTCAGCCGCTGGGCATTAAGTACGTCAATGAGGCGATTCACGTTACCTGTCGCGATCAACTCGTGATCCTCCGCGATCTCAACGCCGATGGCGAGACAGACTTTTATGAGTGTCTGAACAACGATCATCAGGTGACCGAGCATTTTCATGAATTCGCCATGGGGCTACAGGTGGACGATTCCGGGTCGTTTTACTATGCGAAGTCAGCACGCCATGCCTTGCCCGCGGTGGTGCCTCATCACGGCACGCTGCTGCGAGTTACTCCGGATGGCAAGCAGACGGAAATCATCGCCAATGGTTTTCGAGCGGCGAATGGCGTTTGTTTGAATCCGGATGGGACCTTTGTCGTGACGGATCAAGAGGGACATTGGAATCCTAAGAATCGGATCAACTGGGTGGAGCGAGGTGGGTTTTATGGCAACATGTTTGGTTATCACGATGTGACCGACTCGGCGGACTCTGCCATGCGCCAACCGCTCTGCTGGATCACCAATGCGTTCGACCGTTCGCCCGCCGAGCTGCTGTGGGTACCGAAGGGAATGTGGGGGCCGCTCAGCGGATCGCTCGTCAATCTCTCTTACGGCTATGGAAAAGTTTTTGTTGTTCCGCATGAAAACTTGGATGGAGTGCGCCAAGGAGGCATGTGTGCGCTGCCGATTCCACCCTTGCCGACCGGTGTGATGCGTGGCCGGTTTCATCCGGTCGACCAGCAGCTTTATGCCTGCGGTATGTTCGCCTGGGCCGGAAGTGCCACGGCGCCGGGCGGTCTATACCGGTTGCGACTGACCGGAAAACCCCTGTTTATGCCGGTGGGATTGAAGGCCAAACAAGGAGCGATCGAGATCACGTTCACGGAACCACTGGATCGCGGCACGGCGAGTAAACCGGAGCAATACGCGCTGAAGGTCTGGTCACTCAAACGATCAGCCAATTACGGTTCGCAGCATCACGATGAGAAACCACTCGCGGTCTCGGCGGCGGAACTTTCTGCCGATGGTCGCACGGTGCGGTTAAGCATCCCCGAGCTCGCGCCAACCTGGGGAATGGAGATTCTGGTGCGCGGACAAGGCGCGGACAGTAACGACGGTGTTCGTGGTGAGAAATTTGAACGAGTCATCCATAACTCAATTTTTCAATTGCCATGATGTTGAATTCTCGCTTGCGACGGCGTTGGCTGCTGGTGGTTTTCGCCGTGATCGGTGTTGGTCGTTCGTCGGCGGAATTAGGGATGCCAACGGCTTTGGCCACCGAACAAAAGACGAGTGAGCAGAAGACGAGTGATCAGAAGGCTGACGAGCCAAAAACGAGTGAGCCTTACCGCGCGATTAAGGCGTTGCCGAGCAAGATCGAGGTGCCGGCTGGGGAGTCAGCGGCGATCAACAGCCTGGGTGCTGCTCAGCGCCTCGCGCTGACTCGCGCGAACCAAGCTAGTAGTGCGGCATGGCGTGCGCTGGATCGTCGGGAGGCTTGGCAGGCATTTCGTCAGCAGAAGCTGCAGGCGCTGAGAGCGTCACTGGCGCTGCCGGATGCACCGGCTGCGAAAACGAATGTGCAACTGGTCGGGACAGTCGCGGGTGAGGGCTTTGTCGTCGAGCGTCTGCTGTTTGAATCGCGACCGGGCTGGTGGGTGACTGCCAATCGTTATTTACCCGCTCAGCCGCCTAAGCATGATGCGAAACGTCCCGGCATTCTCATCGCGCATGCTCACCATACCCCGAAGGAGCATGCTGAGTTGCAGGACATGGGGATGACTTGGGCGCGCGCCGGAGCCGTGGTGCTGGTCCCCGATCAACTTGGGCATGGAGAACGGCGTCAGCATGGCATCGCCACGAGCGAAGATGGCGAACGAGCGATTCATGCTTGGGATGAACTGCTGCAGAAACCACGGTCGGAGGCCGGTTTTCGGTTGAGTCGTCAGGATTATTATTTTCGCTATGACAACTCGCTGCGACTTTATCTAGCCGGTGAAAGCTTGATGGGCTGGATGGTCTGGGACTTGATGCGCGCGGTCGACGTGCTGCTCGATTCTCCGCACGTTCATCGCGAGCAAATTGCGTTGCTTGGGGCCGTGGCTGGTGGTGGTGATCCAGCGGCGGTGACGGCTGCACTGGACGAACGAATTGCGGTGGCGGTGCCGTTCAATTTTGGTGGGCCGCAACCCGAGACTCGCTATCCCCTCTCCGAGGATGTGGAGTCGACGTTTGCCTATGCGGGGAGTGGCAGCTGGGAGTCAACTCGTAATTTAGCACGGAGCGCCGTCGATGGTTTTTTACCTTGGGTGATCGTTGGCAGCATCGCGCCGCGTCAGGTGATCGTGGGCCACGAGTTCAGTTGGGATCAAGCGCACGATCCGGTTTGGAAGCGGATGAAGCAGATTTATCAGTGGTACGATCGCCCCTCAGCACTGGCCTTTACACACGGCAAAGGGGAACTGAAACAGAGTGCTCCGCAGGCATCGCACTGTACGCATATCGGTCCGCTGCATCGAGTAAACATTCACGCGGCGCTGAACCGCTGGTTTGACTGGAACGTGTCGACGGCGGATGAATATAGTCAGCCGCGACCCAAGTCCGAACTGTTCGTTGGGGACCGTCCGGCTCAGGAAAAACTGCGTCCACAGATTCTGAGTGAGCAGCTACTACCACTGGTTGATCGTAAGCTCGCAGCGGCGCGCGAGCGGCGAGCTGCGCTGGCACCAGCCGCACGAGGTGCCGCGCTGAAAGCGGATTTGGCACAGCTTTTTGGCTGGAGCAAAGAAGACGGCAGCAGGACGGGTGTGGAGCGTGATCCTCCAGCACCGAAAAAGATTGACGAGTCGCTACTGGCGGATCAGGTCCAGGTGCAGCGCTTGATGCTACGCGCGCCCGATCAGGTGCCGATTCCATTACTCATCCTGCGAACCAGGACGGAAGAGCGAAACCCCGCTCAGGAAAAGAATGCCTCTCGTGGTGCGGTGACGGCTCACCGGCCCGTCGTGCTGGCGATTGCACATGGCGGAAAGTCGCATTTTTTGCAGGATCGCACAGGGGACGTCGAGCAGCTTTTGAGGCTGGGTTATGACGTGGTGATTCCCGATCTGCGCGGGATGGGCCAGCACCGTGAAGATGAACGACGGGGGCGATCGAGTAGTGCAGCGAGCCGCTGGGCAACTGCCCTGATGCTGGGTGAACCGCTCTTGGGGCAACGGCTACGCGATTTGCAGATCGTGATCGACTACGTCTGTTCCTGCCCCGAGTTTGCTCAACGTCGCCTGTTGCTGTGGGGGGATGCTGCGGGCGCGGTGAATCCCGGTGGTCCACTTCCTGTCCTGCCGCACGACGCTCCGCGGCAGCCCTCCTTGGCCGACGCCGATGGACCGACGCTGGTGATGCTGGCGGCGATCTTCGACGAGCGAATTCAGGCGGTCTACACCCACGGCGCGATCTTAGATTGGCGTTCCGCTCTGCAGCATCCGCAGGCGCTGGTGTCGGTCGAACTTGTTGTTCCCGGTTGGCTCACGGTGACGGACGGAGATGATCTTTGTGCTGCGCTCGCGCCCCGACCACTGGCACTCATCCAGCCCGTAAACGGACTGAATCAGTTACTGACAAGCGAGCAAGTGCGGGCTGCTTTGCCGCTCACCTTCACGGCCGATCAAGGTCGTCACACTCCCACGGTCACTGCTGTGACTACCGCGACTGCTGCGACCGTGACGACCACGCCGTCGACGCCGGGGCAATGGGGTGAAAACTCCGTTGCAAACTGGTTTGAACGTATCCTGGCGCCGTCAACGAAATAGCATGTCGTCAGCACCGTCACGAGCGCTCGGTTTAACGTGGGGGTTAGCAGCCTGCGCCCTCGTAGCGTTTGCGGCGAATTCAATTCTTTGCCGTCAGGCACTGGGCGTGAGGGCTCCTGATTCGCAGTCGATCGATGCTGCCACGTTCACCTCGATCCGCTTAGTGTCAGGCGCTCTCATGTTACTACTGCTCAGTAGGCTGCAGACAGCGCGTGATGAACGTCAGTCCGCTGCGCTATCCTGGTGGCCTGCCGTGGCACTCTTCAGTTACGCCGCATTTTTCTCACTGGCATATCGCTGGTTGACGGCGGGGATGGGAGCGCTGCTGCTCTTTGGTGCGGTACAAGTGACGATGATTGGGGGAAGTTTTTATCGCGGTGAGCGACCGGGTGCCAGGCAGTGGGGCGGCTTGGCGAGTGCGCTGAGTGGACTGCTGATCCTGGTTTTGCCGGGACTGACGGCACCGTCGCCGGTCGGCTGCATACTCATGGCAATTGCAGGAGTTTCCTGGGGCTGCTATTCGCTGCTGGGCCGTGGTGTCACGCAGCCGCTTCTGGCAACCAGCGGTAATTTCAGTCGAGCCGTACCGCTGACGCTGCTCTTCTCGCTTGGCTCGTGGATCGCGACGACTGCGCCGCAGTATTCGCTGCGAGGCATCGTGCTGGCGATGGTCTCTGGTGCCATCACGTCGGGACTTGGCTATGTCATCTGGTATCGTGCTCTGCGCGGACTTACATCTCTGCAAGCGGCTACGATCCAGTTAGCGGTACCGATCCTCTCGGCGATCGGCGGTGTACTGCTGATGAACGAACCGTTTCCGTCGCGACTGGCGATTGCCACACCGCTAGTGCTCGGTGGGATCGCCTGGTCGATGCGGTCGCGATGAACGGGCGGTCGCTATTAAGAAGCGGGACGATAGCAGGCAGCGAGTGCTTTTGCGCTGCGCAATCCGTCGACTGCTGCGCTGATGATGCCGCCCGCGTATCCAGCACCCTCGCCGACTGGAAATAGGCCAGCGATCGTGGGCGACTGACGCGTACGTTGATCGCGGAGCAGCCGCAGCGGAGCGCTGCCGCGCATCTCCGGGCCGACCACCATGGCGCTGCGCAAGAAGTTGCCGCGGAACGAGCGGTCCATGCGTGGTAAGCCATCGCGCAGCGCGGCGGCGACGGCTGGTGGTAAGACCTCATTGACGTTGGCTGAGACTTGATCGCGTGGATAGGACGACGGGCCCGTGAAGGTGGCCCCTGAACTTACTCCCGCCACAAAATCGCTGGCTCGCTGAATCGGCACTCGGTACTCACCTCGCCCCAACTCGAACGCCAGCCGTTCATACTTCCTCTGCAACTCGACGCCCGCCAGCGGATGGTCACTGCCAAACTCCGACGGATCGATCGTCACCATCACACCGCTATTGGCAAACCCCGAGTCATGCCGGGAATTACTCATCCCGTTCGTGCAAAACATCCCCGGCTCCGACACACTTGGAATCACCACTCCACCGGCACACATGCAGAAGGTGAAGACATCGCGGAGCCCATGGGCAACGAGCGTGTAATCGGCTGCGCCAAGCAGGGCGCGATATTCGGGCCGACCATATTTATGTCCATCAATTTGCTCCTGCGGCTGCTCGATGCGCACTCCCAGTTGAAACGGTTTCGCCTCCAAGGGCACTCCACTGGCATGCAGCATGGCATAGGTATCGCGTGCACTATGTCCAATGGCCAGGATGACGACTGAGCATTTGACATAGCCACTGGAAGTTTGCAGCCCGCGCAGGCGTCCGTCGACTAAATCGAGCCCCTCCACTCGACACCGAAACTGATAAGTGCCTCCCCACGCTTCAATCTTGCGGCGCAAGTTGCGGACGAGCATCGGTAAGCGATTGCTGCCCAGATGCGGACGATACTCGTAGCGAATCTCTGGCTTGGCGCCACAAGCTACGAATTGATCGAGTACCCAGTCCACGTCGGCACCTGTCAGTCGACAGGTTAGTTTTCCATCACTGAATGTCCCCGCCCCGCCTTCACCAAAGAGATAATTATCCTCGGGGTCGAGTGCTCCACCGCTATCAAAACGACGAATGTCGGGCACTCGCACTTTGACGGGATCACCACGTTCGAGGATCATCGGCTGATAACCGCGTTGAGCGAGAAAATAGGCCGCCATCAGTCCCGCGGGACCAGCACCGATAATCACGGGGCGTTCTTCCAGCGGCTGGTCGCCCACGAGCGGCTGCTCAAATTCCGGTACGTCATAACGCTGTACGCCGGGGGGCAGTTGATGTTCATGGCGTGAACGCCACTGCGCTGAATCGGGAGTGGGAGCGACCACGGAAAAGACGAACTTCAGTTGTTCACGCTGGCGTGCGTCGAGGCTTTTGCGCAGGATGCGCCAGGGCCCAACATCGGGCTCCGGGATCGACAGCCGCCGAGCGATCGCAGCACGCAAGCCCTCCTCCGATCGCTCCACGGGCAATTCCAGATTCACGAGCCGCAGGTTGTTACTCACGCACGAAAACCTTTACTGTTCAGGCCGTCACTGCTGGAAACCACGAATTGCCCGAATTATACGAATGATCATGCTTGGTGTGTGTGGGGGCGCGGTTACTTGTGTGCTGGTAATAACTTCCGGTTGGTCATCCTCTCCGAGGTGACTTGTACGTCGGTCACCTCTCCGAGGTGACTTGTACTTCACGAGACCGAAACGTTGTCTGCCGCGTTTCGCTTACCGACTTAGAAAGTCGGGCGACACCTCTCCGAGGTGACAATTGGAACGTCATTCAGCGGCGAGTCCTTCTCTAGCCCCCCCGCATCTATTTTGCAGGCGGCTGAGTCGTGATGACGAGTGGCGTTTTCAGCAGCGTGGCGGCGATGGTTTGGACTTGTGCGCTGGTGACTTCGCGAATTCGAGCGTCGTAGCTGCGCTCGTGATCGAAGCCGAGTCCGTAGAGTTCATCGAGTGCGGCACGGGTCGCTTGCTGTGCCGGTGTGACATCGCGCATGGCGTGAGCGGCCAGTAACTTCTCTTTCGTCAACGCAAACTCGTCGGCCGGTATCCCCTCGCGAGCCACTTTATCCACCGCTCGTTGAATACGATCACGCACTTCATTCACCGTTTCGGGGCGCGTCTGCGCCAAGAAGACGTAATAGCCAGGTGCCACGCCACCGACGTTCAGTCCCATGCAGTAATAAACTAGCTGCTCACCGCGCAGTTCCTGAAACAATCGTCCGCCGATTCCACCACCGCCGGTCAAGAGCGAATCAAGCACGTCGAGTGCCGCCTTGGACTTGGTGTCCTGGAGCGTGAACGTGGGATAACTCATCAGCAGCAGTGCCGTGTTTTCGCGCGGACGCTCGGCGTTGGCCTGGCCGCCACTTTGATTCGTATGCCGCTCCGGAATCGTCGTCCATAAGTTATCGGCCCCCCGACGCTCGCCACCAAACAGTTGTTCAAGCTCGGGCAGCAGCTTCGCAGGATCAATGTCGCCGTAGATGGCCAGCACCATATTATTGGGAACAAAAAAGCGGGCGTGAAACTGCTGGCAGTCGGCAAGCTGCAGTTTTTTCAGAGTGGCATCGAGACCCATCATTGGTCGGTGATAGGGCGTCGACGTGGGCAGATTTGTCGACCAGAAATCAAAGATATCCGCCTGCGGTTGAGCTCGTCGCGCGGCGAGTTGGGCGAGTTGATGTTCGACCGCCTGCATAAATTCCTCCGCGTTCATCTGGGGCTGAAATAGCATCTGATGGACATAGTCGAGCGTGGTGGGCAGGTCGTCCTTGAGTATTTGACAGGCGAGCGAACAGGTATTCGCCTGACTACTCACCGAGAGCACTCCACCAATCGAGTCGAAATAGAACCCAATCTGCTCTTCGGAATATTTCCTTGTGCCACGGGTGAGCATTTCGCAGGTGAGTGCCGACAGGCCGCTCGTGGCGTCGGTATCCGCCAGCACGCCGCCCTTCGCGTACGCTTGAATGGCGACCGTGGGCGTGGCGGATTGTTTCTTGAGCAGCAGGGTGAGTCCATTGGCCAGTTGTTTGCGTACCACCGGAGACTCGCGTTCGGCCTCCATCACTTCCACCGTGGCGCGCTTACTGCCGAGTGGATCGATCACCACGGTGTTGCGTGTATTAAGACGGAGGTATTTGCGAGCCACTTCGCGCACCTGTTCTGCGGTCACCTGCTGAATGCCGGCGACGTAATGATCGTCGAACAGCGGATCGCCGGTCGCGATAAATGAATTGGCCAGCGCGTCTGCCTGTTGTTCGACCGTCTGCTGCGCGAACACATGCTCGGCTGATTTTTGACGCTTCACTTTCGTGAGCTCTTGGGGCTTCACAAGGTCCCGCTGGAGTCGTTCAATTTCCTCATCAATTACCTTTCTGCATTCCCCCAGATTCTCGGCGGTTGTTTCGATCGTCACGTCGAACCAGCCGCGCGCGATGGCGGGTGTGTACGACGAGCTATCGACCAAGATCGCCAGTGGCTTTTCGACCTTCAGGCGAGTGGCAATGCGGGAGCTATCACCATGTCCCAGCAGGTAGCTGGCGACATCCAAAGCGTACAGATCGGGATGTTGCAGAGGAATCGTGGGCCAAGCCAATGAGAAGTGAGTGGTGTCTCCGTCCATCTGCAAGCTGGTTGAACGTGGAGAAACTTGATCGGGTTCTGCGGCGAGCACTGCAAAGCGTTCGGTGGCGCGGGGAGTTTCCTGGAACCGCTCCTTGACCTCCTTCAGCACCGATTCCGTTTGCACATCGCCCACAATCACAAAGACAAGATTCTGCGGCACGTAACGAGTTTTATAAAAAGCAAACACATCGAGCCGATTCACTTGCTGCACAACCGGCAGGTATCCAATCGTGGGATGACGAATCGGATGTTCGGTATAGAGCAGTGATTTCATGGCGTGGTGGAGGACGTTGAGTCGATCGGCTTCTCCCATTTCCAGCTCACGCTGTACGACGCCCATTTCACGCTGGAATTCCTCGTTGGGAATCAGCGAGAACTGCATGTTTTCGGCGATGAGTTCAATAGCCTGATTCACTCGTTTGGCTGGGCAATCAATAAAAAACGCGGTGACGTCTGTCGTGGTGAACGCGTTTGTCTGACCGCCCATGGAGTCAACGAGAGTTTGAATCTGCTGTTCCGATTTTTTGGTCGTGCTTCCGCCAGCAACCAGATGTTCAAGAATATGGCTGAGCCCCATCCCGAGATAACTATCTTCGTAGGCGCTGCCGGTGTTCCGCACGAAGCAGCGAACAGTGGCGACGGGAGCGGCGTGGTTCTCGCGCACGATGACGGTGAGTCCATTGGAAAGCTGGGCTCGAGTGACTCCTTTGCCTAGCACCTCGTGCTGCCGATAGTCGATCTCTGCTGCTGGAGGGGCGTCGGGGGCACCGGATACTTCCGGCGCTTCCGGCTCTGGCGGTTCTTGGGCTGACACAGGCGGCGCTGCTGCTGCTGCCGCTACTGCTGCCGCCGCGGGCTCGTCGGCCCACAACGGTGTGGGGGTGGGAAGGGATTGAGTGAGGTAGTGCAGGGTTGAGGGATGAACGGGAACGTGGGGTGCAGGCCGAGACGGCCACAGGGAAGGGAGACCGAGGAGCAGGAGTGTGGCTAAGCTCAGGGCAAAGAGCGTTCGGAAACGAATCGTCCGCATAAAACACCACGGTTGTTGAAGGAGGTTCGTTGGTACCTGTGAAGTACGCGCTTAGGCAGCACGCGCGAACGGGTTCCACTTTTTGAACCAGGCTGACAGGCCATGGCGCCGTTCCGAGCTTTTCACAGCGGTTTCATCGGTAACCCAGTTCAGCTGCAGCACGCGCCGCACTCCCGAGTAGGACGTATGTCCATGCCAAGCGGTGGGGCCGTTGAGAAAGCAGAGCATGGTGCCGGGTTCGGGAGGTACCTGCGCGACATAATCGTGGATGTCATGCTGGGAGTTGAGAATTCGCAAGTGTCCGCCGTCGCCAGCTTGTTCTTCCAGTCGATTTAAATAAACCAAGACCGTAATCAATTTGGTTTTGCTATCGACATGGATCTTGCCATCTTTCGCTCGACATCGCCCGCGCACAGTGAGGGTCGTGGGACGATCGCGGAGGTCGAGTTGAAATTTTTCGGCAAAGGCCGCACGCAGGGATTCCCCGCGCAGCTCCTCGCACAAGGCTTGAAAGGCTGGGCCGTAGGTCAATGTCGCCAGCGGAAAGCTGCCACCTTGCTCGATGTCCGGAAAATCCCGAATGATCCCAGCAATCGCCTCCGGGTTGATGAACTCGCGGATCACCGCGTACGGAAAAGGCTCGGCGGCCAGAGGAGTATTTTGGAAGGCCGCGATATTCAGTACGGTCATGATGACAAACGCTCCTGGTCTTCTCGGGGTAAGTCGTGGCTGATTTTTTTGATGGCCTGCGCTCGGGCTCAAAGACGATTTGTTGCTCGTCGCCTTAGTCACCCTCATCTCGACTTCAGGCGGCTCGGCATTGCCGTGCGGTGGCATGTCGCGCGGTGGCGGTATCGGCGAGTAAATCGGCACAGGTGCTCGTCACCATCTCGACGGTGATGAGTTGCATGCAGGTATTAGTGGCTTGTCGTCGTTCGCGTCGCGAACCCTCGTGGAACCGCACCTGTAGCGCTCGATGCGGGGACCCGTAGGGACCGCAGTCGGCAGGTCGAGTGGCTCCGTAGAGTCCGACGCTGGGAGTGCCGATGGCGACGGCCATATGCAGTGGGCCCGTATCGGCACTGATGAAAATGCGGCCACCTTGAATGAGGGCCGCTAGTTCTGCCAGGGTGGAACGAGGAGCTAATCGTGCATGGCCGCCCGCCGCAGAAACAATCTGCTCCGCCCAGTTCAGTTCACGCTGCCCACCCCAGACCACGAGTGTCGGCAGTCCATGAGATTCACCCAGGTCACGCGCGACGGCCGCGAAGCGATCCATTTCCCAAAGCTTGGAATCCCAGGTCGCTCCGGGATTAATCACTGCATAACCCGCTTGTAAACCCAAGTCGCGAATCGCCAGTGCCATCGACGCGGAGGCGGTTTGTTCGAGAGGATACTTCCAGTCGACGGCTGGGTTGTGAATGCCCAGCGGAGCGAGCAGTTCCAGCGAACGATCGGTGAGGTGTGGTCGCTGTGGTTCGATCAATTGATTGTTGAGCCAGGGGCTGAGTTCGCAGCCGTACTGGCCGCGGCAACCAATTCGCAGTGGGGCTCCCGACAACCAGCAAGCGAGCGCCGTTTTGGTGATGCTTTGACAATCCACGGCCACTTCAAACCGCAACTGACGGAGCTGTTGTCGTACGTTCCAGATAGCGCGTGGGGAGGTGAACCAGCCACGTTCCAGCACGATCATTTCGTCGATGCATTCGTGTCCGCGAAGAACGGTGGAAGCACCTTTCTCCACGACCCAGCCAATCGTGGCCTGCGGGTATTTCTCGCGGATGGCACAAGCTACCGGCATCGTCAGAATCGTATCCCCAATGGCACTCATCCGAGCGATCAAGATGCGCGGTCGATCGCGGTCTGCTACCGCCGCCCTGAAACGGTCGCTCGTGCGCAGCTCTTTGCCCGTGTCACTCGGCCCATCGGCCCGGTGTAAATCCATCTCTCCCTCCCTTACGATACCTGCTCATTCAGGCTCGCAATTGCTGAGCCGCTTGACTGCTGCCCTTAGTTTCCTTGGCAACCGAGTCGAGGTAGTCAAGCTGGGCGAGGAATCTACGCCAAACGCCGCC
>JBJSXJ010000244.1:0-4570 GCA_046086325.1 Planctomycetota bacterium | reverse complement strand
CGAAGTCGAGGCCCGATCATCGCCTGCGCGGGCCTCAGTGCCCTCATCACCACGGCGGCTACGGCGACGGCGGCGGCGACGACGAGGCTCATCGCCGCCATCGCTCACATCGTCCCCGTCTGTCTTGGGAGCACCGAAAATGTCGTCCTCAAAATCATCTGCCGGTCCGGCTGCACGACGCGCCGATTCCACCGCTTGTTCCCTGCCACCGCGTACGTCAATCGTCGCACCGCTGCCAGCGAACTCGCTTGTCCCCGAGGGCTCGTTTGCGGCCGCGTCAGGTTTCGTGCTGTCCGCTGATGCCGCAGCGGGGCTACTAGTGGCGGCGGGAGCGGTGCTGGGAGCGGGCTCCGGAGTGGCTGGTGCAAACATCGACGCTCGTTTGGTAACTGGGCGAGCGGCGGCGGCAGCGGACTTTCCTGGTGGGGAGGCGGCTGGTGGCTTGGGAGCGGAGGCGGCTGGTGGCGGAGGCGGCTCGCTGTCGGGAACTCCGAGCAAATTCAGCAGGGCCGACCAGCTAGAACGAGCTGGCTTGGCGGTCGCGGCGGGAGCCGACGTCGTGGCAGCTGAGACCGCTTCCCCAGCGGCTGCTGACTGCGCCGCTGGTTCGGCCAGGCGAGTGTTGTCGGTGCCGAGGCTGTCGCCCGCCGAGCTGGTTGTGGCAGCGGTGTGCGGGGCGGCGGTGGTGGGCGTTTGGATTCCCAGCAGAGCCGCCAGGTCGGGGGCTGCCGTGGGGCCTGGTCCCGCCGCTGTTTCGGCCGCAGCAGACTCGCTAGAGCCGGCCGCAGCGGAGCCGCTTGCAGTATCGCTCGTGATGGCGCTTGCAGTGGCGCTCGTGGTCGTCACCGCATCCGGAGTTTCGGGCGCGGCGGCGAGCGGGGCTTCGGCGAGGGGAGTTGCTGCGGTGGCCGCCGAGCGACGCTCCGGTGCCAGCTTCACTCCCAGTACATCGAGCAACGATTTCCAACGATCAGGCTTACCAGCTTCTGTCATGCGACGGCGATCCGAGGATCCGAGAGGAGGGGGGCAAAGTAATGGATTTCCAAGGGAGGTAATATAGCGAGCTGCACTAGCAAAGTGAAGTCATTGAGAAACTTCGAGTTAGGGTAGTTGAGGATTCGGAGGCGCAGGGACGCTGCGAGGGCGACGGATCGAGGCGGCTGATCACCACCACCTATTCCACTCGATTTCGCTGGCAAGCCCCGCGCAGGAGCAGCGGTTGGCTCTCCTGGCCGGGGGCCCGCGGCAGGCTGTCGTGCATGAGGCAACCGGCTAGTTTGCTGTCGGATACGTCCTCCCAGAGGATGGCAGCGGGGGCGCAATCGATGAAGGAGCAGCCGGTGATCAGCAAGCGGCGACAGCGCAGGGCCGAGAGAGCTGCTGGTGCATCGCGGACGTCATGCAGTTGCAGTCCGTGGATATTGCAATCCTGGCAGTCGCGCAGTTCCACTCGATTACTCGCCTCTTGGGTGTAGCCGTAGAGCGGATTTCGTTCGAGGATATTGCTGCCGATGACCACTTGGCTGCTGTGTGCCAGTCGCAGATTGGCGGTGTAGCCTTGCCAGAGCGTATTGCCGGTGATGGTGACTCCGCGCACGTGTTCTAAGTCGAGGTTGTACTGCACGTCGGAAAGCACATTGTTGGCGATGGTGATATGGCCACAATCGACGGGAATCACCTGTTGTTGCCGGAGGACTTGTCCGCGGCCTTGGATGCGAATGTTGGCCGATTCGGGGGCTTTCATGGCATGCTGAATGGTGCAGCCGACGATGGCCGCTTCCGCCATGCTGCCCCCGGTGGAGTCGAAGAGGATGTTGGCGGTGGGCGGTGCGTCCGGGGCCATGTTGGCTTCGATGTCGCAGCCGGTGATGTGAATGTTCCGCACGTCGCCGCCGCGTACCACAATGCCGCCGCTGCGGTTGTAGCTGATGTGACAGGCACTGATGTTGGACTGATGCAAATTGACCTGGTCGTAAAAAATTCCTGCGCCGCGATTGTCGTACAAGTGGCAGGCATCGATGAGCAGATTGCGATTGCGATCGACCAGGTGGATGGCGTGCCGTGTGGCTCGAATGTTGACATGGGAGATGGTGAGCTGCATGGTGCCGCTGGCTTCGATGCCATCGGCGTCGACGTGTTCACCCACGATTTCCAGGTAGGAGACGACGGGCATGCGCTGGCGCTGCCAAACTCGAGCCGCCACGCTGGGTGGGTCCGCGGTGCCTCCGTGCGTGCCCCGAAATCGCAGCGCTGGGCCAGCGCCGGCCATTACCAAACGCGCTTCACCCGTTCCGTGCAGAGCTCGAAATCCCAGCTCATCCAGGTTGATGTCCAGTGGGGCGGTGAGGCGATAGGTGCCGGCAGGGAAGTACGTCGCGCCGTGCGCGATGGCTCGCTGCAGGGCAGCGGTGTCGTCAGCCACTCCGTCCCCCACGGCCCCATAATCGCGCACCGAATCCCGTCCAGAGTTACTTCCAGCCCAAGCCATGTTCGCCGCGGAGGTGTTCGCTGCCGAGGTGTGGTTTGTCGTAAGTCCCCTCTCCCCGGCCGCTGCCAAAAACGCCTGATTTTCTGTTTTTGTTTCCGCCAGCGGCTGGGGAGAGGGCCAGGGAGAGGGGCCGAAGCGAGTCCATGGCCAGGCGATCACCAGCCAGACCGGAATCAGGAGCAGCAGGGAGCGTAGGGCAGAGAAATTCATGAGCAGGGCACTCCGACATGTACAAGATCGGCGACCAAGACGCAGGGGCAGCGGCATCACGCGGGAGCAAACGTCTTCATCTGCTCGGCGATCCAGCTTTCGAGTTCCGCGAAGTTGACCGGTGGCAATTGCGACAGGTCCGGTCGCAGTCGGACGGCGTCTTTGACATAGACGTGGCGAATTTCGCGCTGTGTGCGCCGCGTATTCCAGTGGATGAGGACGCGGATGCAGCGACGGAGAGAGCCGGGCACGTCGAGCTCATGGGTGCAGAGGAGCGGTACGTCGAGCCAGCCGAGTTGGCGCGCTGCGAGTGCTGGGAATTCAGCATCGACATCCACGGTCGTACTGAAAATCGCACTGGCCACATCCTCAGACTGGATCTCGTTGAGGCGGATCATCAGTGCGAGCAGTTGGCGGGTCGCGGTGAGAATTTCATCGCGACTGTTTTCTGCCACCGTGGTCGCTCCCCGCACGCCGCGACAGAAGAGCGGTGCGGGTGGAGATGCGAGGCTGGCGGGGGTGACGGCGCTGGTGTCAATCGCTGCTCCGTCGCGCATGGCGGGAGCTTGTTCGGCGGAAGTGTGAGTCAACGAGTTCGAATTCATAGCGAGGTGTGCCGGGGTGGAGGTGAACGGCGAGTGGAAGCTAACGGGGAGCGCGTGACAGGATCGCAGGAACACAAATTTATCGAGCGGCAAGAGTCGATGACAGAGGGGCGAACGGGGCCGCACCGCATCTTCGTGAAGAAAAAGTTTTGTTCGTTTGAAGCTTGATTTCAGGGGCTTTTTTCGCAGCGGTTGGACTGATGAGCGGAATTTATTGGGGACGGCCCTTGCGAGCCAGGGAAGAATTCGTAGGATATCGCCCGTCAGTCACCTGATGGCGATTGCTGTCGGACGACGATCAACGCAGTGAGCTGTGAAGCGAGTGGCGTCGATCACCTGGACTTGCTTGATGAATGCGGCCTGATACTGGGCGACGAGCACATGAAGCGGTTCTGGATTACTGATTCAGTGATTCAGAATGGGTGGTTTGCCAAACTTAATTTTGCAGTGAAGAAACGGTTGGTTGAAAGCCGAAATAGATTGTCCTCAGGGGTTGTGAGAGGTTTGCGAGTTAAGGTTACAGCGAACGTTGTGGCCGCGAGTGATCTGAAAAGGTGGCTCGAAAAGAACTCGAAAAAATAAATCACAGCCGCGGTTGACAGGTCGAGTGAATCTGATAAGATGCTCGACCCACCTGCACGACGAGTCGCACTGAGTGTGGCGAGTCGGGAGTGGGATTTAAGATTTGATCTTTGACAATTTGGTGTTTAGACCTTCCGTTTATTAATTTGAACCAGCACGAGATCGTGCGGAATGCAAATGGCTAGAGGCCTCTTTGACCGGAGGCTTCGAACGGTTCGAACCGTCAACTTAAGTTTGCTCGAAATCGCAGCTCAGTCGCAAGGTTGAGTTGTGTTAAGTGAACAACAATTGAAGGGTTTGATCCTGGCTCAGAATGAACGTTGGCGGCGTGGATTAGGCATGCAAGTCGAGCGGAAAGGCCAGCAATGGTACTCGAGCGGCGTAAGGGACAGTAATGTGTAGATACGTACCCCTAGGTCTGGGATAGCTGCGAGAAATCGCAATTAATACCAGATAATATCTCCGGATCAAAGGTGTGATTCCACCTAGGGAGCGGTCTACATCCTATTAGCTAGTTGGCGGGGTAATGGCCCACCAAGGCAAAGATGGGTAGCAGGTGTGAGAGCACGACCTGCGTCACTGGGACTGAGACACTGCCCAGACACCTACGGGTGGCTGCAGTCGAGAATATTCGGCAATGGGCGAAAGCCTGACCGAGCGACGCCGCGTGCGGGATGAAGGCCTT
>JBJSXJ010000243.1:0-5676 GCA_046086325.1 Planctomycetota bacterium | reverse complement strand
TGGCCACTTTACGCGCGAAGGCGACACAGTGTTCCAGCGGCCAGCGGCGCGCACTGCAGGTTGCGGCACCAAAATTCAGTGCTACCACCTGAGATACTTGATGCAGCCGCAAATTGTTCCAGACCTGACTCGCGATCGCTTCACTGCTGGCATCGGTGGCCAGTTCCAGTCGAGGCTCGACTGGGGGAGCTGCGCCCATGGCCAGAGCTAAGCCGAGATAGTCATCGACTTGTGAGTGACGGCGAGATTTATGAGTAGCAGGCCAAACGGGAACGCGGTCGGTAAGTAAAGCTCCCCGCCATTGTCGAGCGTAGCCGATGCGGTGTTTGATGCCTGAACGCCAGGCCATCAGGGCCACGGTCATGGAATTGGGTAACAGGATCGCAGTGTCTACTCCACGCTCACGTAGAGCCGCACGCACGGTGGGCGAATCCGATTCGGGGCGGCGCGGATCGCGATTCCAGGGCAAATAATCGTCGAACCAGGGAGTGCCGGCGAGGAGCTGCTGGAGGACCGATCGTCCGACGCCGAGAAAACGAGTGGGTGCTGGCCACAGGCTGCGCAGCGCTCGCAACGTCGGCGTGGCCATCACCGTGTCGCCCAGCCACGTGGGCAAAAAAACTGCGACCTGTTGCGGGGCCTGTATCTGGTTCAAGCGTGCATCCTACACAGCCAAGTTCCTGAGAAAGCGTGTTCATCCCATATTTTCGGCGTTCACGTCAAGTTCAATTACTGGCAGTGAAGGATGTGGGTCCGTAAAAGTTGCAAAAACTCCTCCTGACCGCGTTCCAGCTGCAGCTCCGTGGACAGGGACCAAAGCGGGAGACGGCCCAGTGTTTGCCGGGGGATTTTGACAAGATCTTTGCCTGTGCACAGCAGCCCCGTCGCCTCGACTTCCCGTTCGCCCCAGGCCGCTAACTCGGTGTAATCCGTGGCCGAATAAGCATGATGATCGGGGTACTCGCGCCAGCCTACAACCGAGACGTTGGCGGCTTGGAGGGTGCGGCGAAAGCCCAGCGGATTGCCAATCCCGCAAAAGGCTAGCCAGCGGCCGCGCTGCAGCTCATCCAGGCCAGCGATCATTCCATCTGCCGCTCGCAGCCGCCGGGGACGCTGGGCAACCTCGAGCCAGAGCGCCTCGGGGGCCAGTTGTCGCACACGCTCGCGGACGGCGTCCCGCTGGTCTAGCGAGAGTAAATCGCAGCGAGTTAGTACCACGACGTCCGCGCGCCCAAGCGACTCCACCGGCTCCCGCAACCAACCGCGGGGCAGCAAATGTTCGCCGCCAAACGGATCGAGTCCATCGAGTAGCACGATGTCCAGATCGCGCTGCAGGCTGCGATGCTGAAAGGCATCATCCGCCACAATCACACTCACGGCATGCTCAGCGATCAGACGCTGACACGCGAGCACTCGGCGAGGATTCTGTACGTGAGGGACTCCTGGCAAGAGTTGAGCGAGTTCCTGCGCCTCGTCGTTGGGCCGCTGCCCATCACCACCATAGCCGCGACTGACAATTCCGATGCGGCCACGCCGTGCTCGAACAAGGTCCACATCCTGAGTGTTGGGTTTGGCAGCGGCACCGGGCAGTTGATGTTCCCGGTCGAACTGCTGCTGCAGCTGCTCGACCAGCCATGCTACAAAGGGCGTTTTGCCAGTGCCGCCGACGGTAAGGTTGCCAACGCTGATCACGCGCGCTGCGACTGGTTCTACCGGGCGTCGGCCTGCATCGAAAGCTTGGTTGCGACGGCGCACAATCCAAGCGTAAGGCCACTCAGCAACCCCGAGCATGGTTCGCGCGAGGGAACGCAGGCAGGTTTTGCGTCCACCAATCAGCTCGCGATACCACGCGACAAAATTCATGCCCTGACCTCGATCTCGCGTGCCCGAGTGGGGGGTAAGAAAACGTGGAGCGACGTTAACAAATCGGATGTGGGCGGTCAATTCAAACCAGAAAATGTCGCTTGCCTCCATCTCCGGTTCCTGCCATAACAGGCGACCATCAACCGCTTCGAATGGATGGGAGTAACCTCGTGCGCCAAACTCAAACGATCCTGATCCTGCTTCTCGGCTGTTGTTTTTGGTGGGGAGCTAACATGTCGCTCATGGTGAAGGGAGCCGAGGAGGCGGATGCGAACGCGACGCCTCAAACTGGTTCAGTGCCGATCAAAGGATCGCTCGTCATCATCGGTGGTTCAGCGCGACATGACCATCAGGAAATCTGGCATGAGCTATTGCGATTGGCGGGCGGCAGTCGTCCGCGGATTGCGGTCTTCCCGTGTGCGAGCAATTATCCGCTGAAATATGGTCAGCGGGCGGTGGAGTTGTTAGAGCGGCATGGCGCCGACGCGTTTCTAGTACCACTGGCGCCGACCGGAATTGAAGGTTCCGATCCGCAGCAAGTGGCCCGGGATCCAGAGATCATTGAGCGGGTGCGGGGCAGTCGAGGCGTCTTCTTCATTGGTGGCTCTCAAAATCGTATTCGTGAATCTCTCTTATCGGCCGACCGTAAGCCGTCCCCGCTGCTCGATGCCATCTGGGACCTGTATCGTCGTGGAGGAGTGATTAGTGGTACGAGTGCTGGTGCGGCCATCATGAGTCAGGTGATGTTTCGCGAGCCGGGCAGCGTCCTGAACACGATGCTCAACGGTGTCGCCATGGGAAAAGAAATCGACCATGGACTCGGTTTCCTCAATAATGGCTGGTTTGTCGATCAGCACTGCTTGGTTCGCGGTCGCTTTGCGCGAGCCTTGGTGGCGATGCAGCAGCAGAAACTTAATTTTGGCATTGGTATCGATGAGGATTCGGCGCTGGTCGTGGAGCAGGGAGTGACGGCGCGCGTGATTGGTCAACGGGGAGCGGTGATGCTGGATTTATCTCAGGCAACGCATGACGATTCGATTGCCAGTTTCAACGTTAAGAATGCGCGGCTGTCGTATCTCAACAATGGTGATCAGTTAAACCTCACGACGCACGAGGTTTCTCCGTCACCGGCGAAACTGTCGGAGCGTAAGATTGACCCGAATTCGCCCGAGTTCCGTCCGTTTACCGGTCGCCGTCTGTTTTATACGGACATCCTGGCCAATACCGCTTTGCATGATGTGCTCACCCGTGTGATTGAACATCGGGATGGGAACGCAATCGGCTTGGCCTTTGATGGAGTCAAGGCGTTGGATGGACAAACGAGTGGATTTGAATTCAAATTCTATCGAGACAAAGATAGTCTGGGGTGGGAATCGGAAACCAACGGCACCACCGACTGCACAATCAAGAACATTCATTTGGATGTCCGACCGGTGGTGATTCACGGACCGCTCTATGGAGATGCCGTGAGTAGTCCACGTCCGAGCGGCAATTAGACGATCGCGATGACAACAGATTCCGCGAAACCACGACGTTTTCTGCCGCTCCACACTCAGATTCTTCTCGGCTTGTCAGGCGGTGCGGGCGCGGGCTTGGCAGCGAACTTCTGGCTGCCGCCAGCAGCGGACGGCAAAACAAACGAGTCGCTGCTGTACGTGGCAGACAATTTCGCCAAGCCGCTGGGCGAGATCTTTCTGCGGCTGATTTTCATGGTGGTGGTGCCGCTGGTCTTCTCCGCCTTGACGCTGGGAGTGGCCGAAATTGGCGATGTTCGCCGACTGGGCCGGATCGGCTTGCGCACGCTTGTTTTCACCCTCATCCTATCGTCGCTTTCGGTTTTGATCGGCATTGTGGCGGCGAATACCCTGCGCCCCGGCGAACGGTTGCCGGTCGAGAAGCGTGAGGAGCTGAAGGAGCGTTTTGCGACGGAGGAGGTCAAGGCGGTCAAACAGGCGAAGCAAGCCAAGACGTTGCGGGACTCGCTCTTGGATATCATTCCGAAAAACCCACTGCAGGAGGCAGTCGGTGCGCTCGACGGCAGCTCGCCGGGAGGTGGCATGCTGGCCGTCATGTTCTTTTCGCTGATCTTTGGAATCGCGATCACGATGGCTCCCGAACGTACCGGGCCACTCGTCAAGGTGCTCGAAGGGGTCTATGACGTCACGATGGTGATCATCGGCTTGGCGATGCGGATCGCACCGCTGGGTGTGGCTGGTCTGATGTTCTCCTTAACGGCCGTCCTGGGCTTCGATATTCTCCAGACTCTGCTGTGGTATGTCCTCACCGTTTTACTCGGTCTAGGCCTGCATCTGCTCGGCGTTTATTCGCTGGTTGTGAAACTATTCGCGGGCTTGTCACCGCGACATTTTTTTCGGCAGATTCGCGAAGTGATGGTCACGGCGTTTGCCACATCATCGTCAAGTGCCACGTTGCCGACGGCGCTGCGGGTGACCGAGCAGAAGCTGGGCGTTCGTCGCGATATCACCAGTTTTGTGCTGACCGTTGGCTCCACGGCCAATCAAAATGGCACGGCGCTCTATGAAGGTGTGACGGTATTGTTCTTAGCCCAAGTGTTTGGCGTCGACCTGACGCTCACGCAGCAGATCACGGTGGTGTTGATGTCGGTGCTGGCCGGTATTGGCACGGCGGGAGTCCCGGGAGGCTCTTTACCGCTGGTGGTGCTGGTGCTGCAATCTGTCGGTGTGCCAGGCGAAGGCATTGGAATTATCTTAGGGGTCGACCGAGTGCTGGATATGTGTCGCACGACGCTCAACGTGACAGGCGATATTGCCGTCGCCGTCTGTGTGGATCGTACAGAACCTGAGACAGCGTCGGCCTGAGACGGAATTGGCCTGAGATAGAATTGGCCTGAGATAGCGTCGGCCTTAAGGATCGTGAATTTCGGTGGTTGCTTGGCTCGTGCGCGACTGCTACAACAACCGCGTCTTTTTTGCACAAGGAACCTGCTATGCGACTCACCTTCCCCGTTACGTTCCCCTTCCCTGCCCTGCTCATCGTCAGCCTGGCGATCAGTATCAGTCCGATCACCGCGATCTTCGCTGCCGATCCCGCGCCGATCGCGCAGCACAACCGCTGGGTCACCAACTTGACCTACTCGGCTGATGGCAATGTTCTGGTATCCGTTGGTGGCGAGGGGCTTCCTTATCGACCAGGCGATGTGAAACTGTGGGACCCTAAGAGCGGAGCGGCGATTGCTTCGCTGGATGGCAGTACCAGCAACGTTTGGTCAGCCGCCTTCACGACCGATGGCAGCAAGCTCATCACCAGCGGCTACGACGGCAAGATTGTCATTTGGAACGTGGCAGAAAAGAAGGCTATTTCGACGATCGATAAGCGCAAGGGGTGGTGTCGAGCGATTGCGGTTACGCCAGATAACAAGAACATTGTCGCGGCCGGAGAAGATGGCAATGTGGGTATTTGGGCGATCGATACGGGTATGGAAGTAAAGAACTTCAAAGCTCATGAAGCGGCTATTTATGATCTGGCGTTTTCTCCGGATGGAGCCACGCTAGCTACCTGCTCGGTAGATAAACTTGCGAAGCTATGGGATTTCAACGCGGGCACCGAAAAGGCCAAACTGGAAGGCCATGGAGACGCGGTGTGGTCGATCACCTATTCCAAAGATGGCACCCTGCTGGCAACGAGTGGTGCCGATCGCAAAGTGAAAATCTGGGATGCGGCTGGGAAGGAACAAGCGACTTTGGAAGGTCACAAAGATTGGGTGAGCAACGTAGCGTTTTCGCCGGATAACACGTTGGTGGCGAGCACGAGTCATGATCGCACGGTGAAAAT
>JBJSXJ010000242.1:0-5529 GCA_046086325.1 Planctomycetota bacterium | reverse complement strand
GTTCAGCGCCGAGCGGCATATTGCCGTAGACGTTGTGCGACAAGAAACTAATTCGTCCCGCCTGAAACCACTCCTTGGGAACTTGAGCATGGTATTCACGCACATCGAAGTCCCAGGGTGGAACCGTCGCCAACACCAGAGTGAAAAACATGGGCACGGTTACCGCCACAGCCCAACCGGCAGACGCGAGTGGCCGCTGCCGTAAACGATCCCCAATCGCTCGCAGGTTCCACCGCGGCCCACTGTCCGCCTGACGCCAAAGTCGCCCCAGCGCCAGCAGCGGAAGCCCCAGAGCTGGCAACCAAAATAAGATGGGCGCGTGCAGCGTCCTAGCCAAGCCCATCAAGAGCGTGTAGAGCGAGAGCCACTGCAGTCCGACCACCGTCGAGAGAGCGATAGTTTCCAGCTGAGTTAATGATCGTCGTAGATTCAAAGGCAGTGATAACCACCCTGCACTCAGGGCCGCTACCAGCCAGAGCAAACTAACACCAAGCAGCGGCAAACGCTCTACAAACCAGTTTGGTGTAGAGACGATGCGTGCCGCGCCGTTTGGTGCTGCGCCGTTTGGTGCCGCGCCGTTTGGTGCTGACACGCTGGATGTGGGGATGGCGGCTGTGCCGGGCGCGTCGGCTGCCGGATTACCCGTTGGCTCGGCTGCTGAAGCACCCCGCCAACCAGCGAATAAATCAACCACCAATTGATCCGGGATCAGCAGATAACCACGTAGCAGCGTGTCGTAAAACAGTTGCCGCTGGCCACCCGAGGTCCAAAAGAGCGGAACATAAACGAGCAACGCCAGCGCCAGAAAAACTGCCGGTCGCGGACAGAGCCGTCGCGGCCAGCGCAGTCGCAGCCAGCGCAGTCGCGGCACCACTTTCGGCGCAGCGGTTTTGGTTTCTGTCGTAGATGAGCTGTTACGAGGGCTGGCGGTCATGAGATTAGTTTAACATCTCATCTCACACATGAACCTCCGCTCCGCCATCAACCGTGATCGTTTGTCCTTGGACCAAATCACTCAGCGGACTGGCTAGAAACAGAATGACATCGGCCACATCGCTCGCTTCCAGCGTCCGCTCGCCCATCATGGCCTTTTCGGTTCGTCGGGCAAACATCCGCTCGGATTCTGGCAATCGAGCCGTGGAGTCCGTCTTCACGAGTCCAGCCTTAACGACGTTGATATTCACACCGAGATGGCCCAGTTCTAAGGTGAGGTGTCGGCAGAGGCTTTCGAGTGCCGCTTTCGACGTACCGATGACGCCATACATCGGCAACGCAATCTCCGACCCATGACTCGACAAGGCGATAATTTTCGTGCGATGGCTCTTGTTGATGAGCAGAGCTCGCGCGGCACGAGCCAGGTAAACCACCGACAGTACATTCGTCGACATTGCATGTTCGAAGTGCTTGCGTTTGGCATCTAGCAGTTCATGAAAGCCACCTGTGGCAGCATTGCTGATGAGGATATCGAGCTGTCCGATTTCACGACTGATGAAGTCAATCATCGCCGTGGCATCTTCTTCCTCACTGACATCCGCTTTCACGACCCAGGCACGACGTCCCAACTGTTTCACCTGTCGAGCCACCTCCAGTGCCGATGTTTTACTGGAGACATAATTCACGACGACATCTGCACCGGCCTGTGCGAGTCGCAAGGCAGTCGCGCGCCCGATTCCGCGTGAACCACCCGTCACCAATCCCACTAGTCCTGTTAAATCAATCATGCTGCTATTCGCCCTTTCCTGTCGCCACGAGCGTTGCTCGATAACCCTCGATCGCCAGAACTACCTTTCCCTGCTCATCAACCACCACACTATCGAAACTCACTTCAGTCGCACTGCGATCTCGGTAACCCACTAATGTCTGATATCGCTGGCCAGCGACTACCGGCTGAAACAGCGTCCAGCGATCGATGCCTTGGGGAATCGTGACGGACGATGGATTTTGGGCAAACCACATCGATCCGCAGGCGTAGAGTGCTACATCCGCAAGCGCCAGTGAAATGAGCCAATCACCATGCCGAGTTCCACCGATTTCTCGCGGACAACGACTGATCACGCGAGACAGCATTTGCTTGCCTCGCAGCTGAACCGATTCCACCCAGCGATAAGTCGGTCCATGAAAAATAATCGAATCTGCGTCTGGATAAACGAACGTCCGCCACGGCGCATCACTCTCGATTCCTAGATCGCCGAGGAGCGCCGGTGCAGCGGGAGGGCCCCCCAGCGTGACGCTGGCAATATTTCGCCGAGCGTTCAGCAGCCTTCCCCGAGAGTCACGAAACTCGGTTGTTAATTCCCCCTCTAACCCGCGCGCTGTTTGCCGCCAACATACCTCTACCGTTTTTGCTTCATCGCTTAAGAACTTCAGCCCATGGCCAATTCGCAAGTCGAAAATGCTAAAGGGCAAATCACGACTCATCTGCCGAGCGTCAACCGCCGACTCCAAGAAGCACTCGATCATGCCGACCAGCGGCAGCAGCGGCCGTTGACGAAAACGATGTTCCGCCAGAAACGGATCTCCGACCGGATCCAGCTGGAACCGCGTACGAGCGACGACGTCGGCTCCCAGCGCTCCCCCTTCATGCGTCGCGCTGCTGACGTTTCCCTTCGAATGAGTGGCACCAGCGCCTGCCGTCATCCATTCAGTCTGGGGAGCCAGCGCTAACGCCGCACGTGTCGCGCTACTCTCACTGCGATTTGTCGCTTCGAGAGTGTTCGCTTCGCGGCTCTCATAGCGCAGCTCATCTACTCGCCCCAGCCCTCGATCCTGAGCCTCACACCAGCTAGCCAACTCTCTCCCCATGCCAGCCCGAATCTGTCCCTGCTCGTCCACCGCGCCATCCAGCAAACCGATGCGGGTTGCGAGATGACAACGAGCATACGACTGCAGCCAGCCACTTAAGGCACCCACGGCGGCCGCGATTCCCTGTTCCATCGGCGGTGTCAGCACGACGACGCATTCGAGCCGGTCAGGGCGAGTCGCTTCCAGGAGCGCGGCCAGCCGCTGAATCGAGTGCGTGCCTTGAGCCTCCCGCAGCGAATCCAACGTCTCGATGACGACGAGTCCCGTGAGGCGATCGCGAGCCGCAGCTCGTTCCACCGAAAGTGTCCTGACACACGTCGTGATATCCTGCAGTGCAGCCGAGTCAACGCTGCGCCAATCCTGTCGCCGCAGTTCCGATAAAGCCTCGAGCTCGCGCTGGCTCGCGGTATTCGGATTCGAGCCTACCGCGAGCCACGTTGAGGCCGGTCTTTCGTCAGACGACTGCGCCGCGCCGCGCAACTGACCCACTGCCGTTCCTGAATGCTCAGCGATAGGAGTAGCAGGAGCAGCAGGCGCAAATCCCACCGCGCTCCACTGCTTGGCATAGCGGCCCTGGGCCGAGTGCCGCACATGCGCATGAACCTCGTGCGAGTACAACTCGGACAGTAAAGTCTGCGCCGCGCGACTCGTCGACCATGAATCGTTGACCTCCACACATCGCAGTAGCGGAGTGCCACCTGGCGACGTTTGCTGAATAGCCGCAGCTTGATGAGCCTCACAGAACCAGCTCGGCCACCACGACTCGGGAGCAATCGGGCTCCCACGTGTCGCCAGCTTCGTTTCCTGAACGGCGTCGATTGGTTTTCCAAAGAGCAGCACGGACGGCGCCAACGACGAATCGATCGCTTGCTCCGCCTGCCTTCGCAGCCAAGTCTGGACCACCTCGACACTCGATTTATAGCCCAGTTCGATCCGCTGTCGCTGTCGCTCCCAGCCTCGTCCGAGCAAGGCTTCCGCATCGTTACCCACCAGCCAAACCAGTTGCCGACACCCAGTCGCCGTCAGCAGTGCCTGCAGCCGATCAGCCGCATCCTGGGATTGAGGCGAGGCGATCAGATAACAACTGCTGCTGACCTTGCGTGCCTGAGCGAACAATTCCAGCGCCAGCGGACTGTTCCCCACGATCACCATCGGTCCCAAATCAGCGTTGTCCTGGGCGAGTGGTGCGGGAAGCCAACTGGGTTGCAGCCAGTTGCCACTCTTCGGCTCGTCGGGAAAATGCTTCTTGTGATAGTTGAGATCGGTGATCACCACTTCCGGATCAAGGCGACGCCCAACAAGCTCCGCCAGAAAATGTCGCACGCCCTCGGCGACTGGCATGTAGGTGACTGCTTTACGCGTCAGTGCCTGCTTGCTCTCCGGTCGCGCGGCCATTCCCACTTCATCCCAGGAATGCCAATCCATCGAGACGGCATGAACCTCGGGCCGTATCCGTCGATAGCGAGCGATCAATTTCGCTAGCCATTCATTGGCGGCACTGTAATCCGTTTGTCCGATAGACCCATACCGTCCACTGATGGATCCGAAGCCAATGAACGTCTGAATGGGATCTGGGGCAGTGACCGCCATTAAATTCCAGGCTCCTAGAGCCTTCACCGCGAACGTCTGTCGTACCAGCTGTTCCTTCTTACCCGAAAAGCGGCTCGCTTTTTCAAATCCCGCACCATGTACGATCCCGATGATCGGCTTTCCCAACCCGCGAATGGTACTGATTAATTGTTCGACTGCTGCCCGCCGGCTGATGTCACACGCATGATAGTGAACTCGTCCTTGCAGCGCTGCAAATCGGCGCAGATTGCGAGCAATCTCAATCGCCTTTTCCACTCGCGCCCACTCATCAGCCGGCAATACTTTTCGCTCGACGGCCTGTCTGACAATCTCGGTGCGCAAAGCCCTCAGCTGCTCCGGCGTGTACTCGAACCAAGCGGAATCAATCGCCGGCAGGGGACTGGATCCCACCAAATGAATTTCAGCACCCAGCAGCCGAATCATCTCGCAGACAATTTCCGCGGTAACTCCTCGCGCGCCGCCAGTCACGATCCAGCAGCCCGCCTGAGTTTGGCTGAGCGGCCGCTTGGTCTGCTGATTTTGCTGCGGCTGCAAAGGCTGGGGACTCGAGCGCACGAGATACCGTGTGCCATCCCGGTAGGCCACTTCCGCTTCGCGTCGCTTGGTGACCAGTTCGACGGCAATTTTTTCCGCGATAAACGTTTCCGTAGCGGCGATATCGAAGTCAATCGCCAAGGTTCGCAGGTCCGTATCGCCAACTCGCTGATCGCGCGAATTTGCAATGGCGCGTTCGAGGAACATAGCTTTTGACAAACCCGTCCAGGCCCCCGCCACATGACCGGCAGTTTCACCACCCCAGCCCAAATCTCCGCCCCAGCGAGTCGCGACGACGAAGGTCGCCGGTAGCAGCGGCCGATCCGGTCCCGGCTCTTCCAAAGACGCATACCAGGCCTGCAGTGCCAGATAGGGCGTCATCACATAACGTTCAAACTCGGCTTCCGTGAACACAGCTCCATCCTGTGGATCAGCATTCCCATCAAAGCCCGCTAACAGCACGACATGACGAACAGTTGCGGCGCGGACTTGAGCCAGCAATTCCGCGCGCTCCTGCCCCTCACCAATCGCCTCGACCGTCCCACCCAGTCGCCGAATTTCGCTTGTTATGGCCGCCACGAGCGACGCCGTTCCACCGAGCAC
>JBJSXJ010000241.1:0-26717 GCA_046086325.1 Planctomycetota bacterium | reverse complement strand
GCTGGAGCGTTTGGGGGTGAACGCCGAGGAGTGGGATTTTGCGATGCGGGTGACGAGTCGTCGTTTTAATCGGGAGCTGGAGATTATGGCGGCGATGTTTGCGGAGGCTCATCGGCGGACGAAGGAGCGGGGTGGCGGCTCCAGCCGATCGGGTTGATGGCGGTTGGCGTCGGCAGGCGTCGGCAGGCGTCGGCGGATGGGGCGGGTGAGGGGCAGAGGCGAGACCGGCTAGACCGTCGAATGTAACCCGCTGGAGTCCATTTTTTTGCTCGATGATCATCGAGCTGGGTGAGGGGTGCGCGCGGGGGATGCTGCGACTCAAGAAAACCGACCTGAACGGGATCTTTTTGAGCGGCAAACTGCCGCTTTTTTTGTTTTCAGGGGTCAGAATTGCAGGAAGTTCGCTCCGCATCGCAATGGCACACCAGGCTAAACCCTAAATTCACAAAGATCCTAACTTTAAACTGGCTCGTTGGCTGGCGCGGGGACAGTCTGTACTTAAGGTGTCGTTAAGTAGAGATTTACTGCAAACGTTGATTGTGCCGCGTCTCAACGCTGGCACTGGCCTGGTAGCCAATCGATTTCCAGTCAAGGTTACTCGGAATTTGAACTGGCTTATTTTTGCGTTGGTGGTGGCACGGTTACGTTTCGAACCTTGGCATACCGCTCCCACAGCTCCATCAACTTGAAGTCGGCTGGAATTTTGAGATCCAGTTGCCGAAGCACCGCGTAGTACTTTTCCATGGCTTCACCCAGGTCTTGGATCGTTAGATCCTGTTTGAGTTCGGGATATTTGGTGAGGACTTCGGCCCAGCCATCCCAAGCCGCTTCAAATGCTTTACGAGCGGCATCTGGATCGGCTTCATCCATGAACTTCTCTGCTTCGTACAGATTGCGCCGAGCAGTTACTGCTGCCTCAGTTTGTTCCATTGCACAGCGCGTCTCCCAGTAGTCATAGTTGACCTGGTTTCGATAGGCACCCGCGTGCGCGAGCGTTCGATTCTCAATGTCGATTAACCGCTCGGCGATTTTTCGAGCTCGAGCACGCGACTCGTCTGGGGCTCCTTCAACAATCTCAAACGTGCTCACATTCAGCAGTTTTGGCCCTTCCTCTTTGACCCAGCCGGCTTCCATCGCATTCAGCTCTTTGGGGTTCGACTCCAGCAATCGCCGCTGTTCGTCGTTCAAGGCTTCCCAGCGCTGTTTCCTTAGTGCTTCGCGAACCCCTGGAGCGGCCTCATCAAGTTTCGCTTGCAGCTCCGCACGTTCGCTAACCAGAGTTTTCACATCGTTGAGTCGGAGCAGGTGACCTGTTGAATGCGGAATTGTACGATCGCCGTAGGCTCGCCAATCTTCGCCAGCCTTTTCCCAGGCGATCTGCGCCTTTTCGTCCAGAACGCCCTCTTCTTCAATTTGCATACTGAAGTTGATCCGCGCCATGGGTCCGTCCGCGTACAGAAGTAACGGACTTTTGCCGCGGAGAGACTGACCCTTGTTGGCTGCCTGTTCCGCTTTCAAATACCACAAACGACTCACTAGCCAGCTATCCGGATCTCCCTGCGGACCCTGGGCATCCGCTTCATCCACCTTCACCTCTCCGCTTTCCTGCAGGGCATTGTGGAAGTCAATGTCGCGGCGAAACAGTCGTCGAAATTGCAACTTTTCATCCGAGCGACCCATCTTGTGACCAATGAACCACCCCACATTATGCAGCAACTTGGGATCGTCACGGTTGTAATGAGTGCCCTCCATCAAAAACTCAATCCCCTTCTTGACCCACTGGTAGCGGTGCCGATAGTCGTCAAATTCGACGGAGACGTTATACGAGAGATTGTGAGCTTGAAACTCCCACACGGACAAAATGTTGGGATCAAGTTTGATGATTTGATTGAGTGTCGCGGCCAGGTTGTCCCAATCTTTCTTCTTCTTGAATTCGTTGGCCTTCTCCCACAGGATCACGGTGGCGAAAGGCCGCATCCCAAGAGTCGCCAGTTTCATCGTCTCACTAGCAGGATCGATGTCGCCCAAATTGCCCTGGGACAACCGATAAGTCGTGCGCATCTGAGCCAGTTGGCCACCGCTGCTGTCCTGCGTCGCTGGATGGCCCAGATAAAACAGGGGGAAAAGCAGCAACGCAATCGTCGCTCCATAAGCCACTTTACGCTGAAATGAACGGCGAGGGTTCATGCGGCAAGTTCCCGCGTCTTGAGGAAGAAATAGCCCAGCAGGGATGTCCCAACCACGAAGGCCAAAGCGGTCATCGTTTGTACGGCCATCACGTTGGGGTCGACATTGAATCCATACGCGACATAGTTCGAATTGTCGAAACGACTGAAATCAGGGAATAACTGCAAGGTCAGTCGCAAGATAAGCATCCCTGTTAAATCAATGTATTTGATGATCCGCTCCGCCAATCCCATCTCTAAATCCGACGTCAGATTGAGTTGTCGGAACAAACGGATGACCGCTTCAATCGGGCCGCCACCATCGATGCCCGTCTCCTCCTGGATGCCGAACAGATTTCGCACAAACCGTCGCAGCCCATCATTTCCTTGGAAAACTCCTTTAAAGAGATCGACGACGAACCCTTGGAAGTAGCCCAAAATCACCGCCGCGAGCGTCGCCAGCATCGACACCGGCCCACTCAAAAACGTACTGAACATGACGCCCAGAGAATCAACCATGAGCATCTGCAACCAGACACTCACATGCCCTTTGATGAAATTCACAGCAAACGGACGATCCGCAGCATGCAGGAAGAGATCGGGCTGTGCCATGCCGAAGTATTGCGATGGCTGCGCACATTTCACCTTGATCTGTAGCTGCCCTTCGTACACGAGGTCTTTAAAGATATCGATATCGACGACTTGCCCCGAGCCGTCCACGCCTTTGAGCTTTCGCGGAATCAATCGCTCGAAACGTGTAAATTCTCGCGATGGAAACGTGATCACTTCACTGCGCTTAATCTTCGCCTTCGGATTGGGATTCTCCAGAATAAGATCCCCGAGCACCGTTTCGTCGATGTTCCCCTTGAACGTGCGGAACACCAAAATGTTCATTTCGATCGGCAGTCCATTCGGAAAATCCTGCTCGCTAACTCCCGAAAACTGCCAGACCGCGGCCGCTTGTGTCTTGCCTTCGATGTAGCTGCGATAGGACCACTCATCACCCACACTGATGCCACGATCCGTCAGGTTCCCTTGTCGATCAATAAACATCAACTTCCCATAGAGCGGTACCCGCGCCATCAGTAAACCTTCGTGCGAACCAATCTCGTAACGCACCTTCCCGCCATCCTTGATCGCTTTCACCGGATGACTGTGGTTGTTTTGAATGTCGGTCTGACCCGTACCATCCGCATTAATCGTGACTTCATGGCGATGGTAAGCATCGAAGGATGTGCGCCCACTGGCAGCCAGCGAATCGCCACTGCCGGCGGCAACCATCTCTTGCGCATCGATCGTGTGGACGTGATCGACTCCCCGTTGCACAAAAATAAAACTTGCCAAGCACATCACCGCCAGCACCACCGTGCCAATCGTGGCGAACCCCAGAATCCGTCCCAGCACAATTTCGCCGGGCCGCACCGGTTTGGTCACCACCGTGTAGATCGTGCGGTTCTTGATGTCATTCGGCAAACTAAACGTGCTGGTCAGCAGCGCCAGAGCCAGTACCAACAAATTGGAAGTCCAAAGCACAAAGCTCAAGTAGAGCTTCGCGGGATTGCTGCTTTTCACATCGAGAAACAGCCCGGCGAAGAGCAGCACGATGACGAACACGATAAAGGCCACAAGCGCTCGACGCCGCACCGCTTCTTTCACGGTGAGCCGCGTGATGGCCAGAGTTCGGGTGAGCGAGAAATTCGGCAGGTCATCACTGAACGCTTTGTAAACGACTCGAGCCACCGTGTAGAACGCTTCGCCAGGACCAAGTCGAAAACTATTCAGCACGTACCAAATAAGCAGTGCCACCGCCGCCATGATGGAAAACGATGCACAGAACTGTGCCAACGCTCCAAATCCCCGCGGACTCGGAAATAACCATTCGTAAAACGGGAGAACCTCATATTCGATCGGCATCAGGCTTTCTCCTGAGCACGGCGACCAGGTCGCGCTTCACTGTCACGAACAATCCGCAGGAAGAGGTCTTCCAGCGAGATAGTCGGATTGGCCATCTCCATTAAATTGCCACCATGCTTGGCAATCACCGCTCGAATTTCCGCTTCCGCCTCCTTGGACAGCCCCGACGCTCGCATCTGCGTGACGTCCTGAACCGCCAGAAGCGCATCCACTCGCCCTAGTTCCTTCAGCTCCCCTTGGTGCAGAATCGCGATGCGATCACACACATCCTGCACATCAGCCAGCAAGTGGCTACACATCAAAATGGTTTTACCCTGGTCCCGCAGTTGCAAAATCAAGTCCTTCATTTCACGCGTACCGATCGGATCCAATCCCGAGGTCGGTTCATCCAGCAGGATGAGTTCCGGATCGTTGATCAGCGCCTGCGCCAATCCCACTCGCCGCGTCATCCCTTTGGAGTATTCCTTAAGTTGTCGCCGCTTCGCTTTTTCCAACCCCACCATCTGCAACAGGCTGTTGATGCGTTCGCGTCGCGTGGCAGCCGACATGTCGAACAGTCGCCCGTAAAAATCAAGCGTCTCTTCAGCGTTCAAAAACTTGTACAGATAGGATTCTTCCGGCAGATAGCCGATGCGTTCATTCTTTTTGACATCGGTGGCATCCTTATTGAACACCAGAGCATAGCCCGTCGTGGGAAAAAGCAGTCCCAGGAGCAGCTTGATGGTGGTCGACTTCCCCGAGCCGTTCGGACCGAGCAGCCCAAAAATCTCGCCGCGCCGCACTTCCATGTCGAGTGCTTTCAGGGCGTGAACTTTGGGACGACCCCAAAAATCACGATAATCCTTGGACAGACTACGCGTCTCAATGACCACCTCGCCAGCCGCGGGAGCGACCGCTGTTTGACCCTTGCTTTGGGTACCCACCTGATTCATCTCCCAACTCCGTAACTCGTGATATAACAGGTTGCCGTCTAACATCCCGGTCGGTTGTACCAAGCGGCGACAGAGATAACCGTCTCGATTCGCTTAGCGCTAACGCAGGACGCTCGGAAGTTGACAAGTGAGTGGCGTGCGACAACCGCGTCCTCGTACTATAGAACGGGCTGATAAGCCGTGCAACAATGACGTCGTGGCGAGTAGCGAAAAGATGACAAGTGAGTCGGTAACTGCCGATCAAGCGGCGCGCCAGTACCTGCTGGGCCGTATTGATTATGAACGAACGACACCCCCGGTGAGCGAGGGACGTTTTCCGCTCGACCGCATGCGCGACTTGCTGCGCCGCTTGGGAAATCCGCAGGATGGGCAGCAAATCGTGCACGTGACCGGCACCAAGGGAAAGGGGTCGACGGCGGTGATGATCGCGTCGATGCTGTCGGCCGCCGGCTATCGCACCGGACTATTCACGTCCCCCCATCTGCTGCAGCTGGAAGAACGCTTCGCCATCGACGGACGCTACTGCACCCCCGCCCAACTTACCCAGCTCATCGATCGGTTGCGTGATCCGGTGGCAGAGATGGACCATGAGGAGGCTCGGCGTGGCGGCGGTCACGGGCCGACATTTTTTGAAATTACGACCGCCGCTGCCTTCCTTTACTTTGCGCAGCAGAACTGTCAGGCCACCGTGCTCGAAGTCGGACTGGGCGGACGACTCGACTCCACCAACGTCTGCCAGCCGCTGGTTTCCGTCATCACCTCGATCAGTTTGGATCACACGAAACAACTGGGGTCCACGTTGGCCGCCATTGCGCGGGAAAAAGCGGGGATTATCAAGCCGGGGGTGCCGGTGGTGAGCGGGGTGTTGCCGGACGAACCGCGGGCGGTGATTGAGCAGGTCGCGCGCGAACGGGGCTCGCGACAGTGGCAATTAGGGACACAGTTTGGCTACGAGCGTTTTCGGCTGCCGGAGGCGGTGACGGGTTCGCGGTGGGCCTTCCACTACTGGACAGAGGAGTCGTATCGCGCGGCGGCTGCGGCGGCAATGGCACCGGATTTACAGCAGTCCTGGGACAGTATGCGGCTGTCGCTAGCCGGTCCACATCAAGCACATAACGCCACTCTGGCGCTCGCTGCCACGGGTCTGTTGCGGCCACATGGATTCGACCTGAGCGAGCCGGTGATGCGCGCTGGACTGGAGCGAGCTCATTGCCCAGCGCGGGTGCAGATTACGAGCCGAGCGCCCGCCCGCGTGCTCGATGCCGCCCATAATGAAGCCTCGATCGCCGCTCTGCTGGCGGCCCTGGAAGAGGAGTTTCCTGGGCAACGACAAATTTTTCTGTTCGCCGCTAGTCGCGATAAAGATGTGCTCGGAATGCTGCGTCAGTTGGCGCGGAGCGGTCACCAGTTGGTGCTGACCACGTTTCGTTCCAATCCGCGAGCGACGGATGTCATGGATTTACAGCGGTGGATGCAGCAGGTCGAGGCGGAACAAACACCGCGCCCAGGCACCTGGTGGCACATTGTGGAAGATCCGCAGTTAGCCTGGCGGCAAGCCGTGCAGCTGCAGGGGCCCCAAGATGTGCTTTGCGTCACTGGTTCATTTTTCTTGGTGGCAGAGTTACCAGTAGAGGCAAGACCGCCCTTGCAACCGGATTACGACCACTTATAATGCCTTCCCAAGCTGGATTGGTTTCTCGGCAGTCATCTGCTATAACCAGTCCCATGCGGGTGTAGCTCAGTTGGTAGAGCACCACGTTGCCAACGTGGTTGTCGTGGGTTCGAATCCCATCACCCGCTCTTTTTTTTTATGGGAGACATTGGGTTCATGGCCGCAGAAACTGAAGCAACGACCGTAGCTGAAACAACCGAATCGGAAGCAAAAAAGCGGCTGGGACTAGATGTTAACGTGGAAAACGTCAGTGCCTGTGAGCGGCATGTGACGGTGACGATCGCACGGGATGATGTCGATCGCTATCTGAAGAAAACGCTGAGCGACCTGCGTGGAAAAGCCGAGATTCCTGGCTTCCGTCCCGGTCGAGCTCCAAGAAAGCTGGTCGAATCGCGGTTCAAGGACCAAGTTCGCGATCAGGTGAAAAGCTCTTTGCTGATGGACAGCATGGGGCAGATCAGTGAAGACAATGTATTCACGGCGATTGGCGAGCCCGATTTGGATGTGGATGCCGTTGTCCTGCCGGACGATGGCCCGATGAAGTTCGAGTTCAATATCGAAGTTCGTCCGGAATTCGATCTTCCCAGCTGGAAGGGATTGTCGCTCAATCGACCTGCCTTTGACATCACCGACGAGCAAGTCGAACAGCGATTGGTCGCGATTGGTCGCTTTGGGGTCTCGAATACCGAGGTAGAGGGTCCGATCAAGTCGGCTGACATGCTCACCGGTGAGCTCTTGGTGACTCATGAGGGGCAAGAAATTCTGCGTTCCACGCAGACCTTGAAAGCCGTCAACACGATCTCTTTCCCAGACAGTGTCTGGACCGGATTCGAAGCCTTAGTAGTGGGCAAAGCCGCAGGCGACACCGTCAGCTCCAAATTGCTCTTGGGCGAAGGTGCACAAAAGGAAGCTCTGCGCGGGAAAGAGGTAGAGGTTAGCTTTGCGATCGCCAAGGTTGAACGGCGGACGGTGAACGATTTGTTGCCGCAGGATCTTTCCTCCTATGGCTTTGAGGAAATGGGAGAAGTTCGGCAGCTGGTCCGTCAGTCTCTGGAGCGTCAGCGAGATTTCTTCCAGAAGCAAGCCTTGCGTAAGCAAATCACGGAAAAATTGACGGTTGGCGCGAGTTGGGATTTGCCGCCCGCCATGCTGCGTCGCCAGTCCCGTCGCGAATTGGATCGAAAGATTATCGAGCTGCGTCGCGGTGGCTTCACGGATGATCAGATTCGCAGCCATATTAATTCTCTGAGCCAAAACTCAATGCAGGAGACGTCACGGGCTTTGAAGGAACACTTCATCCTGGAACGTATGGCGGAAGAGCAGAAGGTTGAAGCCACCGACGCCGATTACTCGACTGAAATTGAGTTGATCGCCGAGCAAAGTGGTGAGTCGCCGCGACGGCTCCTGGCTCGTATGCAGAAGTCCGGGCAGATGGATTCTTTGCGCAATCACATCATCGAACGCAAGGTGGTGGAACTGATCCAGGCCGAAGCGACGATTACGGATGTGCCCGAGCCATATCCTTGGGCGAATACAGATCTGGCCTACGCTCTGGATGTCAGCTTGGATGGTAGTTCCGAGCAGAACTCGATCCCGGAAGCCAAGCATGCTGGTGGCGGGGAAGAGCCCTTGCCTAATACCGCCGAAAAACGCTAAAGTCCCGGCGCCTCGAACGTTGGTTCGTCGGCTTGCGTAGTGAGTTGGATATGTGGAGCCGTGGGCACCACAGGTCGGCTTTACTCGCGTGGATATTTCTCCAGAAAGGATTGGCCCGGCATGGACTATGAATTGTCATCGCCGCGGATGGCAGCTTCGTACCAGAGTTATCAGCGTCAACGGCAGTTGACGCTGGGAGATCTGCTGTTGGAGAACCGGATTATCTTCCTGCAAGGGGAGATCCACACCGGCAATGCCAATGAGATCGTGATGAAACTTCTCTACCTGCAGAGCGAGAATCGCCGCAAGGATATTCATTTCTACATTAATTCGCCGGGTGGTGATGTCGTCGCGACGCTCGCCATCTACGACACCATGCAGGTTCTCACCTGCCCGATTGCGACCTACTGCGTTGGCCAAGCGGCCAGCGGAGCGGCCGTGCTGCTGTGCGGTGGCACGAAGGGCAAGCGGTTCGCACTACCCAATGCACGGGTCATGATGCATCAACCGTTTGGCGGTGTGAGCGGTCAGATTAGTGATATTGAAATTCAAACCAATGAGATTTTGCGCTATCGCGATGTGCTCAATCAGATCATTGCCAAGCATACGGCGCAGCCGATCGAGAAAATTGCGAAGGATACGGATCGCGATTTTTTCCTGAGTGCGGACGAAGCGAAGCAGTATGGCGTAGTCGATGGCACCTTGTCGCGACCACCCATCGAAGAGGAAGACACCAAGTAGTGGCTCGCAGGGTCTCTCACATTCGATCCATGGCTACCAGGAGTTGCTTGTCATGACCGTCATTCCTTATGTCGTTGAAAAGACTGGTCGCGAAGAACGCGTTTACGATATCTACAGTCGGTTGCTCAAGGATCGCATCGTTTTTCTGGGATCACAGGTCAACGACGAAGTGGCCAATGCCATCGTCGCCCAGATGCTCTTTTTGCAATCCGATGATCCCAAGGCCGACATCCATCTCTATATCAATTCGCCCGGCGGCAGCATCAGTGCCGGTATGGCGATTTATGACACCATGCAGTTCGTCACCTGTGATGTGGCGACCTATTGCATCGGACAGGCGGCATCGATGGGGGCTGTGTTGCTGACGGCCGGTGCGGCGGGCAAGCGATACGCCCTGCCGAACGCTCGCATCATGATCCATCAGCCACTGGCCGGTATGCAGGGAACGGCCGAGGAGATCATGATTCACGCGCGTGAGTTCCGCCGCATTAAGGAACGCATGAATCAAATCCTCATCAAACACACCGGTCATGCACTCGACAAAATCGAAAAGGATACGGACCGTGACTGCTTCATGACCGCCAATGAAGCGCTCGAATATCGGCTGATCGATAAAGTCATCGAGCAGATGGAAGTCAAGAAGTAGCAGTAAGCGATACCACTTCACACGGAAGGCGCCAAGGATGGTGCTGAAATCTACCGCTCGCCCGCTGCCCGGGCGCGCCGCTCGTCACTGGCTGACGGTCTTACTCGGTACCGTCAGTGGCTGTCTTGCGCTGGGATGTCAGTCGGGACCGCGCGTACAGAAGTACGTGGAAATGGTGAATGCCGAACGACGTACACTCGAAGATCGCGTCTACGCACTCGAATATGACCTCGATCTCGTCGAAGCCGAACTGGCCGATGCGCGTGCTGAGAACGATAAATTGAGTCGCGAATTGTATGGTGACAAAGGGGCACCGGCGCGTTCTGGCGGCAGTCGACCAGCTCGTCCGACTCGCTCCAGTAGCGGCGCTGGAAGTGGGCGTTCCTCAGCATCGCCGGTGCCACGCGACGAATTGATTCCACCCGAAATTGATGCCGGTGAGCCGACCGAACTGGGACCTCCACGGACTACGCCTCCCATGGCACCACCTGAATTGCCAGCCGGTCCCGGTGGCCCCAGTGGACGCGCGGTTCCCGCAGCACCGCCGATTCCTGATGACTCCAGCTCACCTGGCTCACCCAGCTCACCGGTACCACCCGAAGCTCCGCGCGCACCAAGTGTATCCGTGCCGCCTGAACGCTCTGCACCGACTGGCATCCCGTTGCCGCCTGGAACAGCGCCCGCTGCCGAACTGCTCGAACTACCTGACCGGCAGACCGAAGGTGAGGAGCCGGTCGGGCTGACCGGACCTGGTAACGCTCGTCCCGCTGCAGCTGTCCCTGTCACACCCGGTTCCGCCTACTTGGCACTCGACGCCACCATTACCGGTGGAGCGGATTTCGATGGGGAACCGGGAGATGATGGCATCACGCTGGGGTTAGTGCTCCGCGATGAACGAGGACGTCCGATGGCAGCCGTCGGAGCGTTGTCGGCGGTGCTGCTTGATCCTCGCCAGCGCGGTGATGCTGCCCGCGTGGCTCGCTGGGATCTCGAAGAAGCACAAGTCGCTCGGTTGCTGCGTGGACAGAATGTCGAGGCCTACACGTTGCATCTGGCATGGCCAGGCGATCCACCGCGGAGCGAACGTCTGCGGCTCTTTGTGCGCTATCAGTTGCCTAGCGGCGAAGTACTCGAAGCTCAACGCGAGATCGCAGTGCAGATTGCGGGACAGTCGGTGACTCGGCGCGCCGTTTCTATGACCACTCGACCCATCGACCCTGACGCTCCCACCGCTCGACCACGCCACGCCGTGGTTCCAGCCAGTGCGGAAGTTTCGCAGGACTCGCTCACACCACGGACGATCCAGCGTATTCCGATTGACTCGGCACCCGCCGAGGAACCCGCGCCGATGTCCGGCGCGGGAAATGGCTGGCGCGCCAAAAAAACCGGCTCGTAAACCAACTGCTCGGATCGGGTGAACTTCTCGTTGTCCCCCTCGTAGCTGAAGTCGCCAGACTTCAGACACCCTGCAGAAACTCTGCGCGCACAAAAAAAGGTCCATCCGGTTTTACTGTGGGTTGACCGCAGGTGAGGCCGTCGGATTTTTGGAGGCATCGCGCAGGTGTCCAAAGGTTTATGCCAATGAAACCAGCCACTGGCGTACGAACTCCGCCAGCGGCTGCCTGCGCCTGGGTGCAGCCACGACCAGGATATCTCTTGTTGGGTTGCGTCTCCGCAGAGCCCGACGCCGTTTTTCCCAGAGGCGAAAGTCTACACCTCCACCGGGCGCGGAGCATATGAACTCTTGGAACACCTGCGCCATGCCTCCAAAAATCCTGTGGCGACAGCCACACTGAGTCGTTGCTCGACGTCGACCCACAGGAAACCCGGAAGGAACCAAAAAAAACCGCTCCGCAGCGAACTTCGCTGAGGAGCGGCAATGATAATCGGTTCTTTACTAACCACTAACCACGCAGGGCCGCTTGGGCGGCGGCCAGCCGTGCGATCGGCACTCGGAACGGCGAGCAGCTGACGTAGTCCAGTCCGCTGCGGTGACAGAACAGAATGGAGGCTGGGTCGCCACCATGTTCACCGCAAATACCAACCTTCAAGCCAGGTCGAGCCTTGCGACCCTTGGCCACCGCAATTTCCACCAACTGACCAACACCGGAGGTGTCGAGTGATTGGAAGGGATCGACTGTCAGGATCTCTTGCTTGATGTAGTCGGGCAGGAAGCTGTTCACATCGTCACGGCTATAACCAAACGTCATTTGCGTGAGGTCATTCGTACCGAAGCTGAAGAACTCCGCATGCTCCGCGATTTCATTAGCTGTCAACGCAGCTCGTGGAATCTCGATCATGGTGCCGATGAGGATCTCGAGCTTGCCGGTCATTTTCTGCTCGGCCAGCACAGCGGCGATCGTCTCTTCGGTCCAACTACGCAGCAACTTGATTTCGGCTTTCGTGCCGACCAGCGGATGCATGATTTCGGGACGAGCGTCAATCTTTTTCTTCTTGCAGATGACCGCCGCTTCCACGATCGCACGCACCTGCATCTTGAGAATCTCCGGATAGGTGACGCTCAACCGGCAACCGCGATGTCCCAGCATCGGGTTCGCTTCGTGCAATTGAGCGACTCGCGCCTTCACCAGTTGCGGCTTCACGCCCATGGTTTCGGCAAGTTCCTTCTGACTCTTCTCGTCGTGCGGCACGAATTCGTGCAGCGGCGGATCGAGCAAGCGGATGGTGACCGGCAGGCCCTTCATCGCCGTGAAGATGCCGACAAAGTCTTCGCGCTGGAAGGGCAGTAGCTTGGCCAGTGCCTTTTCGCGTGCTTCGACGTTCTCCGCGAGGATCATTTCGCGCATCGCCTTGATGCGTTCACCTTCAAAGAACATGTGTTCGGTGCGGCAGAGGCCAATGCCTTCGGCACCGAAATCACGAGCGCGCTGAGAATCCGCCGGAGTATCAGCGTTCGTGCGAATCTTCAGCGTGCGATACTTGTCCGCCCATTTCATGACGGTGGAGAAGTCGCCCGACAGCTTCGGCTCTTGTGTGCCGATGGTGCCTTTCATCACTTCGCCCGTTGAGCCGTCGATGGAGATCAGATCATTGGGGCCAAAGGTCTCGTCACCAATCTTGATCTTCCGAGTGGAAGCGTCGATCTGAATTTCACCTGCACCGACGACGCAGCAGCGACCCCAACCGCGAGCCACCACCGCCGCGTGACTGGTCATACCACCGGTGCTCGTCAAAATACCAGCCGCCGTATGCATGCCTTCCACGTCTTCGGGATTCGTTTCCTTGCGAACAAGAATGATCTTCTCACCCTTCTTCGCTCGTTCAACCGCTTCCGCAGCCGTGAATGCCAGCTTGCCAACTGCGGCACCCGGTGAAGCGGGCAAGCCGCGCGTGAGCACCTTGGCCGACTTCTTGGCGGCGGGATCAAAGCTGGGCAGCAGCAGCTGCGTCAGATCGCCGGCCGGAATTCGCAGCACGGCCGTCTTCTCGTCAATCAGCTTCTCCTTCACCATGTCACAGGCAATCTTCACAGCAGCAGGACCGGTGCGCTTGCCGTTGCGCGTCTGCAGCATGTACAGCTTGCCCTTCTCGATCGTGAACTCAATGTCCTGCACGTCGCGGAAATGATTTTCCAGGATCTTCTTGATTTCGAGCAGTTGTTTGAAAACAGCCTTGTTCCACTTCGGCATTTCATCCACGTGTTCCGGGGTGCGAATACCAGCAACGACGTCCTCGCCCTGAGCATTCACCAGGAACTCGCCGTAGAACTTGTTCTCACCGGTCGACGGATTGCGCGTGAAAGCGACACCGGTGCCGGAGTCGTCACCCATGTTGCCGAACACCATCGACTGAATGTTCACGCCCGTACCAGCCAAGCCCGTGATGCCTTCCACTTGGCGATAGAGCACCGCACGAGACTGCATCCAGCTCTTGAACACCGCCTCGATCGACAGCTCGAGCTGCACCAGCGGTTCCTGAGGGAACGGCTTGCCATGATGCTTCTCGTACACTTTTTTGTATTCGTTGCAGAGTTCGATGAGTCCTTCGGTGGGCACGTCCGTGTCCAGCTTGGCCTTATACTTAAGCTTCAGTTTGTCGAACGCTTCTTCGAAGTGTTCGTGATCGACACCCACCACCACGTCGCCGAACATATTGATCAAGCGGCGATAAGAGTCGTAGGCGAAGCGTTCGTTGCCCGTGGCGTTGGCGAGTGCCACGACGGATTGATCGTTGAGCCCCAGGTTGAGAATCGTGTTCATCATGCCAGGCATCGAAGCCGCGGCGCCGGAGCGTACGGAGACGAGCAGGGGATTCTTGACGTCACCGAATTTCTTGCCCAGTTCCTTTTCGAGCGTGGCGACGGCCTGGCGGACTTCGTCCATCAGTCCCTTCGGTAGCTTCTTGCCTTCCCGGTAGTAAGCGGCACAGCATTCCGTCGTGATCGTGAAGCCAGGCGGCACCGGCAAGCCGATGCTCGTCATTTCCGCCAGGTTGGCACCTTTGCCGCCGAGCAATTGCTTCTGCTTGCCATCACCGTCGCAGCGCGTTTTGCCAAAGTAATAAGTCATTCGGTTACTAGCACCACCAGCACGTTTGGCCATACAGATCAACCTCCGTCATGCGAAAAGGAAAACGAATCGATCGGGGTCTGCGGCAACGTTCACTCGACCGATTCAAGCCGCCGAGTTCGAGCCCCAAGGTAAGTGGGTTAGTGTAGTTACGACGGCAGTTGCGTGCCAGGGGTTAGTCCCCCCAGTTACTCGCTGTCGAAATCTTGCGCCAAGATGATTTTGCAGGCTAATGCCAGCTCCGCGCGAACCACATCTCCCTGGTCATAGAGGTGCGTTTCCAGGTTATTGAGCATGCGGACTAGAATCAGGCGATTCGTCGTGGGTGGCGGCAGGTCATCCACGGTTAAACCCGGAAAGGCCCGCACCAGATCTTCGGCCTGAGCGTAGATTTTGCCACCATCAAAGGGATCCATAAAGCGATCCACCGGTTCAAAACCGACCGGCCCACGACGTCCTTCATACCGCACCATGTAACGGCCACCCAGCGGTAGTCCTACCAGCGGCAGCCGCAGCCGTTCACCCACGGCGATGACCAGATGCGACAACACGATTGGTAAGCCGCGTCGCCGCTGCAGTACCTGTTCGAGCGAACTGTTCGCGGGATGGCGATAATCGCGCAGCGCTCCACCAAACTGCTCGTCTTCAAACAGCGTGACGCGAATCGCTTGCAGCACCAAGACCGGGTCGGCGCTCGCTGGGTCCACACGGTCGCCTAGCTTGCGCCGGACGAGCTTCGCGAGTTCATCGAGCCGGTCGGTGATCGGCTGGCGTCGAGCGGCGGGGTTGAGCAGCCGCGAGATCAGCCACATACCTTGTTCGATATCCAGCTTCGCGTCCGGCAGACGACTGAATTCGCTGAACGCCGCTTTTATCACCCGCTCCTGGGAATCTCGTAAGATCCAGCTCGCACGACTACGCACTTCCGGCGATGCATGTTGTCCCGCAGCCAGCAGCGCCGGGTAGGCTGATTCGCCCAATTCGCGCAGTCGTCGAGTGGCCAGTTGACGATCACTGAAGCGGTTGGAATCCAGGTGCTCGATGAGCCCCTCCAGCTCGGCCGCTAACACTCGCTCCGCGTCATTCGGCTGCGCATAGCCAGTCAGGCAGGGCAGACTGATCCCAGCCAGCAAAGCGACCATCAGCAGCGTGGCGGGAATCTTCACCGCGTTATCCCTGCGCACTCGACGGCCGCCGCCCTCCCACGCGGTTGACATCGAGCGACAGAGGTCGTCGCAGAAGCGCGTGAGCAGGTGCAGGAGAAGATGCATGGGGAGGTGGTCCTGTCGCCGGACAGCAATTCGGTTTAAGTTGAGTCTAGCGGCGGGGCGAACAAATCGCGAGTGTTAGCGGTTATTTCCGGTGAATGACCGGTGAGTTCGGTGACTGCTCCAGCGGTCTACCGATCACGAGACCGTCACAGATGGGGTGACGGGTGAGTCGCAGCATGAGAGACAGGAGCGAGTGATGGTGGGTGAGGAAACGTTTACCGCAGGACAGCCGGCACCGTTCCCATTGCCGCTGCTGGTCACCGGCATCGCGGGCGTCGCGGGTTACAATGCGTTTCGTTTTTTTCAGCAGCAGTATCCGGGCCAGGTCATCGGTACACGCCGCGCCGACAACTGGCGGCTCAAGGGCGACGGGATCGAGCCCTGTGACACACATGATCGCGCGGCACTTGGACGCCTCCTGGAGCGATATCCGTTTCGGGCCGTGCTGAATTGCGAAGGTCTCTGTAAGCTCAAATCCTGCGAGTATGACCATCAGTTAGCTCGGCAGGTTAATGTAGCCGGCACAGCCAACCTGTTAGAGCAGCTAGCACCGCAGGCACGATTGGTGCATTTATCGGTGGATCTGGTTTATTCCGGGCGAGACGGCGGGCAATATCAGGAGGATGAGCCGACGGATCCAGTGACGGTCTATGGCGCGATGATGGTCGCGGCGGAGGAGCTCGTGGCGCGGCAGCGACCCGATGCGGCAATTCTGCGCATCTCCCTGCCGATGGGCATTAGCTTCAATGGACATGCGGGAGCGATTGATTGGATTCAATCGCGATTCAAACAAGCCAAACCGGCGACATTGTTTTATGACGAAGTGCGCACGCCAACTTACACCGACTGTTTGAATCGCGTCTTTGCGGCGATGTTGCAGCGACCGCTAGCGGGCATCTATCACGTCGGCGGCCCGCGGCGACTCACCCTCTACCAAATTGGTCAAATTGTGAATCGGGTGGGCGGTTATGATCCCACTCACCTGCAAGGTTGTTGGCGTCATCAAGCTGGCCCCGTTCCGCCGCGAGCCGGCGATGTGACGATGGATTCCAGCAAGCTCGCCGCAGCCCTGGGATACCAGCCGCTCGATCCCTGGCCGCGGCATCAGGAGCTAGTGCCGGACCATGCCCAGTGGCATCACGATCGCGGTAGTGACCGTCCCGGTTCGCCGGCCAAGCTGGCGGACCTGTTGTATCGTAATCCGCTGGATTCGGGCGGCGTCTGGTAGCCGGTCAACAAGTCGGGAAATGGCAGCGGGCGTTACGTCGTTATCATTGCGAGCGCACCGCACGCGGCTGCGGGCCCTAGCGGCACCGATGACGGTACAGCAGCAGCCCCAAGATCGTCTTGGCATCTTCAATTTGTCCCGCGGCAATCAGCTGCAGGGCTTCATCCCACGTCAGCACGAGGTTCTCAATCTCTTCTCCAGGCTCGCGGGCTGTCTCACCGACCGTTAAACCGCGCGCCACGAAGAGGTGCATGCGTTCATCCAGAATGCCGGGAGCGGCGTAGAACTGGTGGAGCTCTTCCAGCTCCTGGCAGCGATATCCGGTTTCCTCGATGAGTTCTCGGAGAGCTGTTTCGCGGGGTGGTTCGTTGGGCTCGAGCGTGCCGGCGGGCAATTCGATCAGCGTTTTGTTGACGGAAGGGCGATAGTTACGAATCAGACAGACTTGGTTTTCGTTGACCAGTGGCAGGATGACGACAGAGCCCGGATGTCGTACGACATGCCGTTGACGACGCTCTCCGCTGGCCGTGGTGGTGGTGAGTTCTACGACGTGAAATCGACGACAATTGAGCAGGGTAGGACCTTCGGTCGTGGTGGACGTGGAGTGGTTCATGGTGGGGATCGCCGGTGGTGGTTCCAGTGTCTGCGGGATTCAAAAAAAGTCGTTGCCTAGCCGGGCCGAGCTGGGCTAGGATAATGCGACTACGTGGAGAAGGGCAGGGTGCATCATGCGAGATAATGGTACCTGGAGCATTGGACTGGGAAACTGGTTCGGCGTACCGTTTCGTTTGCATGTTTTGTTCATCGGCCTGGCGATAGGCTGTCTGTATGTGGCGCAGTTCTTGCGCGAGTTGTCGAGCTCTCAGGCTGAGCAGAGCATTACGTGGCTGACGGTCACAGGCTTGATGGTGCTCTACTTCAGCGTGCTATGTCATGAAGTCGCTCACCTCTGGGCACTTCACTGGGTCGGCGGGAAGGTCGAAGAGATCGTGATAGGACCGCTGGGCGGTTTAGCAGCTCGACCCGTGATGAAAGATCCGCGGGTGGACTTATTTGTTCACGCTGCTGGTCCGCTGGCCAATTTAATGCTGAGTTGGTTGGTGTTCGCGCCCTGCTTGCTGTATTTCGGGCACCATCACAATTTCTCGGGTCTAGCGAATCCGCTTGATCCGGATCATGTGGGTTTGCAATCACCGGTTGATTTAGAGACCGCGATATCGCTCGGGTTCTGGGTGAACTGGTGTTTGTTTTTAGTGAATTTGTTACCTGCCGATCCCTTTGATGGTGGGCCGCTTCTGCGAGCAGCACTGCGCTATCGATTGCCGTCTTGGGATGCCGAGAAAACCGGTTTGGCGATTACGAATTTGGCCAAAGTTGCCGGGATTATCTTGGTCTTCACGGGCTGGTATGTCAGTGATTATCCCGCTCGTTATCCCTTCCCTTTATGGTTCGCCTGTGTGTTCTTAGGGCTCTTCATCTTCTTCGGTGCACGGCATGAAGAGCGGCGTATTTGGATTGACGCATGGGAGCGGCGCTGGGTGCCGACGACCATTTGGACCGAACGCACGTCTCGCCGTTCGGCTACTCGAGAGCTCGCTTCGTCGCCGCAGGAGAGCGTACCGCAAGAGGCAGAGGTTGGGCGTGAGGCGACGGAGGCGTGGGCGGATGAGTCTCGTTATCCAGCGCCGGCGGCAGAGTTGGCGACGGAGTTGGTCGAGGATGATGATGACCGACTCGATGAGGTGCTGGCTCGGCTTCATCAATTAGGCCGCGAGCAATTGACGACTCAAGAGTGGCGAATCTTAGAGCGTGCGAGCGCTCGTTACCGTAATCGTCGTTGATTTCCTCTGATGGCTCGTCAGGAAGAACCGCGAGAAGACTTGTTGCGCGAAGCGACGGCGCTGCATGAGCGGATCGAACTGCGTCGGACCGGCGACTCTTCGTCGCTCGTCATTGGTTTCCGTCGTGACGGTGGCGGATCACTCTACGTGGGTGCTGACTACGTCCTGCAGTTCACGAGTGCCGGGGAGGTGCGTCGCGCGTTCTTTCAAGGTCAAATGCTGAAAGCTGAAGCCGGGCGACTCGTCGCACTCGATCGTCAGCGAAGCGCCGCGAGGGGCGTGGAGTTAGTACGAGATGAGTGGAGTGTGGAGCGGCAGCAGCAGTGGCTACTGCAGGCACAGGCTCAGCTCGACGAATTTCTGCAGCAGCTTCAAGCTCACGTTTTTATCACCGTGGGACAGGTGCCCGCGGAGGCGGATGTTCGGGGGCGAGTGATCGGTTGGCTGCAGGGCTTGCCGCGTCCACTGCAAGTAGCAGCGCGTCCTCACGCCCAGGTCAAACATTAGGAACTTGCAAACGAGCAGGGAAGGCAGGTTGGAGCACCATGAAGCGACCGGGAAGTGGCGGAGGATGGCCAGCAATTATCTATAGTCTGCGCCTGGCGCGTCGCGTTGGTTGGTGGAAGATGTGGCGTGCGATGCGCTCCGCCAATTCTTGCAAAACGTGTGCGGTGGGGATGGGTGGACAACTCGGCGGCATGGTTAATGAAGCCGGATATTTTCCCGAGGTCTGCAAAAAATCGTTTCAAGCCATGGCCTCTGATATGCAGGCTGCCATGCCGCACGATTTTTTTTCTAAGTGGAATTTCGATCGCCTGCGCGCTTTGGACTCGCTGCAGTTAGAAGCGAGTGGGCGGTTGGTGACACCTCTGATCGCCAGACAAGGTGCCCAGGCCTATGAGCCGATCTCGTGGGAGGAAGCGCTCGACCGAGTGACGTCTTCGATGAGGGCTGCGGGGCCGCTACGCAGCTTTTTCTACGCCAGCGGGCGCAGTTCCAACGAAGCGGGCTTCCTCTTGCAACTGCTCGCGCGCCGCTGGGGCACCAATTACGTCAACAACTGTTCTTATTACTGTCATCAGGCCAGCGGTGTGGGCTTAGGACAAGCTATCGGCAGCGGTGCCGGCACGATTCGTCTAGAGGATCTAGAGCATGCCGATCTCTATATCCTCATCGGTGCCAATCCTGCGTCCAATCATCCCCGGCTCATGCGCGAGTTGATGAAACTGCGCCGTCGTGGTGGTCGAGTGATTGTGATTAATCCAGTCAAAGAACTGGGACTGCTCCGCTTTCGCGTGCCCAGTGATGTGCGCAGTTTATTGTTCGGATCGGAAATCGCGAACGACTATCTGCAGCCTCATATCGGCGGTGATATTGCCGTGCTGCAAGGAATCGCCAAGCAGATTCTCGAAACGAATTCTCATGATGCAGGATTCATCGAACAGCATACGGAAGGTTTCGCCGCGTTGCGGGAATCGCTACAGCAGCGCAGCTGGTCGGAGCTGGAAGAGCAATCGGGCGTGACGCGTGCCGAGATGATTCGGGTGGCCGATCAATATGCGCGAGCGAAGAATGTGGTGATTGGCTGGTGTATGGGAATCACCCATCACTTACACGGCACGGATAATGTGCGCATGATTGCGAACCTCGCGCTGCTCCGCGGGATGGTGGGTCGTGAGGGCGCCGGCTTGATGCCCATTCGCGGTCATAGCAATGTGCAAGGTCTGGGCACCGTAGGCGTTTCTCCCGCTCTCAAACAGGCGTTACTCGAGCGCTGGGAGGCGCGGTTAGGCGAGCCGCCACCGATGTCACCTGGCTACGATACGATGGCCTGTATGGATGCCGCCGAGCGGGGTGAGATGGATTTTGCTCTGTGTCTGGGCGGTAATCTTTATGGAAGTAATCCGGATGCGCCGCGCGCCAGTCGAGTGTTAAAAAAACTGCAGACGCTGGTCTATCTCTCCACCACACTCAACACCGGACATGCCTGGGGATTGGCCAAGGAGACCCTAATTCTGCCCGTGTTACCCCGCGATGAAGAGTCGCAAGCGACCACTCAGGAGTCGATGTTCAGCTATGTGCGATTGAGTGAGGGTGGACCGGCACGCCACGTGGGACCACGCAGTGAAGTCTCGCTCCTGACGGCACTCGGCCAACAGCTCCTCCCGAGCGATGCGGCCATCGATTGGAAGCGACTGGAGTCCCATGCGGCGATTCGCGAACTCATTGCCGAACTCGTTCCTGAGTACGAGCAGCTGGCCAGCTTGGACGGCCAGGGAAAAGAGTTTCATGTTCCTGGACGGGCCATTCGTAACTATCAGTTTCCGACGCCGACTGGACGGGCGCAATTGAGTGCTATCTCGGTGCCATCGTTGACGCGCGATGCCCATCGCTTGCGCTTGATGACCGTACGATCCGAGGGACAATTCAACAGCGTTGTGTATGACTCGTATGATCTTTATCGCGGTCAGGAGCGGCGCGATGTGATTCTGATGAATCCAGTGGACCTGGAACGATTGGGAATTAAACCCGACCAGCGGGTCAATGTAAAAAGTGCCGTAGGAGAAGTGCAGTTTTTACTGGCGCGGCCTTTTGATGTGAGAGCTGGTAATGCGGTGATGTATTACCCGGAAGCGAATCCCCTGATTCCAACCGCCGTCGATCCCCGCTCCAAGACACCCGCCTTTAAATCGATTGAAATTCAGGTTCAAGCAGTACAAACTGCAGGCTGAAGCTGACGCAGATACGGATAGCATGACGGGTTTTCGCCGCGACAATCCGGTTCTCGCCAGTGATTCCCCCACCGAGGCTTGCAGGATCAAAGCATGTCGGAAATCAATCGATACCGAAAGCTGGAAAAGCTGGGCGAAGGTGGTTTCGGTACAGTCTGGCTGGCCGAGGATCTGGATCTGTGTCGCCCAGTGGCACTGAAAGAACCTCACGCACGATTGCTCCAGACTTCCAGCGCGGTGGAAGCATATTTACGCGAGGCGCGAGTTCTCGCGAGCCTGCGGCACCCACACATCGTTCCCGTTTATGACGCCGGCAGAACGGAAACAGGCTCATGCTACGTCGTTTCTAAATTCATTGATGGCCAGGACCTGGTGGCCTATGTCCAGCAACGAAAACTCTCCATCGACGAGATCGCTCAGCTGATCGCTAAGGTCGCGGATGCATTGCAGCATACCCATGATCGCGGGATTGTGCATCGTGATATCAAACCAGGAAACATTCTGCTTGATAGTCACGATCATCCCTACGTGACGGACTTCGGCTTAGCACTTAGTCACGTAGAGGTCGTGCGGGAAAGTCGACTGGTCGGCACGCCGGCGTATATGAGTCCAGAGCAGGCACGCGGCGAATTTCAGCGGATCGACAGTCGCTCGGACATCTTCAGTCTCGGGGTTGTGTTATATGAACTACTGACGGGGACCAAGCCTTTCCGCGGACTTTCTTGGGAAGATGTGTTGGAAGAAATTCGAGCGGTCGTAGTGCGACCCCTGCGATTGCGGAACCCGTCCATCCCTCCCGAACTCGAACGGATCTGCCTCAAGGCACTCGCGAAACAACTTACCGATCGCTATGCCCGGGCTGGCGATCTAGCAACGGATTTGCGGAATTGGTCGCATGCGAGTGGCGCGGCGGATTACCGTGTTGCTGACCCCATCATTCCCAAGGGACTTCGTTCCTTTGATTCGGATGATCGACGGTTTTTTCTGCGACTGCTACCAGGGCCGCGTGACCAGGAAGGACTGCCGGAATCTTTGCGATTCTGGAAAACGCGACTTGAAGAAGCGAGTCCGGTGGATTCGTGGGGCGTGGGGGTGATCTATGGGCCAAGTGGCTGCGGCAAGTCGTCGTTCATCAAAGCGGGGTTACTGCCAAGATTAAACGATCGGATCGTGCCCGTATTTGTCGAAGCAACGGCCGAAGAAATGGAACAGCAGCTACTGCGTGCGATCCGACGAGTGTGTGTGGATCTGCCGCGCGAGCTGCCCTTGCTGGAAACGCTCAAACTGATTCGTCGCGGGCAGGGAATTCCCAGACAGCGCAAACTGTTGATCGTCATCGATCAATTTGAGCAGTGGCTACATGCCCACGTCGGAAAAGCTGGTTCCTCATTGGCACTTGCCTTGCGTCAATGTGACGGAGAGCGGATTCAGGCTTTGCTGTTGGTACGCGATGATTTCTGGATGCCAATCACGCGCTTCATGCAGGAGTTAGAAATTCCTCTTGTGCAAAATCGCAACACCATGTCGGTCGACGGCTTCGATCTGCTCCATGCCAGGAATGTACTATTTGAGTTTGGTAAGGCCTACGGTCGGTTGCCGTCGGATGAGCGTGAACTGACGTCATCGCAAATCACCTTTCTCGAACAAGCCGTTCGCAGCTTGGCGGATGAAGAGCAGTTGATCAGTATCCGCTTGGCACTCTTTGCCGATATGACGAAAGGTCGCCACTGGGAGCCTGTGACCTTAGCCGAACTGAGCGACCAAGGTGGAGTTGGTGTGTTGTGGCTCGAAGAGACTTTTTCCGGTAGATCTGCCTCTCCCAGTCATCGCTACCATCGCGATGCAGCCCAGGCCGTGTTGCGAGCTTTATTGCCGGATCTCAATACCAACCTCAAAGGACATCGTTGCACCACTGATGACCTGCGTGCCGCCTGTGGCTACTTGGAGGATGAGGCAGAGTTTGAAGAGCTACTCAATATCTTGGATCAGCAAACTCGTTTGATCACGCCGGTCATCGATGACCATCAGACGCCTAGCTATCAATTGACGCACGATTATCTGGTACCAGCGCTCCGTAATTGGATCACACAAAAGCAGCGGGAGACGCGATCGGGACGAGCTACATTGCGATTGGAAGAGTTGACCAATGTCTGGAATACAAAGCCTGAATTCCGTTACCTGCCATCGCCGCGAGAATACCTCGAGATCTGTTGTTTAACGGTGAACAGGAACTGGACGACGGCACAGCGCACCATGATGAAGCAGGCGACACGCAGGCATGGCATACGACTGGCCGCGGCGACGGTGGCCGTGGCGCTGCTGAGCTGGTTCGTGGTCGAATGGCGCACGAGGATCGAGCAGCACCGCGCCGTGATTCAGGTCCAGGGCGTGACGGCAGCGCTGGTCAGCGCCGAGCCGAATCAATTGTCAGGCCTCATTCGCGAGCTTTGGAAAGAACCATCGCTAGCAAAAGAAAACTTGACACCACTGCTAAGCGATCCTAACAACTCGGTCCACGGTCAGCGTACCTTGCTCCATGCACGGATCGCGGCCGCGGCGCGTGACTCCGCACAGATCGAGCCACTGGTCGAGGAGCTGTTAGCCGGAAGAGTGAATTATGCGATTGCGATACGCCAGCAACTGCGACCGTGGGCGGGGCAATTCATCACGCAGTTACGCCATGTTTTTCAAGATGAAACGGCGCCCGTGAGCCGTCGTTTTCGCGCCGCACTGGCGCTGGTTGATTACGTTCCCTCACACGAGTTCGAATCCTGGAATCCCGAGGATATAAAGCTCGTCGCGCAGCAACTCGTCAAACAAAACACGGAATTTCTGCCGCAAGTGCGGGCGGCGCTCTGGCCATTACATAGACAACTCCTGCCTGAACTCGAACGAATCTGTAAAGATATAGCGGCGAGCGACAGTGACCGACTGCGAGCGGCGCAGGCGATTGTCGACTACGCTCGCGATGACCAGCCCCTGCTATGCCGTCTTCTGACACAGGCTACACCTCAGCAGTTCCATCTGCTGTATCCGCTGATCGATGGTCAGGCGACGCCGGCTGCGATAGCAGAACTGGGGCGTATGGCTGCGACGCTACCAACCGAAGATCTGAAGCCGATTGATCGCATCACCCTGGGGGAACATCGCGCAAATGCCGCTGTCGTCCTGCTGCGATTAAAAGCCTATGAGCAGGCGATGAAAGCATTTGATTGGATCGATGACCCCGAGACGCTCACGAAATTTGCCGTTCATGTTCGATCGCGCGGCGTAACGGCCGAATCGTTACTGGATTGGTTGGAACGGATTCCAGAGTCGTCGCACGAGCGTCGCTCGATCTTCACCCGCTATGCGTTGCTGTTGGCACTTGGTGAGTTTCAGTTATCCGAAATTCCTTGGGCGCGGCAAGAGACGACGATCGCTCGTATTGCTGATTGGTATGCCCATCATCCCAGTTCCACGATCCATGGTGCGACAGGTTGGCTGCTAAGGAATTGGGGGCAAACTGAACGAACGACTAAAATCGATCAGACTCCCGTGCCCTACTCAGCGGATCGTGAGTGGTTCACGGTGGCCGTTACCGTCACCTCGCACTGGTCACCCGTGGCAGTTGAAGAAGAAAAGAAACAAATTCCGGCACAAACGTTTTACTATACGTTTATCGTCGTCCCACCCGGCGAATATCAGATCGGTACGACGGAGGACGAGTTAGTTCGAGAAGCCGATGAAGGGCACATTCGTGTGCAATTGACTCGGCCATTTGCCATTTTGGATCGAGAGATAACCACAGCCGAGCTGCTCGCCTTCACAAATGATTTTCTTAATTCCACTCAGGCTGCAGGTCGTGAGCTCAGCGATGCGGGTGGAGCGATTAATTGGTATGGAACCGTGGGGTTTTGCCGTTGGTTGGGTTCGCACAGGGGAATTCCCGAGTCGGATCAGGCCTATGCAGCTCCCGAGAGCGTTGATGCGGACCAGTATCCACGTGAGACGCATCCGCTGGTGACCTGGGCGGTGCGGGATTGGCCGCTCAATCTGGACCGTCCTGGATTCCGCTTGCCGACGGAGGCCGAGTGGGAAATCGCACTGCGAGCCGGGACGCTGACGGCCTACAGTTTTGGTGGCGACCGCCAACAATTGAATCGCTATGGTTGGTTTCAGGAAAATAGTGGGCAACGAATGCATGCACCGCGACAGTTACGCCCGAATTTGCGCGGGCTGTTTGACATGCATGGGAATGCCTCGGAATGGGTTCATGATTGGCATCACAACCACGATTCACCGCTCTTGGTAGATCCTCATCAATGGACGGCGCGATATCTCCGGCATCGTCGTAGCGGTACATACGCTCAGGCGGCGGAAAGCTGTCGTTCAGGAAATCGTGATCTGGAAGGGCCGCTGGGATCTGATACATCGCAAGGTTTTCGTCTCGCCTTCACGCTGCCAAACAGTCCAGCAGCGAAACCGGATCGATAAACTTATGGCAACGCTGCTTGTATGGCCTGTTTCCGTATGGCTATGCTCTAACCCGGCGGATTCCGAGAACGTGATAGTCAGCTTGATTCCGTCTCCCTCCCCGTGCCCACTCTATGGATAACTCAACGTCGCATATCTTGTCCGCGGAAGCATCATCTGGTGCATCCTCAGGTTCGGCATTGAGTGCGTCGCGATCGAGCCTGGACGAACGTGCTCCCGGTGTCGATCGCTATCGCAAAGCTCGCAAGTTAGCCGAGGATGATTCGGGCATCATTTGGCTGGCAGAGGACCTCGATTTGCAGCGTTCCGTCGTACTCAAGGAGCCGGCGGCGGAACGGCTGCGGGATTCCGAGGATGTGGATCGGTATCTGCGCGAAGCCCGACTATTAGCTAATCTGGACCATCCGAACATCGCACCGATCTATGATTTTGGGCGCGACCGCCACGGCTCTTGTTATGTCGTCGGGCAATTGGTTGAGGGACAGGATCTGGCGACTTACTTCCGTACCAGGAATCGGTCCTTGGAAGCCGTTGCCGAAATCATCATCCAAATCGCGAGCGCTCTACAGCATGCCCACTATCGCGGCTTGGTACATCGTCACATTAATCCACAGAACATTGTGATCGATGATCAGGGTCAATTGTTTGTCACCAATTTCAGTTTATCACAACGCCACGAGGAGCTTGAGGCTGCCCATGAACTGCGGAAAAATATCGCTTACTTGAGTCCCGAGCAGGTCAGTGGCGAAGGTCATCGCATCGACTATCGCTCGGATATCTTCAGCCTCGGCGCGGTCATGTATGAGTTGCTGACCGGAGGAAAACCATTTGTGGGAAGTACTCCGGCGGAGGTTGCCGAATGCATTGTCAAGTTGCCAGTGAAACCTCCCGCTGAATGTGATGCGACCATACCT
>JBJSXJ010000240.1:0-7844 GCA_046086325.1 Planctomycetota bacterium | reverse complement strand
CATACCGACGATGCGCCGGTCTGGAAAATCCCGCTCTCAGCCTTCGACTCGACCCTGGCCGTCTATCTCCGCGAGCAAGATGCATTTGATCGCGGCGTGGGGCCGGGGTAGTGGGTGGCGGGTGGCGGGTGGCGGGTGGTGGGTGAGTGGGTGGTGGGTGGCGGGTGGTGGGTGGTGGGTGGCGAGTGGTGGGTGGCGAGTGGTGGGTGGCGGGTGGCGGGTGGCGGGTGGCGGGTGGCGGGTGGGTGGGTGTTTTCGTCCCCTCGCCCCGACTGCTGAGGAACACGCGCCGCGCTTTCAGAAACCTCTGATCAGCGGTTGGGGAGAGGGGTCAGGGGAGAGGGGAGAGGGGACGCGAATCAACCTCAGCACGATTTATCTCCCACTTCTCATCTCCTCTCCGCGCCCCCTGTGTCTCCGTGCGAAACCAATCCCCGTGTCTCCGTGCGCATCCCCCAAACCCCGAGAACACACGAAATCTCCCGTGAACCACTCGCGGGTGGAGCTGCTTATGCGCTGGCACCGAAGCTCGCGCTTCCGTGCGACGGACTTCTAGTCCGTCGGCGTGTCGGGAACGACGGACGCCGTGCGACGGACTTCTAGTCCGTCGGCGTGTCGAGAACGACGGACGCCGTGCGACGGACTTCTAGTCCGTCGAGCGAAAAGACCGACGGACTGGAAGTCCATCGCACGAAGTGTACGACGGACTTCTAGTCCGTCGGCGTTGCGAGAACGACGGACGCCGTGCGACGGACTTCTAGTCCGTCGGTGTGTCGGGAACGACGGACTGGAAGTCCGTCGCACGGTTTCCGTCGCACGATTCCGTCGCACGTTTGCCGTCGCACGGTTTCCGTCGCACGTCTCCCCTGTCACTCTTGCAGTAACCGCTCGACCAGCCGCTGCAACTCTTCTTGGCGACGAATCACTTGTTCGAGCTGCCGCTCTTGGGCGGCGTCGAGTGGCCCGCGACTTTGCTGCTCGTCGAGCCGCTGAGTTTCGCGGAGCAAACGCAGCTGTGCGGCGCGCAGCAGTTTCCATTCAGCGGATGGACGGACAACCGGAGCGGCTCCGGCGACTGACTGTTCACTCGGTACCATCGGCGGCTCTTCTCCCTCACTCTCTGCCGCGCGCGCCTCTTCGCGCAGTACGCCCGCGAGCTCCGCCAGCAGCTCCTCGATCACTCGCTGCCGTCCTGTTAACTCTGCATCCACGCGCAGTGCTGATAGGTCAGACGCCACCTGCTGTAGCAACTCGCGTAGCTCACTCACAATCGCCAACAGCGCCACCGCTCCAGGCGCTTCGCCCACTAGCGTCTCGATCGCCGCCGCGCGCTGCGCCAATTGGCTCTCCTGCTGCGAAAGCCGAGCGAAAATGAGTCGCTCCGCGCGCTTCCACTGGCCATCCTCACCACGTCGCAGAGCCGTCGCGCGCGTCTCCGTTGTGATTGCCCGCTGCACGTTGAGCAGTTCTAGAAACTCGCCGCGCAGCTTCTCCGCCAATCCCGCTCCATCACCCTCTCGCGACTCTCGATTAAGCAGGATGTCGAGCAACTCGCGCAGCTCACGTACGACTTGGCGCTGACCGCGCTCCGCTTCGTCCCACTGCTGAGCGGTTAGTTGATCAGGCACATTCCCGACCAACTGACTCAGCATCCGCTCCCGTGCCTGTCCGATCACACGCGTGATGCGCTCCGATCGTTCCGGTTCAGACTCAGACAAGCTTTGAGCCAGCGCTGGCAATCGAGTTTGATACTCTTCCCAGGTGCGCACCAGTCGCCGCTGCCCCTGCGCGAGCTGCATGATCCGCTCCCGCAGCGAACTAGCCGCTGTGCCTGGCGGTGACGGAGCTGGCGGCGCTTTGTCTGGCAGCGCTGTACCTGGCGGTCGGTTCGCCGTCGCATCTCCGTCCAGCGCGAGCCGAGCGGCATCGATTCGCACGAGGCTGGATTCTTCGAGCAGTTCGGACTGACGACGTCGCAGCTGATGTAACTGACTCACCGCCTCCTGATAACTTTCGACGCGATTCAGTTCACTCACCGCCCGCTGTAATCGCTGCGACAATTGCTGCTGTGCCGCCGTCGCGCGCTGCAGATGTTGACGCACAGGAGCTACCTGATCGGACGACTCCCGCCAAGCCGCTTGTAATTCCACTTGCACCTCGTCCGCCGCCTGCTGAGCAACCTGTCGCAGTTCCGGGATCACGCGCTGTCCCAACCGCTGCGACATCGCCGTCGCGATCGCTGGCAGACGATTGTGTCGAGCCTCCACGATAAGCCGCTGCAGCTGAACCGCAGCCGCGAGCAACGTGACATTCAGCTGCTGCGAACGACCACGCAGTGCGGCCAGTGCCGCTTCATTCGGATTCTCCTGCAACTGGAGTAGCTCGTCGGCGAACGACAGTTCATCGGCGACGACTTGTTCCAGTTGCTGCCGCTGCTGCTTCTCGCGATTCAGCAGATCGGTTTGCAATTCATCTTCATCCACTACGCGCAGCACAAACTCGCTGGAACGCCCCGTACCAGCTTCACCCGGCTGATGATCCGTAGCCACCGCCTGCAGGCTGAGCACCTGACCAACGCTCAGTTTCAGCGGCTCCAAATCCAGCTTCGTCGTCACCTCATGTTGCCGCGGTGCAGCTTCCACTTCCAGGAGCGCGACCGTCGTGCGTTCCATGACGGCGCCAGTCGTGGGTGTCGCGCCGGCGGCGCCCGATCGGCCAAGCTCCGCACGGATCGCTTGCAGGCCCCAATCATCGTGGGCCGTGATGTGCGCTTCCAGTTCGGCTTGACAAGTCACCAAGCGGGTCGCGCCACGCCATTCCGCCGTCACGTCTGGCGGCCGATCCGGCACCACTTGCAGCTCGACCTGAATCGGCTCCGCAGGCGCGAATCCATGTTCGTCAAGTAGTTCCAGAGTGTGCATACCGCTGCCCAGCTGCTCCGGCTCCACCACGCCTCCAAACATGCGGCGATCGGTCGTGGTGAGCGGAAGCGTGGTGAGCTGCTGTGCATACCGCCAGCGCACCTGCTGCAGCGCTGACGTCGCTTGGCCTTGAATCCGCAGGCGACTCCCCGCAGGCAGCGCATAGGGACCACGTCCCGCCTGCAACTTGACCGTTTCACCTCCCAGATACCGCGGACGCTCGTAGGTCAGTTCCCAGTTCACCAGCCGTGGTGGATCGATCAGCTGCACTCTGAGCCATTCCGTTTGCGCATCGCCGCCGCGCACGCGCATGCGAAAGGGTTCCAGTGGATTGCGAACCGTAAGTTCAAAATCATGGGAACTCGCGCGACGCAGACCATAGACGGGCCGCGCTCGGCGAGGTGCAAAATCGACCTGCAGGAGTTCCGGCACCACGGGGCTCGATTCTGTCACCGTCACGCGTACCGTCTGCGTGGCCCCACGCGGTAGTCGTAATTCTCCCCGCTCGGCGCCCGTCACCACGAGATAAGTCTGCTGCGGCCAGTCGATCTTCCGCAGCAGCACATTCCGCGCGAACCACGTGCGTGCCAGCAGCGGTATCGACTGCGCAGGGGCCGCTAATAAGGTTGACCCAGCGGGTGCTGGTTCACGGTGAGGCGCCGTGCTGACACCCAGGATGAAACCGCCACCGACCGCCAGCAACAGGATCGCTCCGAACCACCGGCGCCGCAGCCGCTGCCGATCCACGATGTCGGCGAAGTCCGTGCGCGCGGCAATCGTCAGCGCTCGCTGCATGGTCGCCGCGACGAGGACGGGCGAGTCACGACGAGTCGTCGCGAGTTGATGGAGCTCGATGGCCGAGACCAGCACTCGATCGGAAACGGGCAAATACGCTTCGACGGCTCCGGCGAGTGCCAAGGGACTCGGCGGCTGACGCCAGCGCCGCACGATGCGGGCCAACGCCCAGAGCCCCGCACTGCTCGCAGCAAGTAGCAGCAGACAGCGATAGAGCCAATCCAGTCGCCAGATCCAGTCGATGAAAAAACTCGTCGTCGCCAGCACTGCCACCGACCCTAGCGCCTGCAGTAACCAACCCGACAACTGCCAGCTCAGCAGACGACTCCGCAGAGCTGTCAGGCGATCGTTGAGTAGCGCTGGGAGCGGCTCGCGCACAGGCGTCGCCTCGTTCGTCGACGGTGACGCGTGCGTCGAAGGTGACGCGTGCATCGACGGTGACTCGTGCGTCGACGGTGACTCGTGCGTTGCAGTCGGCGCTGGTGATGAGTGGTTTGCCATGTGATCTATTGCCACCGGACTCGGCGACGGTAACTCCATTCCCAGACCAACAGCCCCACGACAGACAACAACCACCAACCGCGATCCCACACAGGCTGCGGTGCCTGCCGCATCTCAATTACTTCGCGGCGATCCGGCAAACTGGCGGTGAGTTGATCCAGTTGCCACCAATCAAAATATCGTCCGCCGGATCGTTCCGCGATCTGCTGCAGTCGTTCGCGGTCCAGCCACGTGGCCGTGGTTTCACGGCGCGGCCCAGCGGCCGGCGCGGCCTCATCTTCCTTGGCCGGCGCCCCCTCCGGTTCGCCCTCTTCCGCTCGCCCCTCCGCCAAAAACCGAATCAGCTGCAACCACAGTCGCTCACCCCAGGTGAAAGCCGCCGCATCGGTCGCTGCCGGGTTTGCTGTTGGGTTTGCTGCTGCGCGCCAGCGCCAGGTGCCTTGAGTTCCTAGATAAGCGACGTTCGCCGCTCGATAGCGATCCACCACGAGCAGTGGTCGGAGCCCTTGTGCCGTGCGCAAGCTGGGATCTCCATGCTCGAGCAACACGCGGGCCGTAGGCCGCACACTGATTATGGGAAACGACCAGTAAACCGGCGCACGCGGCATGGACAACGTCGTCGGCAACGACGAGTTCGCTGCGGGGGACACATTCAACGCTGCGGCATCGCTGACGCTCCCCGAAGCATCGTCACGTTGTAGCTGCAATTCGCGCAGCACCGGATGCTCACGCTCCGCTGCCACCACGCCTAGCGGCCAGCCGCGGGAGTGCGTATCCAGTAAATCCTGAGCGGCAATCGACTCGGCATCGGGCCAGGCGACCGGTAGCAGCGTGCGTATCGCCGCCGTGCCGGGAGACTCGATCCAGCGCGCCGCATGATGCGGTCCGGGCACATAGAGCAGCCCACCCCGATGTTCCTCCACAAACTCTGCCACTCGTTCACTCCAGTCGATCGGCAGATCGTCGGGATCGGGATCGAGCAGAATGAGCACGTCATAACTGAAGAGTTCGTCGCGCGTCGCAGGCAATTCAGGAATCGGTCGATTGCCTCCGCGGCCACGATCCCCTTCACGCGATTGCAACCAGAAGGAACTGCCCAAAGTAGGATCGCGCGGCAGGACACGCTCCAGCAACTGAAAGTCCCACGTGGGCGCGCCACCGACGACGAGCGTGCGGAGCTGATCGCGATCAAGAACTTCGAGCGGCGTGCTGGTACGCTGATTGTCATCCGCCGTCGACTCTTCCGGCAGTGGCACCGCGCGCACTTCATAGCGGTACCGCCCCGGTCGCTCGGCTACACACGGAAACAGCACGCGCACGGATCCACTGAAGGTCGCCGCCGGGCCGCTGAAGGTCGCCGCCGAGCCGCTGGACGCGGTGCCTTGACTTGAACCTGCCGAATGGGTTTGCTGCTTCGATTGGTCAGAGTTGGCATCGAGGCGCACCGCTTGCTGCGCAACTAGGCGCCGCTGAGGCGTCGCTGCTGAGGGATTGCCGCGATCGACGGAAGGCGCCTCGGGCTGGCCGTTCGTCTGCTCCGCGGAGTCATCGTCCGCCAAAACAATCTCGTATAGTTCCACCTGACAGGCCGTGGTGGTGGGATGAGTGGCGGTGAGCCAAGCTTCTACTTCATACGCTTCCCCCTTCCACACTCGCGGACGCACATAAACAGCCGTGACGGCAATATTGCGAGGCGGCGTGGAACTTCCCATCCCCACCGCAAACACCGGCACTCCGCGCTGGCCCAAGGCGGCGGCGACGGCGGCCAGATCTTCGGGGCCATTAGCCTGTCCATCCGAAAACAGCACCACTCCGACGGGCGATTCACCGCGAATCGTGTTCTGCAGAGCAGCGGCCAGTTCCGTTCCTCGTCCATCCGCGCGCCCCGGCGGCCACGCACCCGCTCTCCCAGCAATTGCTGTCGCATCAATTGCTTTCGCATCAATTGCTTTCGTATCAATTGATTTCGAACCAGCAGTGTTCGCATCCGCAGCAGACGAACGATCAGCCGCGGGGAGCACTAGTTCGCGTTCCTCACTTCCCACCGCGAAATCGATCAGTCGCAAGCGCGCCAGCTTACTCCACTGACGCGGTACCTGCGCCGCCTCGCGACTCAGTAACTCATCGACGAGCTGCAGGCGCGAGCGACCGGCAGCGGCCGCGCGTTCGTCTGCCGTCCGGGATCGAGTAAACTCCGCCGACTCGGCATCGACGATACTCATCGACTGCGAGACATCGCGCAGTACGATCAGCTGCGGCAGAGCATATTGACGTTCCACGCGCACCCAAGCGGGTCCCAGCAGCATGAAGGCGATCAAAGCGATGGCACCGCAGCGCGCCAGCATCATCACTCGACGTGCCGAGCGCGGTACGGCGGAACGCGGCTGCGCGGTGCGATACCAGCGTGCCACGACGATCATCAAGCTGACCGCCAGCAGCAGAATCCCCAGCGCCCTGAGCGGCGTTGTCTGCCACAGCCATTCATGATGAAAACCAATCGTTTGCATGCCGTACTCGCTCGTTTACTCGTTGCTGACCGACAGCCCCGTGACCAGCAACCCATCCATTTTCCAGATCGTTTGACCGGTGGAGCTGAGCAGCTGCAGGCCGTTGGCATCGGCGACCGCGAGCTGCTGATCGGGCAATCGTAGCGCCGCAAACACCGGCTGCGGCGCAATCCGCGACCAGACCATCTCTCGCCCCGCCTCGTCCCACTCACCCAGCACCCCGCTCCCCGACCAGCCCACGATTAACGTGCGACCACTCGGCAAGCGCCGGCCAAATCGAGGCTGCGCGAGATCGCTACTTTCCCAGACCTGCTGGCCCGTGTCATCAACATCCACCACGCGCCGGTCATCAATCAAGGTGACGCGAGTCCGTCCGCTGGCGAGCCGCTGTGCGTCCACGGGAGTGCCTGTCAGTCGCGTGCTCCAGCCCCAGCCCCGATCCCGCTGCCATTCCGCCACTAACCGACATGCCGGAAAACTCAGCAGCAGCCCGCCGTCACTCAGCGCATCCACACTCGCCGGTCTAGCCGGTAATCGATCGATGCGCGGCCGATCGGAACCGGGCGAGTATTGCCACAGGGATAGTTCGCCGTGCGATACCACCCAGCGACTTCCGTCGCTCCCCACACAACACGGACCCGGCCCCGCGATGCCTGTCTTGGTCGCCACCACTTGCCCGCGCGGATCAATCTCCAGCAGCCGATCCTGAGCCGCGTCACTCACCAGCAACCGCCACGTGGATCCTGCTGCCTGTGCGACAGCGATGGCAGGCCTCGGCGCGGGCCGAGATTTCTGCCCCGGCGCGGCGTTCGGCACAGACGGCGGCACACCTGCGTCGCGAGAAAACGATGTCAGCCAACGCTCGAGAGGTCGCCAGGTCGCCGTCCCCGCCTCCGCCGACTCAGCCTCCGCCGTACCCGCTCCCGCCGACTCAGCATTCACCGAAGTAGGCAGTGGCAGTCGTCGCCCGGTGCTCGGCTGATAAATCCCGCGCACTGGTCCGCGCTCAGACGCCACTGGGTGCGAGTCCATGTTTCCACTCCGAACCACCAGCCAGCCGGCTTCCAGGTTCACATCCTGGATCTCGCCCAGTAGCGGTGTGACCCAGCGACAGCGTCCC
>JBJSXJ010000239.1:0-10549 GCA_046086325.1 Planctomycetota bacterium | reverse complement strand
GAATGATAAAGAATGATAAAGAATGATAAAGAATGATAAAGAATGATAAAGAATGATAAAGAATGATAAAGAATGATAAAGAATGATAAAGAATAAAATTTTCTTTATTACATCAATCACAGACTATTTATCACATCACATTTCCAAAAAAATTAAATCCGAAATATCTCTGTGCCTCTGTGTCTCTGCGCGAAACATACCCGTGTCTCCGTGCGCAACTAAAAAAATGTCTCTGTGCGAAACTCCCACCTTCTCTTCACTCGGTGGGCGAAGCACGGTTTTGCTCGTTGTTGACAAAACGATACCCAGAGTCGCGTAGAGTTAAAAAATAGCGTGGCTCGGCTGGCACTGGCTCGAAGATCTTGCGCAGTCGTCGCAGGAATTGATCGGGGGCTCGAGTATCGATGGTGCTGGGTAGATTCCAGACTTTTTCCAGCAGTTCACCCCGTGGGATGACACGCCCTTCGTGTTCGATGAAATAGCGCAGAAGTTTCATTTCCAGCGATGTCATTTGCACGGGCTGACCGGCCACCTGCACTTCAAAGGTGGTGAAGTTAATCGTGGCGTCACCAAAGGCATAACGTTCGCTGGGAGGAGCGGATGGTGAACTGTTGGCAGGCGGTGCTCCCCGTTTGTAATGCGTCAACAGATTCCTCACTCGACTGATCAATTCATCGAGCTCGAACGGTTTGGACAGATACTGGTTAGCGCCGACGTCAAATCCACGCGTCCGGTCTTCCGACAACGTTCGAGCACTCAGGATGAGGATCGGCACATCGTTTCCTGCGGCTCGGATGGCTTCACAAACCGCATAACCACTCATGCCTGGCAGCATGAGGTCGAGGATGACCAGATCGGTCTGCGGGTTGGCTTCGATGGCTTGGAGTGCTTTGGGGCCATCGCCTACGGAGATCACCTGATAGCCTTCCGCTTCCAGATTGAACTGAATGCCGACCGCCAAATGGGGTTCGTCTTCGACAACCAGGATGCTTTTCTTGTCCATCATGATCCACTTTACGGCAGCCGTCGCCGCTCCTGTTCCAAACGATCAACGAGAAACTTCAGGGTCCGTTCCGCTTGGCGATTGTAGTAGGCAAACCCATGGCCTCCACCAGTCGTTTCTAAATCATGTTCATGCGGTACCCCGAGCGAGTACAGTTTCATATGGAGGCGGTCTGAGCTATCCCACCAGCGCGTGTCGGCAGGGTCGCAGCAAAAGAATTGATGGCGCGGATAGTTGAGCGGATGAATGTGCAAGGTGGCGGTATCTTGACGCGCGGCTTCGGGATCGGAGTACATGGTCGGGACAGTACTGTCGTCGTCATAAAAACCAATTTGAAAATCGATGGCGGGTGAAATCGCCGCCACGACTGGAAAGAGCTGTGGATGCTTGTAGGCGATGCGCAGCGCCCCCTGCCCCCCCATGCTCGTCCCAAACAGAGCGAGTTGCGGTGGCGCAACCTGCAGATGCTGCTGAGCCCAGGCCAGGACATCCACAATGAGGTAGCGTTCGGCGGTGCGCTGCGAGTCGAATTCGGGACATATCCGGTCGGTCCACCAGCTACGAGCGGTGCGGGGAGCGATTACGGTGAGGCCTTGTCGATCGAGTTCCGCGGTGAATTGAGGCTGATCGGCCAGCCGCTGCAGATGCACTCCATGCAAATAAATCGCGGCAAATCCGTGTGGATGGCGACAAGAGGGAATGAACAGTTCACCCGTATGGCCCGCGATCTCCACGGTCGACCAGCCGACTGGAGCCGGCGTTTCAATTCGTTCCCAAGACTGCATCTCTGGCCTCACTGCTACCTGTTTTCCCCATCATGGATCCGCCGCGAGCGAGTGGTGCGGGCGACACACTTTCGAGCGACTGCTGATCATTCTAGAATACGCACGGAGTTCTCGAAAGTTATGCAGGATGGCTGTCACCGTCGCACCGATTGGCCGCACCGATTGGCCGCGCGACGATCGCTTTCAGATCGGGGTAGCGAGTGAAAATCTTATTGACGGATCAGCAAATCCAGACGGTTGTCCGCGAGCTGGCGGAGAGGATTGTGCGAGACTACGAACACCGGCCGCTCACGATCTTGGCCGTCATGACGGGCAGCTTCATGTTTCTCGCCGATCTCGCGCGACAGTTCTCGGCCATCGCCCCGGCCCCCTTCCTCAAACAACTCCGCATTTGTTCGATTCAAACCAGTAGCTATCGAGCGGGAACGGTGCGCGGTGAATTGACCCTGCAGACCAGTTTTTTACCCGAGATAACTCAGCGCCATGTGCTGATCGTCGATGATATTTTTGATTCCGGTCATACGCTGGTGCGACTGATCGAGCAACTATCGAATCGCCATCCCAGTTCGCTGCGGACCGCCGCGTTACTGCTCAAAGAAGGGCGACAAGAAGTCTCCTATCGTCCTGATTATGTTGGCACGACCATTCCAGACCAATTCGTCGTCGGCTACGGACTGGACCACGACGACGCACATCGACATCTCCCCTACCTCGCAGTGCTGGATGGTCCAGCAGCGGTGGACCGAACGACGGACGGTGCCGGGGCATGAGGAATCCACGCCTGGCCCTGATCTCACGCCGCTACTGGCCACTGCTCGGTGGCGCCGAAGTGAACATGTCGCGTTTGGCATTTCACTTTCATCAGGCCGGCGCTCCCACCACCGTACTCACCGCACAATGGGACCCGCACTGGCCCTCCCCTTTCTATTATCAAGATGTGCCGATTGTGCGTTTGCCCATGCCGATGCAGCGCTGGTGGGGAACCGTGCGCTACATGGTTGGCATCGCTCGCTGGCTTAAAGAACATCGTTCCGCCATCGATGCTGTCTATGTGTCGATGCTCAAACATGATGCTTATGCGGCACTAGGAGCTCTCAGTCAGCAGCCGATTCCCATCGTGCTGCGCGCGGAGGGTGCGGGCGAATCGGGCGATTGCCACTGGCAGCAAATTGCTCGCTTTGGTCAGCGGATTCGTCGCCGCTGTCAGCTCGCCGACGCCATCATCGCCCCAAGTCTCCGGATTCGCGAAGAACTACTCGCGGCCGACTATCCGGCGGATCGCATCCACTACATTCCCAACGCCGTCACACTTTACGAACCACGTACCGTAGAACGTCGCTGGGCCGCTCGAGCCATCTTGTCGGACAGTCATCCCGACATGGTGACGACCGAACAAACTCCCGTGGTCGTCTACACCGGCAGGCTCCATCGAGCTAAAGGGTTATTCGATCTGCTACATGCCTGGCCCATGGTGCTGCAGCAATTCCGCACCGCTCAGCTATGGCTTATTGGTGAAGGCCCGGATCGCGAAGAACTTTTCGAGACGATTCTCGATTTAGATCTTCGTCGGAGCGTGGTCATGCCAGGAGCGTTCGATGATGTCCAGGATGTGCTCCAGGCGGCTGACGTTTTTGTCTTACCGTCGACCGAAGAGGGGCTATCGCTGGCGTTACTCGAAGCGATGTCCGCTTCGGTGCCCATCGTGGCGTCCGATATCCCCGGCAATCGTGAACTGATCACCTCGGGAAAACAGGGTACCCTCGTGCCGCTCGGCCAAGAACCAGCCTGGGCCGCGGCAATCTGCCAGACACTCGCTCAGCCCCATCTGGTACAACCACTCGTAGCCGCCGCCTATCAGCGTGTCGCTTCCGAATTCACGTTGCCGAACATCGTACAAATGCACTTAGACCTATTTCGCGAACTTCAAGCCCGCAAACGTGCGACATGAGCACTCGCCTGCTTCTCATCATTCCCACTCTGGATCGCAATGGAGCGGAAAAGCAATTGACGCTGCTGGCGTGTGGTTTACCGCGCCCCGAGTTTGATGTAGAGGTCTGCTGCCTCACTCGCGGTGGACCACTCGCAGATGACCTGCGAGCGGCAGGTGTACCGGTCACGATCATTGGTAAACGCTGGAAGTTGGACCCCTTCGCTTTCCGGCGCTTGCAGGCTCACATTCGTCACACTGCTCCCGATATCGTTCACACGTGGTTGTTCGCTGCCAACAGCTATGGGCGACTGGCAGCTCAGCGGGCTGGCGTGCCCACCATCATCGCCGGCGAACGCTGCGTCGATCCGTGGAAACGCTGGCATGAGCTGGCCATCGACCGCTGGCTGACGCGCTACACTCGGCGAGTGATCACGAACAGCACCGGAGTGCGCGATTTCTATGCTGGCCACGGGATCAGTTCGCAGCTCTTCAGCGTCATCCCCAACGGCATCAGCTTACCTGTATTACCCGAGCCGCAGCGTTTGGCCGAACAGCGGCATCAGCTGCTGCGCGAACTCCAATTGCCCGCGCACGCACGGCTGATCGGCACCGTCGGACGACTCTGGCCACAGAAGCGACAACGAGATTTAATCTGGGCAGCAGATCTCCTGAAGTGCGTCCATGACGACACCTACCTGCTGATCGTCGGCGATGGACCGCTGCGCTGGCGCCTGGAACGCTACACTCGACAGATTCAAATCACGGATCGCGTGCTGTTTCTGGGCGAGCGTCAGGATGTGCCACGGATCATGCCACACCTGAGCTGCTTCTGGCTGGGTAGCGAATACGAAGGGCAATCGAATGCGTTAATGGAGGCGATGTCGTGGGGCATCCCCTGCGTGGCGACCGATATTCCCGGCAACCGAGACCTCGTCATCCCCGCACAAACCGGTTACCTCGTTCCCGTGGGTGACCGAGCGGAACTGGCGCGCAAGACCGAGCGAATCCTAGAAAACCAGAACTGGGCGGCTCAACTGGGTGCAGCAGGTCGCGCGCGGATGGAACGCGAATTCTCAGTGGAACAAATGGTCGCTCGCCACGCAGAACTCTATCGTTCCCTGTCGCCCCGCTGTGCACGGGTTTGAGGCACGGGTTTGAGGCACGGGTTTGAGGCACGGGATTGAGGCACGGGATTGAGGCACGGGATTGAGGCACGGGATTAAAACACAGAGGCACAGAGGTCACAGAGGGGGGCGAGTAAAAGAAGATTGCTGGTCCTCATCTCTGTGCCCTCTGTGCCTCTGTGTTTCCAATCCTCTCTGTGCCCTCTGTGCCTCTGTGTTTCAAATCCTCTCTGTGTCCTCTGTGCCTCTGTGTTTCAAATCCTCTCTGTGCTCTCTGTGCGTCTGTGTTTCCAATCCTCTCTGTGCCCTCTGTGCCTCTGTGTTTCCAATCCTCTCTGTGCCCTCCGCCTACACCTGCTCAGGGATCTGAAATTCCTTTCGCCCGGAACGTTTGAGCAGTGCGGTGGCATCGTTGTCACCCGTGATAGCGAGCTTCTCGGCATCAAATTTCAGCGTTCGCCCCACTCGGAATGAAATGTTGCCCAGGTGAGCGAGCAAGGTTGAATAGTAGCCCTCCTGAATATCGCAATTGGGCGTACCTCCGTTTTGAATGCAGTCCAGGAAGTTTGTCTGATGAGGTACATCGGAGAAGTCAACGTTTTTCTCAAAGGCCACTTTGTTGCGCTTCTCGACTAATTTCCAGCCGCGTCGACCGATCACGATGTAGCCTTCCGTACCATAAAACGCGACTCCATTTTCGTAGCCTTCCTGAACGTAGGGAGACCAGAGTCGCTGTTCGTAGACCAGCATGGCATCCTGCTTCGGAAACGTGAACGTCGCAATCTGCGTGTCGGGAGTTTCCTGAATATCGCCTTTGAACTGCAGCTTAGAGGCGGTGCACTGGACTTCGTCGGGAGCTTCCACACCGAGCCCCCAGCGGGCAATGTCGAGGTCATGGACACCGTCGTTCCCCATGTCGCCGGTCCCGTAGTCCCACAACCAGCGCCAGCCATAGGTGTAGCGATTCGTATTGAACGGGCGATCGGGAGCGGGTCCCTGCCAGATGTTCCAGTCCAGTCCAGCGGGGATGGGACTATCGTCGACCGCCGGCACTCGCCGGCGCAATTGGCTGTTCCAGGCTTTCGCCATGTGGACTCGGCCGAGCGTCCCGTCCTTCATCAATTTCATCGCTTCTTGGTAGTGAGGCGCGCTGCGACTTTGAGTTCCCACTTGGACGACGCGTTTGTACTTACGTGCGGCCGCCACCATTTGCCGACCTTCAAAGACGTTGTGGGAAATCGGCTTTTCCACATAGACATGTTTGCCAGCCTGACATCCCCAAATCGTGGCCAGGGCATGCCAGTGATCGGGAGTGGACACGATGATGCCATCGACCGATTTGTCGTCGAGCACTCGTCGCAAATCCACCACCGGCTTCGGCGCCGTCTTTTGAATGTCGGTGATGACTTTGCCATAACCTGCCAGGAGTGGTTCATTGACGTCGCAGATATGGGTGATTTGTGCGTTGGGCAGGCGCGCGAAATTCTGGCCCACACCGTTACCTCGCCCGCGCACTCCGATCACACAGAGATTGATGCGTTCATTCGCGGCCGCTTTGGTCGCGCGCGGAGTCAGCATGGAATGCACGGCAATACCGGTCGCCAGCGAACCCGCGAGAAAACCACGTCGATCCATTCCGCCTGATTCCACTTGCATGATTCACCTCAGTGATCGGATTTAACAAAAGACAACGAGGCCGTATTGTGCCGCGCCCCAGTGGAAACTCAAGCGCGGGAAAAAGGGTGAGCGGGAAAAACCGGCTCGGGGCGGAAACCGGACGAGGGGCAGAACCGGACGCTAACGCGTTCCGGCTCAACGTTTCGGCTCCGTGTTCCGGAGCCGGCGAGCGTCTTCGTACAAAAATTTGGTACACTCTTCCCTGTGCGGAAGTTAAGAACGTGGGCCTTTCGCACGGTAAGGAGACGGAGCGTGAACGAGGAGGTTATTTTCGAGGGACTGAACACGGCTCAGCGTGCGGCTGTCGCGCATGGCCACACTCCCTTGCTCATCATCGCCGGCGCTGGCACCGGTAAGACGAAAACTCTGGTCCATCGAGTTGCTCGTCTGATCTACGGAGGCGTTGACCCCAGTCGAATTCTGCTGATGACGTTTACGCGGCGAGCGGCTGCCGAGATGCTCCGTCGAGTAGCCGGTCTCATCGGCCAGATTGAACGCGCCGCTAGTCAACCAAGTGACGAGGCTGCCGCGGACGACACGCGCCACTCGACCGATTCCGACAGGTCGCTTCCAGCCGAAAGCTCCGCTGGGAAATCGCTCGTACAGCGAGTGTGGGGAGGCACGTTTCACGCTGTCGCCACACGCCTGCTGCGCGCCCACGGCCCACTCATCGGACTCGCACCTAACTTCACGATTCATGATCGTGGTGATTCCGAAGATTTCATGGACGTGCTGCGCACAGAACTAGACCTGGCCAAAACTGATGTGCGATTTCCGCGCAAGGGAACCTGCATGGCGATTTATAGCCACTGCGTGAACTCCCAGGAATCGCTGGAAAAAACACTGGAGCGACATTTTCCCTGGTGCTTAGAGCATGCCGATTCGCTGAAGGGACTCTTCAAACTATACGTGCAGCGTAAAGATCAATCGTCGGTACTGGACTACGATGACCTGCTTGTCTTCTTTCACGGACTACTGGCAGACGAGCGGGCGGGTCCACGCATTCGCGAGCGATTTGAATGCGTGCTGGTCGACGAGTACCAAGACACCAATTTTTTGCAGGCGGCGATTCTCAAACTGCTCAAGCCCGACGGACAAGGCTTGACGGTTGTCGGCGACGATGCCCAGTCGATCTACTCCTTTCGCGCCGCCTCGATCCGCAACATCCTCGATTTTCCTCAGCAGTTTCCCGGGACGGTGCAGGTCACGCTGGAACAGAACTATCGCAGTACCCAGCCGATCCTGGCCGCGACGAATCAAGTCATTGCAGGCAGTCAGGAGCGCTACGTCAAGAATCTCTGGTCCGAGCAAGCGGAAGGAGCGAAACCACAGCTCGTCCAGTGCATGGATGAAACCGAACAAGCAGACTTCATCGTGACCGAAATTCTGCGGCAGCGGGAAATGGGTTTGGGCCTGCGCAATCAGTCCGTTCTGTTCCGTGCCGCTCATCACAGCGTGCTACTCGAAGCAGAACTCACGCGACGTAAGATTCCGTTTGTGAAATATGGCGGACTGAAGTTCATGGAAACAGCGCACGTCAAAGATCTGCTCGCCATCTTGCGGCTTGTGGAAAACCCTCGCGATGTCATCTCCGGTTCGCGCGCTTTGATGTTGCTGCCGGGGATTGGTCCCAAAAATGCGCAGCGACTATTGCAGGAGCTGCATGAGGGAAACGGGAAGTTTGATGTGTGGCAGAAGCAGCGAGTGCCAGATGAATGTCGCTCGGCGTGGTCCAAGTTCGTGACGCTGCTCGTGCGCTTGGAAGAGGCTGATCGCACGGTGCTGGTTCCTCAAATGCATGCCGCTCGTCTGTTCTATGAACCGATTCTCGAGCGGCGTTATGACAACTTTGCACCGCGCCAGCGAGACTTGGAACAACTTGAACAGGTCGCCTCGCGGTTTGATGATCGTGGCACGATGCTGGCCGAGATCGCACTCGATCCACCCGCGAGCACTCAGGATTACGCTCAGGACCCAACACTGGACGACGATTACCTGGTGCTCAGCACGCTCCATTCCGCCAAGGGTCTGGAATGGGAAGCGGTCTATGTGATTCATGCCGCGGACGGCAACATTCCTTCCGACTTAGCCACCGGGGACGCGGCTGAAGTGGAGGAAGAGCGTCGTTTGTTTTACGTCGGTCTCACTCGCGCAAAAAACAAACTCTACGTCTGTCATCCGCTGCGCTACTATCAAGCTCGGCGCGGCCCGCGGATGGACCGCTACGGCATCGCTCAGTTAACGCGTTTTCTCACCCCGGACATTTTGCCGTTGTTCAGTCGTCGCACGGGGACGAGTGGTCCGGAAGAGCAGGAATCGCCCGCCACGCTGGAATCACGTCGGCAGCAAGTTCGCGATGTCACGCGCGGCCTTTGGAATTGAGCGGTTGGTTGCCGGTTGTGTTGATATGCCGGTTGTGTTGATATGCCGGTGGCGTTGATATGCCGGTGGCGTTGATATGCCGGCTGTGTTGATATGCCGGTGGCGTTAACTGCCGAACGCCAGCGCCTTCTGCACGCTTTGGTTTGTTTTCTTGCCACCGACCTGCCGATAAGTCATCATTGAGCACTGATGGGTGTTTAGGTATACTCGTGCGACTTAAAGCTGCTTGGCTTCAGGCAAGCGGCGATCATTACCGAGCTTCACGGCGGAGAAACCAGCGATGCGGCATGAATTGACCGACTGGGGCATGAATCGACGGACCTACTTGAAGTTCGGACTTGGGGCCTTCGCCGGTGGCAGTTTGGCGGGCATGTTGCAGATGCAAGCAGCAGCGGCCGAGTCCCCCGCCGCTCGACGTCCCTCCGCCAAGAGCTGCATCCTGATTTGGTTAGACGGCGGCCCCTCGCACTTTGAAACCTTCGATCCGAAGCCGAATGCGCCGGCCGAGATTCGCGGTCAAATGGCGCCGATCGCTACGAAAATCCCGGGCGTGCAGTTCTGTGAGACGTTGCCACGACTGGCAGCGATCTCCGATCAATTCTCCGTCATTCGCTCGATTCGCCACGAGCAGGGCAATCACGGAGCGGGCAATCATTACATGATGACCGGTCGCCCCCCACGCATTCCGGTGGGCTGCGGAGCGTTTGTGAGTTTTCATCCCAGCTTGGGTTCGGTGGTCGCTCACCAAGTGCGGCGCCAGAACAGCCTGCCCGGTTACTTTTCAATTCCCAGCATGACGCGCTCGGGAGGCCCGAACTTTTTGGGCGGCAAGTATGCACCGTTCGTAGTCGAGGATGACCCGAACAATCCGAACTTCCGCGTGCGTGACCTATCCCCTCCCGCTGGACTCGAAGCCACTCGCTTTGCACAGCGTACCAATCTCCGCCAGACCGTCGATCGCTTGCCGCGTCTGCGAGAAGAAGCCGCCGCTGATCCGGTCACGGCACTCGATTCGTACTATCAGCAAGGTTTCGACTTGGTGACTTCCAAGGAAGCTCAGCAAGGTTTTAATTTAGCTGCCGAGTCGGACAAGGTGCGGGACCTGTATGGACGCACGTCGTTTGGCCAGCGCTGCCTGCTCGCCCGTCGCCTGGTGGAATCGGGAGTCCCGTTCATCACGCTGAACGATGGCGGCTGGGATCATCACTCGGGCGTGTTCACCGAGTTGCCGAAACATGCCGACCTGATTGATCGTGGAGTGTCGGCGCTGATTCAGGATTTGCATGACCGCGGTATGTTGCAGGACACGCTGGTGGTGATGCTGGGCGAGTTTGGTCGTACGCCGGCAATTTCGACGCTGCCCGGTTCGACTACGCCCGGACGCGATCACTGGGCCAATGCCATGTCGGTGCTCATGGCCGGTGGTGGCACTCCCGGTGGAGTGATCGTCGGAGCGACCGACCGCAACGGTTACTCGGCCGTCGACCGAGTGTTATCACCCGAGAACTTCGTGTCGACGATCTACCGGAAACTGGGCATCGATCCAAACATGCTCTTCTACACCCAAGAAGGCCGCCCCACTCACCTGGTAACTGATCCCACCCCGATCACCGAGCTAATGGGGTAGTGGTCGTCTCGTGCGGAAATG
>JBJSXJ010000238.1:0-20057 GCA_046086325.1 Planctomycetota bacterium | reverse complement strand
TTGGGGACTGGTCCCCAAGGCACCTGGTACCAATTCCGATAAGAAAAAGAGATTCATACTACACAATCGATATCCACCTTATTTGTCTTGTTGGGGGAAGCGGCGATGGAGGACCAATGCCAACTTCCTGCCGGACGGCTTACGCCGGTACCGCTACTTTCCCGAGGCCGGACGGCTTACGCCGGTACCGCTACCTCTCGGCGCGACGCCTATTTTTTTATCGGTATGGGCGTGAGCCCGGCCTTTTAAAGGTCCATCCGGGTTTCCTGTGGGGCGACGTCGAGCAACGACTCAGTGTGGCTGTCGCCACAGGATTTTTGGAGGCATGGCGAAGGTGTTCCAAGCGGTCATACGCTCTGCCCGCCGTGGCGGTGTAGACTTTTGCCTCCGGAAAAAACGGAGTCCGGCTCTGCGGAGACGCAACCCAACAAGGGATATCCTAGTCGTGAGGGCGCCCAGGCGCATGCGGCCGCTGGCGGAGTTCGTACGCCAGCTTGATCGCGGCGTTGAGTGCGAACTCGGATGGCACCTACTCAACCATTCTCGTTAGAGATTTTGCAGACAGAAAGAAAGAATTGCTCTCGCGAGAAATCTCCCCCAAACCTGCTGGCTGGTCTGCGAACTGCTGGCCACAATGGCCCCCTCATCCCCAGCCCTTACTCCCCCACAGGAAAAAAGGAGACTCGTTTGGCCGAGGCGACGATCACTCCTTTTTTCCTGCGGGGGAGAAGGGAGCAATCAACGAGCGAAGCGTTAGTCGCAGAAAGAGAAACCTTTAAAAGGCTGGGCTTACGCCCGTACCGCTAAAAAAAAACGGCATCGCGCCGAGAGATAGCGGCACGGCGTCAGCCGTCCGGCCGGAACTCGGAACCGCTCTCCACTGCTGCCGGAGGGCTCACGCCCGTACCGCTAAAAAAACGGCGTCGCGCCGAGAGATAACGGCACGGCGTCAGCCGTCCGGCCTTAGATAGCGGCACGGCGTCAGCCGTCCGGCCGGAACTCGGAACCGCTTTCCGCCGCGGCCGGTGGGCTCACGCCCAGGCCGCTAAAAAGATGACGCCGCGCCGTTACTTCGTGCGGTCGATTCGCTTTTGCTCGAGGGCTCGTTCGCTGGGCACTCGCACGTTCCAGGCCAAGCCGAGGATTTCCATGGTCCGGATCACAATCCAACTGGTATCGAATTGATACCATTCCAAACCATGGCGAGCGGAAGTGGGGAAGGCGTGATGGTTGTTATGCCAGCCTTCGCCCCAGGCGAGCAGTGCGCACACCACATTGTTGCGCGATTCATCACCGCCGTCGTACGGCTTGCCGCCCATCACATGGCAAATGGAGTTGATCGACCAGGTGATATGGTGGTTCCAGCAGACGCGTGCCAAGCCGCCCCAGAGGAACCCGAGCAAGGCACCTTGCCAGGTCATCGTGGCCAACCCGCCGATCAAGGCTGGTGTCGCCAGACTCATGAGCACCCACAGGTAGTAAAAGCGATCGACGAAAACCAGCAGTGGTTCGGCCAGCAAGTCGGGTACGTAACGTTTCAAATCAGGCTTGGCCCAGTAGCCGGTGAGCAGCCAGCCGCACTGCGCGTACCAAAGTCCCTTGAGGCGTCCCCAAAAACCGGTGCCATGCAGGTGAGGTGAATGTGGGTCACCGACATGATCGGAGAGCTCATGATGCTTGCGATGCACGGCGCACCAGACCAGCGGTGAGCCTTCCACCGACAATGCTCCGAAGAACATGAACATGGCTCGAATCACCGGATACGTATCAAACGAACGATGCGTCAGCAGACGATGGAAGCCGATCGTGATGCCCATTCCGGTAATCGCCCAGCCAATCAGGAAGATGGACAGGTAGAGCGGCGACATCCAGCCTAAGGGCCACATCAACGCCATCGCCGTCACCAATCCCACAGCCGGCACAATGATCGCGCTCAGCATGATCAGCTTGTCGGACAGCGGAGCGGCTGGGGGGATGAATTTGCCGTCGACAATCTGACCGTCAATCCCGCGCCGATCTTCGCTCGCCGAGGCACTGGAGTTGGCGGGATCATTCGAATCGCCCGGTTTGGGGATGACAACTGAGGCCATGCTGAAATCTCTGCGGGGTTTGAGTGAGGTGAGTACCTGTCGCCTGACCGGTACGCTCGGAGCGCGACTGGGCTGGCGATGAGAACGCGAGTACTATGCGCCAGGATCGACCATGCGCCCACCGCGAACCGGCTTGGATCCAGCCGCTTTTACGCAACATTTACGTCTTTACGCAAGATTTACACAGCCAACCCGCAGCGGCGCAGCCTAGGCCTGTTCTCGACTCGGGGGTCCTTCATGATTAGCGCATAAAAAAACTCTCGCCAGCGGAATGGCTGGCGAGAGTTGACATTTTTTATCAGCGTGTCGGTACGGTTCCCGCTTAGCGGCCGTAGCCACCGCGCGGTCCGCGTGAGGCACCACCGTAACCGCCACCACCGGTGCGAGGCGCTCGTTCACGCGCTTCATTCACCACCAGCGGTCGGCCGCTGCAATCTTTACCGTTGAGTGCGTTGATGGCGGAATCGGCTTCACCATCATCATCCATTTGCACGAATCCAAAGCCACGAGATCTACCCGTCGCTCGATCCATGATCACTTCGGCTGTATGAACTGATCCAAAAGCCGAAAACATTGTTTCCAAATCTGCGGTCGTTGTTGACCAAGGCAGATTGCCCACATAGATACGCTTCGCCATTGCCGAACCCTTAACAGAAACAAAAAAACGCACGCTACGAGAACGCTACTCGGCGCCGGTCGAAAAGTATAACGATTCGCAAACCGCCAAAAAAGAGTTTTTAGAAAAATCCCTGGCGGGGTACGCCAGGGGCTAATTCCCGGTGCTGGCGAGCGGTTACTTGGACGGAATCTGGTTGAGCGTGTAGTAGGCGACGGGGTGCAAGAGTGGCAGTTTTCCGCGACTGCGAACTCCATCGAGATGCAGTTCGTGCACGTGGCCCGGTTGCAGCTTGTCGACGTACAGGCGAGCACGTTTGCCATCCTCGGATACCACCACCTTTTCCACTTTGGGCGTCGTTTGATCAACTTCCGGACTGCCATAGTTGGCATGATAAATATAGGTATAGGTTTGTAACTGATAGGACTTCACGTCACCGGCCGTCGCCGCGTCTACCGGCTCAGTGAAGGTGACTTCAAAGCCATCGGGTCGAGCGTGCATTTCGTGGATTTCGAACGGAGTTTTTCCGGTCCAGACCATGCGTTCGAGTGCAAACGGCTTGGAGCCGCGCGAGCCCCAGCCGCGATTCGTTCCACCGACATAAAACTGGCCGTCGGGAGACAGGATCAGGGCCAAGTTCCCCGACCCAAATCCGCCACGAAATGGAATGCAGGCGCCTTGATAGCGACCATTCACCTTTTCCAACACGACGCGCATCACAGTGCTATGCGTTTGATCGCCAACAAACATCTGGCCCGCAAACGGACCTAGTTTACCAGCCGTCGTATCACAGATGATGCCGCTCGCCGATTGCCCCATCTTCTGATAGGGGAAGTAAATCGCCGGCGGTACCAGTTCCGGAATCTTCGCCGACTCGACGGCCATGCGTCCGCCGCTGAGTGGTTCTTGAGGCTTGGCACCCATGTTACCGGCCAGTTCATACCAGCGATTGCCACCGGGGTGCCCGAGGAACTTACCAGGTTCCAAGTGCTTGAGGGCGCAGGTTCCATTCCAGGGCCCTTGGTTATCGGTGTAGAACATCGCACCGTCGACGTTCACGCCCACTCCGCCAGGCGAACGCAAACCGGAGCAGGTCGGTGTCATTTTCCCATCCGCCGAGACGCGTACGCACCAGCCGCGATAGGGCAGCTCGCTGCTGAAGGAACCGGTGAGGCACAGCACGACCCACAAGTTGCCTTCGGGATCAAACTTGGAACCAAACGCATACTCATGGTAGTCGCCGCCAATCTCCCACTGATCGCAAACCGTTTCAAACAGATCCGCACGGCCATCGCCATCACGATCCTTCAAACGACTTACCTCGCCCCGCTGAGTGACATACAGCCAGCCATCGCGCCACGCCAAGCCGAGAACCTCGTGCAGGCCTTCGGCGAACCGCGTGAACTTGACTTGTTCGGGATTGTCCGCGCCGGGGTTGTCGATGATCCAGATCTCACCACGACGCGAAGCGGCCGCCAGCCGATTGTTCGGTAAGAGCTCGAGCGCTCCCACTTCCAGCACGACGCCATCCGGAATCGGCAGCGAAATGATTTTGTAAAAGTCTTCTTCTTTGGGTGGAGTGGGAACGGCGCTGGTTTGTGCGGACAGAGGGACCGCTAGCTGGCAGAGTGTGACCAGCAGTACGACGAAGGCTGTCCACCGGCTGGTCACCATCCACACACGATTGCTCTGGGGAACTCGACGCATCGATCTATCTCCACAAAAACGAACCAAGCTCAAACCAACTGAATCTGCTTTACCAAAACCATTCCACGACCACTTGTGCGGGTTCAGCCCCTGCGGGAACGGGCACCAGCAGTTCCATGGAATTACCAACCTTACGCACGATGGGTCGAGCGGCACCGGCGGTTACTTTGAGTCGCGATTGATCGTCGATCACAAAGCCGCCATTCGGTCCTTCGACAATTCGTGAACCTGCGGCCAGCCGCACGTAAAGCGACTCGGCGTCGCTTGCCGGCACCACGCGTACCGTGCGACGAAAGCCCGGCTGGTCGTCGTTTCCAATCGGTTCATAGCTCTCCGATACCTTGGCTCGCGATACTTCATAGGCGAACACTGGCCGGCGCTTGGAATCGAGTTCATAGCCACGGAACTGGTAACCGAGTTGTCGTGGTGCAGCCGTGGGCCACGCTTCATCAGGCTGTGCGAGTTTGGCCACTGTGACACCTGTCGCCAGTTTGAGCACGTTGTCGCCCAGCGGCGGCTGATAGCCGACTCCACGATCCGTCCAGTGGCGAGCGGCATCGATGAACGAACCTTGCCAGAGGAGTGCCGGTCGGCCCTGATTGGCATCGAACGCCAAGTTCACTTTTTCGGGATAGCCCACACCAATCGCTCGCAATCCCGCTCCTTCGATAAAGTTGCGATAGATCACCGGCTCATCTACCGCCACGAGTTCAATCGGATCACGTCCCAAGCCGGTGGGCATCGTGGCTTTCTCACCGTCGGAGAGAAACGCCCACACCGAGTGAATCTGCTTTTGTGCGTCGCCGTCGAGAATCTTTGGCAAGAGCGTCTGTCCGTTGGGCCAAGCGGCGGGCATGCGCGTGCCGGGGCGGAAGGCGGCCGGATCCAGCACATAGCGATGAAACCAGGACTCCTTGAGTCGTTTCGTCATGGTCGTCATGCCAATCGATTGAATGCCGGACGCGGGCACATTTCCCCACGTATGACATTTGATGCACGAGAATCCTTGGCTGCCGACCAGCTTGCGGCCAGTTGACTTCAGCACCGTGGCGCCCACGCCCGCCTCCACTCGCTGATATTCCACATCGGGATCCGCCTTGGCCAAATCGCTTACCAACGAGCCTACATTCGGCTCACCGAATTTCGGCATGCGAGTGAGCATGTAGGGGCGATCCTTGGCACCATCACGGAAGATATGCTGAAGCCACTCGGTTTGAAGCTTGGCGCCGACACCGCTTAAGGGCGGCGGTAAACGACCTTCGTCACCCATCTCCGGCTGGTTCGAGGTGAAGAACTTTTCGCGTCCTTCCACTGGGCCGCCGATACCGCCGCGGGCGTGACAGGCGTAGCAGTTCATCCGCCGCATCGTCGCTTCCACTACGGCTGGCGCTTCTCGATTGGCGTCGGCCGCGGCGGGTTTCTGCTGCTGGCTCAGCGCCGCTTGCAGGGCGGTGCGCTGGGCGGCAGAGATCGGATAGTGTGGCAACTTGGCGACCGGTTTCTCGGCGACGCAACCCGCCGTGCTCTTGAGCTGTGCGAGCGTCGGTGGTGGGCGTGCGGTAATCTGTTCCTGAACGGAAGTCGGCTTTCGCGTCTCGCCTAATACGTGGCAGTTGATGCAGCCCAGTTCGACAAACTGCTTTTGGCCTTCGGCGGCGAGTGTCGGGTCGACGATGAAGGCGGCTGGGGCGCTGGTGCCCGATTTTGCTTCGCGGGTCAGCGAGAGGAAACCGTCGAGCGATTGACGAGCGATTCCGTCGCCTTCGATTTCGACCGTGATCTCTTCCCCGCCACCAGCCTCGAAATACTCCACCACCAATTCATGCACGCCGGCTGACAGTTTTACTTCGCCTTGCTTAAAGCCAGGTGGATGGACGCCATCGGCATCTACAACTTGGCGACCGTCCACCAGCAATCGCGACCCATCATCGGATGACAGATGGAACCGGTAGTTGGCCTCCTTGGGCAAGCGTAGAAAACTGGTGAATCGCATCGCGAAGTTATCACGCCGACCAACTTGAATGTCGAACCCCGAGACGGTACCGGTCTTCGCCGGCTTCAGCTCCGCAAATTTCGGCAGCTTGGAATACTCGCCCTCGAAATACTCAAACTTCACACTGGCGGGAGCCGTGACTTCTTTGAGCAGATAAGAGGCGATTGCTCGGGCTTCTTCGGGATTGAGGTTCAGGGACGGCATGCGTCCGGCGGGGCGCACGGCGAGCGGATCGGTCAGAAATTGTGTGAGCGAGGGAATTGAGTACTTTGTTGCCAGAGCGACGAGCGGCATGGAATCGGGCAGCGGAGCGGCATCATCCTTACGAGAATCATGGCAGGCAGTGCAGCCAATCTGATGAAACAGCTCTTCGCCACGCTTCACCGCTGCCGGGGCAGCACTGGTTTCGGCCAGTTGTCCGGTTAGTGCCAGGTAATGTGTCAGCGCCTCGACGTTGGCCTTCTTCCGTTCTGCATCGACGCCGGCCCAGGGATTCGGCATGGTGGTACCCGGCTTGGTGGCGGCAGGATCGGCGATGAACTTTCGCAGCCACTCCACACGCACTCGACTTCCCACTTGGGAGAGGATGGGCGCTTGCTTACGCGGCAGGTGAGCCGCCATTTTTTCACTGACGGAATGGCAGGTCACGCAGCCGAGTTCACCCAGCAGCAGTTCGCCAGCAGCCACTTGCTGCTGTTCATTCTTGGCCGGAAAGCGTTCGAACCCGGGCACGCGAGGGTGAGCAGCTACGGCGCCAGCGGTGTTGGCCGCGGGTTGAGCCGGCAGCAAACTGGCAGCCCCTAGCCCTAAACCGGCCACAAGTAGAACGGTCAGAAAACCGGATAACCAAGAGCGAACAACTCGTTTCATGGGAACTCTCAATCGACAACCGCTTGTCGTTATGCTCACGGAGTTGAAAATGGGAGGGGCGTTACGAGGTAATAATTCCTGCGAGGGACAGACACCGTAGGCGATCACGTCCCGCCGGTCAATCACTCCTCATCAACAACAGACGGAAAACGACGAGCCATGAGTCAGCCAGCACCCGATGATTCTCCGCTGCATCCAACTGCTTATCCGGCGGCGCCGCTGGGCCGGAGGCCGGACGCGCCGCGCAGTTCACGGCTGCTGGTTGTGCTCCTTTCGATCCTCATGGTGCTGATCGTCGTGGCGATCATTCAATCACTGCGCGGGGGACGCCCGGGACTCACCTCGACCGACTTTGAACCGCGTCCCACCACTCCGCGCGGTGACTTGGCGGCCGATGAGCAATCGACGGTGGAGCTGTTTCGACAATCGGCGTCTTCGGTGGTCTATGTAACGACGACGAGTTTGGCGATCGATCGACGCTACAACGTGACCGAGGTGCCACGCGGCACGGGCACCGGCTTTGTCTGGGATAAGAAGGGCCATCTCGTGACGAACTTTCACGTCATCGCCGGGGCTCAAAATTTTACGGTCAAACTGGCGGATCAATCGGTCTGGCAAGCGACGGTGGTGGGCGGCGATGAAGATCGCGATATCGCCGTGCTGCGCATCGACGCACCGGCTGATCGCTTGACACCCATCCTCGTCGGTACCTCGAACGATCTACTCGTGGGACAAAAAGTATTTGCCATCGGCTACCCCTTCGGACTCGATCAAACACTCACCACCGGCATCATTAGTGGACTGGGCCGAGAAATTCCGTCCGGGGAAGGGCGCGTGATTCAGGGGGTGATTCAAACCGATGCGGCGATTAATCCAGGTAATTCCGGTGGACCGTTACTCGATAGCGCCGGTCGTTTGATTGGCGTGAATACGGCGATTTATAGTCCGACGGGAACCTCGGCCGGCATCGGTTTTGCGATCCCGATTGATCTGGTGAATCGCTCCGTGCCGCGCATCATTCGCGACGGACGGATCGCGCGACCGATTCTCGGCATTGCGATGGTGCCCGATAACGTGGTGCGGCAACTGGGGCTAAGTGGAGTGATGATTCGGTATGTAGCTCCGAATAGTCCCGCCGCTCGGGCGGGACTACGTGCCGGCTATCAGGATCCGGACGGCACCGTGCATGTCGGGGATGTAATCCAGCGCCTGGACGAGCGTCCGATTCGTCAACAAGATGATCTGTTCGCGGCGTTGGAGGAATGTCAGGCGGGACAGACCGTGAAGATCGTGGTGCTGCGCGGTGGCACCTCCGGCGACGAACAACTCGTGGAAATGACGCTGACGTTTTGACGCTGGGTTTTGACGTTATTTCTTGATTTCGAGCATTTGCATGGTTCGTGGTGAGTCGTCATAGTAGTGCCGCGGTGGCTAGCGAGTGGCGGACGCGAGCCGACGGGCTCGCTTTTCATTTGATTGCTTTTCAATCTGTTTTAAACAATCGCCACTGAGGAACTCTTGTTATGCCGATCGTCGTGACGTGTCGCTGCGGTAAATCGTATTCGGCGAATGATCAATTGGCTGGCAAGAGTTTACCGTGCCCCAACTGTCAGGCTGTGATTCAAGTTCCAGCCGGAAATGGAGATTCCTTGGGGCTGGGCGGTGCGGCGGGAGTTGATCCGTTTGCGGCGGCTGCTGGCCACGATCCGTTTGCTGCGGGGGCCGCCAGCCCAGGACAGCCAGGTTATGCTCAGCCAGGTTACGCTCAGCCAGCGTATGGGCAGCAGTCCTACGGGCCAGGCTTCGGTGGCGGGCAGTCTGCGCAGAAAAAGGGCAGCTCGAAGGGGCTCGTCTTGGGCCTCATCGCCGCTCTGGGCGGACTTGCGCTCATTGGCTTGGTGCTTGTTGTGCTCTTCGTTGTCGTGCCGGCCCTGGGGCTAGGTCAAAACGTCACCTGGATTCCTCACACGTCCGCCGACGCTGCCTATTCGGTGGACTTCCCCGGTACGCCGGTTCGCGAGGACAAATCTCAGGCGACTCCCATGGGATCGATGTCGATGAAAATGGACAAAGTAGTGCTGGAGAAGAGTCGTGGGGAGTTACAGGTGATGATGATGAAATTGCCGATTCCCGAAGCTCAGGCACGTTTATTAGCTGGCTTTGCTGCCGATCAGATGATGGAGCAGATGACAGCCGGATTGATGAAAACGCTACCCGAGTCGAAGATCACCGCCACGCAAAGCATCAAGCTTGGCACCAATCTGGGAAGAGAGATTGAAGTCGAGTTCAAGAGGGATAATGTCGCGCGGCAGTTGCATATTCGCTCGTACTTGGTGGGCGCCCGCGTTTACGTCTTGGGCTGGGAAGGATTGGCAGGCAAAGAACCGACGAAGATCACGGATCATTTTTTTGAGTCGTTTAAAATCAACGATCCGCCCCCCGAGGCGGCGGGTGGTAAAGCCGGTGGCGGTCCAGGCATCCCCGGGCTACCGAATTTTCCTAACTTCCCGAATCTCCCGGGATTTGCGCCAGCAGGCAAAAGTGGTGGCGGTGGGCAGTCGCCAGCGCCACCTTCCTCGCCCACTGGCAGTTCCAAGTAAGGTATCGGTCGCATGATCACGTTGCTGTTTGATATTGATGGGACGCTGATCAGCACGGGTGGTGCTGGCCGAGCGGCATTGAATGCGGCGATGCTGGAAGAGTTCGCGGTACCGGAGCCGGCCGAGGTGCCGGTGAGTGGTCGCACGGATCGGGGCATTGCCCGCAATCTGTTCCGTGCGCACGACCTGGAAGACAATGAAGAGAACTGGCTACGTTTTCGGCGCGCCTATTTGCATCACCTGCGCCAGGAATTGCCGGCTCGGGGTGGTGAAGTGCTGCCGGGCGTCACCGCTCTGCTGGCACATCTCCAGAGTCGCTCGGATGTTCTCTTGGGACTACTCACGGGAAACATCCGTGACGGTGCTCAGATGAAGCTCGAACATTACGGACTGCACGAGCACTTTGACTTTGGCGGCTTTGGTGATCTGCATGCCGATCGCGACTTGGTCGCGGCCGCGGCGCTCGCGGAATCGAAGCAACATGCGCAGCGGCGCGGCTGGACGGCGGCCGCCGATCAAGTCTGGGTGATCGGCGACACGCCGCTGGATGTCACGTGTGCCCGCGCGATCGGCGCTTCCGTCGTGGCGGTTGCCACGGGCAGTTTTGACCGTGAGACGCTGGAAGTCTACGAACCCGATCTGCTCTTCGATTCGCTGCTCGATCACCCGCAGCTCCTGGCACGTTTTCGCTGAACGAGCGCGGCTTGCTCCACTGTAGTTTGTCGCGACGGTCCCATCAAAAAGCGCTGGACGAATGGTGGGCGAACCACGAGTCGTACGAATGGTCTTGAGGGCTCTCGAAGAGAGACTTTATTCATCGCCGGGCCTTCGGCCCTGGCATATTTTATTGGAGGGGTCGGTTACCCAGCCCGCTGGGCTGGGCTAGGTGATTGGCCGGGCCGTTGGCCCTTGATTTGCTCTGCCTGCGAGCCAGATTCCCGGCGTTATGTAACCTCGAATTGATGGTTCATCCAACTCAGTGTGGCGACAGCCACACTGAGTCGTTGCTCGACGTCGACCCACATGAAACCCGGATGGACCGTTTTTTTGGCGTTTTTTTGTCCGATCAGGGCGCAACTCGCGCATCGGAAATTGTTCTGTTCAATACAGGGGTGAGTGTGAGCGCACCGCTTCACTCAGAGAATTTGTTCTTGGCTCGTTGGGCAGCCTCCCTGGTAGTCAGTTCAATGGGAGCATTTGCGATGCAGAGGAAGTTTTTTTGGCGCGCGTTGACGCTGGCCAGCCTGTTCTTGGGGCTGGCGTTCAGTTCGAGTGGTTTGTCGCAGGTGTCGGCTGCGATCACCATGAAGATCGATCCGGTTGCCGGCAAATTCTGGCTGGAGGGCTCGGACACGGGAGCTCCAGTTGATCAAGGTGAAACTGACCCTGGTATACATTTTTACTCGACCTGGTGGTCAATAGGCGCAAATCTGCCAGGATCCGGTGGTTCTGGTCAAGGTTATCAATTGTTTTCTCCCAGCTCTGGCTTCGACCACGTTTATAGTCGTTTTGATTTGTTAGTAGATGGCTTCGGCAATCCGTTTTACGTTTTTGGTATTCAAATCATCTCGCAAGTAGAAGTCGCTCCGCCCCTTACCGGTCTTACGGGTTCTGGGATCAAATACGACATCGCAGGGCTGCTGGAGAATACGCCCGAGCCCGAGAATTTTTTAGCACTCCTCTACGATGCGGCTGGCAATGGAGGATCGGCTCCGCTAACGACCGGTTCGGGTTTTGCGCCGATCACCTTCGAGATCGCATCGAGCAGTAATGCGGTACCGGAGCCGTCTAGCGTGCTCATGTGGAGCTTGGCTGGTGGTGCCTTGGGCTGGTGGCGTTTGCGCCGACGAAGCCAACCGGCACTCCTCGCTGACGTGGCTGTCTAACTCAATTCCACATCGATCCACGATGTAGTAGGAATTGGAAGCACAGCTAGGAAAACTCTGCGGTAAACGGCCGGCAGTGAACTGTACCGGCCGTTTTCTTTAGCAATTACTCTGTGGTTGTCCATTCGGTCGAGTCGATTGCTGGGGCCATTAATAGAGTGCCGAAGATAATTTGCGGCGATAGGTGCGAGTCAGTTCGCTATCGGCCGGAAGCACTCGAAAAATATCAACCATCAGAACGCGTGCTTGTTCGCGGAGCGCGCCGCGATCGGTGGTCGCAACTTGCAAAAACTCGGCCAGCGCTTCCTCATATTGCGCCGCCGCGGCCAGGGCTTCACCGAGTTGAATGTGAGCGGCTAAATCGTGCGGGGCGGCGGCAACCGCTTCTCGACAAGTGTCCAAGCTCGGGGTTTTTCGAGTGCGAAGTTCGAGTGCCGCTTTGACCTTTTCCGCTTCTTCCTCGAGGAAACCACGGCGTGCCAGTTGGTGGATGACTTCCGCTGCCTGCGCGATTTGATCCAGAGCCAAGTGCGTTCGAGCCAGTCCGATCGAAACGGCGGGTTCCTTGGGCAGTTTTTCCAGCAGCGATTGGTAGGCGGCGAGTGCCTGGTGCGGGGCCGTCGACTCGTATTCGCGCGCCTGACGAAGTTCGTCGGCGATGAGTAGACGTTCAATCCAGCCACGTATCTGCTCGCGCGACTGAGCGCCCGTAAAGAAGTCGATGGTTTCTCCGCCCAGCACCGCGAACACGGCGGGGATCGACTGCACGTTGAACTGGCTTGCGCCGCTGGGAACTCGTTCTACTTGCGCTTTCACCAACGTGAACTGGCCAGCGAAGTCCTGGGCCAGAGATTCGAGAACGGGTCCCAGGATTCGGCAGGGCTGACACCAAGTCGCCCAGAAGTCCAGTACCACCAGTCCCCGCTGGGAACGTTCGATGACATCTCTAACGAAGTTGTCATCGTTGGTGTCGATGATCCACGAGTTGGCTGGAGACGCGGGATCGGACGCGGTGGGTGTTTGGTTTGCGGGCGACGAATCCGCGGCACGATCGGCACTCGTCATCTCGGAAGCTCCTCAGAGAACAATAGATAGAACAGCGCTGGTGGGGAAAGCCCGCAGGCTGCCCGCTCGCGGGGCTTACATTCTGATCCGGATGCCGACGAATTCCCAGCGGTGAGCGTTGGTGGCCGGGCGTGGGGTGGGCTGAGTTGCCTTGACGGTTCTGGGGGGCAGGGCTAAAATCCCGCCCAAACTCGAATGACTGCATAGAGTTGTGATTCACATAGAGTGCGGAGACTGAGACATGGCCGATTCCGAGCCGACGCGCGGCAAGGTATTTGATCTGGAACGCCTACGCCAGTTAGTGGAGTTGATGAAAGAGTACGAGCTCAGCGAGCTCGATTTGCGTGAGGAGGAGCAGCAGATTCGGCTGAGTCGTGGTTTGGCTGCTGCTCCCGTGGCTGTGCCCGCTCCGACGTACGTTCCCGCTCCGGCTGCCCCTGCGGCGGCCGCTGCTCCTGCTGCCAGCAGTGCGGCCGCAGCCGATGGTCCGAACATCGTCTACATCAAAAGTCCGATGGTGGGAACCTTTTACGGGCGTCCCAATCCCAACTCCCAGAACTTCGTCAAAGTGGGCGATCACATCACGGCGGAAACCGTGGTTTGCATCATCGAAGCGATGAAGGTGTTTAACGAGATTCAGGCTGAGGTTCGGGGGCGTGTCGTGGCAGTGATGGCCGACGATGAAGAGCCCGTGGAATTTGGTAAGCCGCTCTTCAAGATTGACACGGCTGGCTAACGAGTGACCGACAGGTCGTCCGAAGCCGATGGAAGGGTTTCATGTACAAGCGAATTCTGATTGCCAATCGAGGTGAGATCGCTCTGCGAGTGATCCGGGCGTGTCGCGAGCTGGGGATTGAGACGGTAGCGATCTTCAGCGAGGCCGACCGCGGCTCGCAATATTTGCAATTGGCGGACGAGGCGTACTGTATCGGCCCTGCCAAATCGGCTCAAAGCTATCTCCGCATTGACCAGGTGATAAGTGCGGCCGAGGTGGGGAACGTCGAGGCGATTCATCCTGGGTATGGCTTTCTGTCGGAGAATGCGCACTTCAACGAAGTCTGTCGCAGTTGCCAGATCGATTTCATCGGCCCTTCGCCGGAAGCGATGAAAATGCTGGGCGATAAGAACTCGGCGAAAGCGGTCGCGCGGGCTGCCAAGGTGCCGTGCGTGCCGGGTAGCGAAGGACTGGTCGAAGATGACCGTGAAGCGGCTCGGATCGCCAAGGAAATCGGCTTCCCCGTGCTGATCAAAGCGACGGCGGGAGGTGGTGGAAAAGGGATGCGAGTGGCCGCGAATGAACTCGCCCTGCAGACCGCTCTACAGCAGGCGCGAACCGAGGCTCAGGCGGCGTTCGGTAACGCTGGCGTTTACCTCGAAAAATACATTCAGCGTCCGCGTCACGTGGAAGTGCAGATCATCGCGGATCATCACGGCAACGCGGTCCACTTGTGGGAACGAGATTGCTCGACGCAGCGTCGTCATCAAAAGCTGATCGAAGAGAGTCCGGCCACAAACTTGCCAGAAAAAGTGCGCACCGCGATCTGTGAAGCGGCTGTCCGACTGGTTAAACAGGCGGGATACACGAATGCGGGCACGGTCGAGTTCATCGTGGACCAGGAGCACAATTTCTACTTCATCGAGGTGAATGCTCGTATTCAGGTCGAGCATCCGGTGACGGAAATGGTGACCGGAATTGACCTCATCAAGACTCAAATCATGGTCGCCAGTGGTGAAAAGCTGCCGTTCAAGCAGAAGGACATCAAGGCGACGGGCTGTGCGATTGAATGTCGCATCAATGCCGAAAATCCCGCCAAGAATTTCCAGCCGACGCCCGGAAAAATTACTCAGCTCTTTGTACCAGGTGGCAAGGGGGTGCGATTTGATTCGCACGCGCATGTCGGGTACACGGTGCCACCGCACTATGATTCGATGATCGGCAAGTTGATCGTGCATCAGCCCACTCGTGCCGAAGCGATTGCTTGCATGCGGCGAGCGCTCAATGAGTTGCGAGTGGAGGGGATTTCGACGACGGCTGGTTTCTTACGCGAGGTGCTGGAGCATGCGGAATTCGCGGCTGGCACCATCGATACTCATTTCGTCGAACGTACTTGGCTCGCGCCGTCTTAAAGACAGCCGGCGAAGTTTTTCGTTTTTCATCACGTGGCGGGGCCAGAAGGAAGCTCAATCATGTCCTCAGTTGCATCGACTTCAGCGAACACATCGGCACCGATCAAACGCGTGGCAATTTTGTTTGCCGGTGGGCCAGCTCCGGCCGCCAACGCGGTCATTTCGACTGCTGCGGCAGCTTTTTTGCGCAGTGGAGTGGAAGTGATTGGGATTCGCCACGGCTATTCCAAACTCGAAAAGTATTCGCCCAGCGAGCCCTTGCTCGAAGGCGAAGATTTCGTGCGGATGAGTCACACCTATTTGAAGCGCACGCGTGCGAGCCAGGGCATTATGATTGGCACGGCGCGCGCCAATCCCGGCAAAGAGATCTCGGCCCCCGAGCATCTACACGACCCGAAACGCTCGCAGAAAATGCGGAACACCTACGAAGGCCTCCGATCGCTCGGTGTCGATGCGCTGATCTCGATCGGTGGCGATGACACGCTCAAGACGGCCAACAAGTTCAAGATGTTTCAGGATGTGCTGCCCGCCGATGCGGCTCGCATTCCCGTCGTCCATGTTCCCAAAACGATCGATAACGATTACCACGGCATCGATTTTACGTTTGGTTACTTTACCGCTTGCGATACGCTCGCCACCGAAATTCGCACGCTGCTGTACGACGCCGAAGCGACTCGCGGCTACTTCATTGCCGAAACGATGGGCCGCAGCGCGGGTTGGCTCTCGTATGGTGCGGCGATTGCGGGCGAAGCCAGTCTGGTGCTGAGCGTCGAAGATGTCACGGGCATCTATCGCACGTCCGAGACCTATCAAGACAAGAAGACCGGCGAAACGAAAACTCGCGAGATCATGAATCTGCCGAAGGTGATCGATCGGATCGTGAAGCTCATGAAGGATCGAGAAAAGGACGGCAAAAAGTTCGGCGTGATCGTGCTCGCCGAAGGGCTGGCGGAACTGATGCCGTTCGAGGCGGTTAAGGATGTGCCGCGCGATGAGCATGGACACTTGGCAATTGCCGAAGTGATGCTCGGTCGCCGACTCGCAAAGCTGATCGCTGAGGCCTACACGAAGGAAACGGGCAAAGAGCGCAAGATCAACGGCATCCAGCTCGGCTACGAATCACGCTGCTCCAAGCCCCACGCCTTCGATGTGCTGCTAGGCAGTCAGCTCGGTGTGGGCGCTTTCCGCGCTCTGGTCGAACGACGGCTGAATGGCGTGATGGTTTCCGTCGAGGGCCAATTGCAACTTCGCTACGTGCCGTTCGATCAACTCGTTGATCCGAAGACGCTGGTCACGGTGGTGCGGTACATCAATCCAGAGAGCGACTTCTATCGACTCGCTCGGTTCCTGGAGTTGTACAAGAACACGGAAGAACCGTCTGGGTCGTAACAGCCGCAAGCAACTTAGTGGGTAAGTGTTCCCTTGGTGCTGGGAACACCGGTCTGTCGAGGATCGATTTCGGTGGCCATGCGTAGCGACCGAGCAACGCTCTTGAAAATTCCTTCCGCGATGTGATGGCTGTTGCGGCCGTGGTGCAACACCACGTGCAGATTACAGAGCGAGTTGGCGGCGAACGCTTGCCAGAAGTCATAGACTAGCTCGCTGTCAAAGTTGCCAATTTTTTCGGTGGGAAACTGGACGCCGAACACGAAGAACATCCGGCCACTCAAGTCGATCGCCGTGGTGACCAGCGTTTCTTCCATCGGCAGCGTAAAGTGACCGTAGCGCCGAATGCCGCTCTTCGTACCCAGCGCCTGCTGCACCGCTTGTCCCAGGCAGATTCCCACATCCTCAACGGTATGATGCTGGTCGACCTGCAGATCCCCTTGAGCTCGAACGGTCAAGTCGAGGACACCGTGTTTCGTTAGCAGGGTGAGCATGTGGTCGAGGAAACCGACACCCGTTTGAATGTCGGCTTGCCCCGAACCGTCCAGATTCACCGTCAATTGAATCTCAGTTTCAGCGGTTTTACGGTTCACGGTGCCGGTGCGAGCCATGAGCGGACATTCCTTGTTACAGAGGCGGGAGGGAGCTGAGTTGAATCGCTTCGCGGTTCATTTGTGTGCCAGTAAAACGTGTGTCAGTCAGTTGGAGTCTGCCGGACAATTACGCTGCCCGAAACTTCACCCAGCTGATTGGTTAGCTGTTGAGCTGTGACCGCAGCATCTCGATACAGACATCGATCTGTTCATCGGTGCCCACACTGATGCGGAGCCCTTCGCCCCATCCAGCATAGTTCATATAGCGGATGAGGACACGTTGAGACTTCAGATATTCGTACAGTGGGCGCAGGGGACGCGAGTGCGTACACCAGACGAAATTTGCTTGGGAATCGGGCACGGTGAAGCCGAGTTCGCGCATGGCATGTGTGAGTCGTTCGCGCGTCGCCAGCACTCGACGCCGATTCTCGGCGAACCAAGCTCGGTCACCGATGGCGGCTGTCGCGCCGGCAATGGACAGCGAGTCGCAATTGTAGGAATCCTTCACTTTGATGAATTGTTCGATGAGGGCTGGTTGAGCGACCAGATAGCCGAACCGCAAACCGGCCAGCGCGTATGATTTGCTGAACGTTCGCGACACCATGATTTTGTCGCATTGACGCACGAGGTCGATACACTGTTCGTCGGCAAAATCGGCATACGCTTCGTCCACCAGCAGTGGACAGGGAAGCCGCTCCGCTAACTCCAGAATCCGAGCTCGTGGCACCACCGTGCCCGTCGGGCTGTTGGGATTGGGGAGGACCACGAGTTTCAGGTCCGCATCACCCTGGCCGAACTCGTCGGGTAACGTCCAGTCAGGACGAAACCGCACCTCTTCCGCTCGCGCACCCTGCAGTTCCGCCAGCGTGCGGTAGAGGATGTAACTGGGGTAGGGCAGACGAAGGCGCTGGCCAGGACCAACCAGCGCTCGAGTGATGATCGTCAGCAGGTCGTCGCTGCCATTGCCGGCGAGAATCCAGTTGGGATCAACGCCCAGTACTTCGCCGGCTTGAATTCGAAACGCGGTGGCCAGCGGATCGGGGTAGCGCGCGAGTCCGGCGAGGACAGCATCCTGGATCGCTCGTCCCACGGCTGGTGAGGGCGGATAGGGATTCTCGTTGGTATTGAGCTTGATGAACTTGCCACCTTGCGGCTGTTCACCGGGCACATAGCCAGCTAGCGCGGCAATTTCCGGTCGCACGTAAGACATGTTCAGCGGGTTCCTTGTCCGGGTATTTTTTTAATCGGGTGTTTTGAGCGTGTGTGTTTTGAGCGTGTTCTTATTCTTCTCACTGATGGGCGAATGCGTTTCAGTGACACTCAGCCACAGTGCCACTCAGCGACAGCGGATATCAACACTTTCTCGATGAGCCGTTAAGCCCTCTTTATTCGCCAGTTGTCGCACATCGTCGGCGACGGCTTGCAGCGCCGCGGCGCTATACTGAATGATGCTGCCACCTCGTAAAAAATGGTTAGCGGTAAGTCCTGCGGCCCAGCGGGCGGTGCCACCGGTGGGCAGCACATGGGACGGACCCGCGACGTAATCACCGAGTGCGACTGGCGAGTAGTTACCGACGAAGATGGCACCCGCGTGCCGCAGTTTACTCAGTAACCGCTCGCCATCCTGCATCGCCACATGTAAGTGCTCCGGGGCTAGTAAATTGCTGATCCGACAAGCATCATCTGCGTCGCGTGCCAGAATCAGGGCTCCAAATGCATTCAAACTCTCGACCGTCAGTTCGCTGCGTTCTAAACGGGCGACTTGTTTTTCGAGTTCGGCGAGGGTGGCTTCGAGCACTTCTGGACACCAGGTAACCAGGATGCTCGCGCCAGGAGAATGTTCGGCTTGAGCGAGCATGTCGGCGGCCGTGAAGTCAGCTCGAGTGGACTCGTCGGCGATCACGACGACTTCGCTGGGACCAGCAATCGAATCGATATCGACGGTGCCGTAGAGTCGTTTTTTAGCGAGTGCCACGAAGAGATTTCCGGGGCCGACAATTTTGTCGACTGGCGGTACGCCCGTCACTCCGTAGGCCAGGGCAGCGACCGCTTGCGCGCCACCCATGCGATAGACTTCGCGGATTCCCAGTTCCCAGCAGGTCGCCAAGACATCCGGGTTACGAGAACCGAACGGGGTTGGCGGCGCGACAACCACGATCTGTTCGACTCCCGCCGCCGCGGCGGGTACGGCTGTCATGAGCACCGTCGAGGGATAAGCGGCGGCACCACCCGGCACGCAGATTCCGATTCGTTCGAGCGGCTGGTAGCGCTGCCGCAAGATGACTCCTGCAGGCCGCCGCACTTCGACATCGCGGTGCAGGATCGCCGTCTGGAACTCCCAAATCTGGTCGCGCACGCGGCGCACTGTTCCCAGAAACTCGGGATCGGCTGCTTGGTGAGCGGCTTGAAGTTCGGCCGTGGGAACTCGCAAGGTTTCGGGAGTAAGTTCGGCGCGATCCAGCTTGTGGCAATAGTCCAAGAGTGCTGGCAAACCCTGCTCGCGAATGTCGTCGCAGATTCGCTCGACCACTTGTTCCGGAGTCAGCGGCTCCCCGAATACTTCGATCGTGCGTTGGCGCCCTTGCGGGCTAACGATGTTGCCCTGCGGGCTTAAACGTTGCCGCAGTTCGGCCAGCCGAGCTTCCAGGTCGCCCGTGCGAGCATCAATACGAGTTATGGTTAACGACGAACCGGTCATGCGCGAGAAACTCCCCAATCTGCCAGCGGAATAAGTCTCTATTGTGGATAGGAGCGGCAAGACTGGAAAGGCCCAACGCCGAGATCGTGCTGCACTCGCATGCTGCCAGCCGCTTTCGCCGAGTGCCGGCCGCACTCGACCGCTACCGGAGGGCTGACGCCCTGACCGCTACCGGAGGGCTTACGCCCTGACCGCTACCGGAGGGCTAACGCCCTGACCGCTAAAAATGTAAGACGTCCGGCACAAAAATGTAGCGGCACGGCGTAAGCCGTCCGGCCCCGGGGCGCGAATGCGTTCTCCACCGCCGAGTGCCGGCCGCACTCGAGTGCTACCGGAGGGCTTACGCCCTGACCGCTAAAGAATGTAGCGGCACGGCGTAAGCCGTCCGGCCGGGGCGCGAATGCGTTCTCCACCGCCGAGTGCCGG
>JBJSXJ010000237.1:0-12235 GCA_046086325.1 Planctomycetota bacterium | reverse complement strand
CCAAAGCAGTTGCCTGACGACCCGACAACAACTACAAGGACCTATGGCCTGAGCGGAGGATAGGGCAACGCTGAGGAGCGACCCGAGCGCCGACTCAGGGGCCAAGACCGAAGGCGCGGCAGTCCGCCAACCCGTGGACTGCCGCCCCTCCACCTTCGGGATTGGCACCTACGCGCTAAACCTTCGCGGCACGAGGCCGCGATCCGAATGGCAGGATGCCCTCAACAATTCGCTAACTAGCGGCCCGAGAAATTCCAGTTGCCGGTGAACCAGGACACTTGCTGGCGAATTCTGGCATCATCCGTAATCGGCTGAAGATCGATGCCGCCATCCAAAATGCCAAGGCATTCCTGTCCGTTCAACGGGACTATGGCAATTTTGACAAGTACATCTGGAGCTTTGTCGGGAGTAAACCGAAGCAGAATGCCGGGAAGGCAATCAAAGGAATTCCTACGACGACCGGCGATTCTGATGCGATGAGCAAGGATCTAAAAAGGCGAGGATTTAAGTTCGTTGGCAGTACCACTTGCTACGCGTTCATGGAAGCTGTGGGCATGGTCAACGATCATTTGGTAGGGTGCTTCCGGCACGACATCGTCGGGAAGTGAAGCGGCTCAATCTTCATCTTCCCCAATCTCCAAAGTGGCAAGATCAGACCCCGCGGTACTTTTCGCCTGGTGTGTAGGAATCCAGTGACTTGAGCGCGGTGCTTGTGCTCGCACGCTTCATCACGACGACACCCCACAACGGAACCACAATCGTGAGGAGGCGCGATTTGAGTCGAGTGATCTTCACGGTCTATTCCAAGAGGACATGCGTATCGCTCCCGACAACCCTGGCGTCGACCAAGCCCACTTCACAGAGATCACCGTCGAAGCAACCCACACGCATACGGTGCTTACCGAGGGAAACCCAGTATCGCCCGCGAACTATGTAAACACAAGCATCGAGACTCCGACGTCGGGTCTCCGGTCCGTGGCCCCACTGAGGTGCGAAATGGATGGGAACTCGATCCAACGGAGCGTATTCGAAATCGGCACGGCGCGCGGCGGCCGCCGGTGGGTGGGGCTGCTATCGTTGTGACGAAAGTTGCATTCGTCCTGGATCAATCACTCGTCATATATTCGACCCGCATGCGGAGATAAGCGCGATTCACTGCCATGGCGAGTTTCCGGGACTCGTCGATCTCCTGATCCTCGACTTCGTGTTCGAGAAGTTCTAGCTTGTCACGCAGCACGTTGACTTTGGCGCGGCGGTACGGAGTCAACTCTTCGCCACGCAAGAACATGCTGACTTGCAGCTTACGGGTCCAATCGTCGTATATCGGAATCCAATACAAGGCGGTGTCCCAGTCCCGTGACGTTGCGGCCGAGGCGACATGGGTGTTGACGATTCGCATTTCCTCGAAGATCTCGCTGGGCGGTGGGTAATAGACGTAGCAGCCGAAGACGCTGACGACGATCAGGCCGACCAATGCGAGGCCGCCCAGCACCGGACCTGGCAACACGACGTCCAGCCGGGGCTGCCTTTCCGGTGCCCGTTCCAGCCATTTCTCGACGCGGCCGTCGCGATCCCAGCGCGCCAGCGCCAGGCCCGCCGCCAGAAACACGGCGGCGATCGACAACGCGATGATCTCGTGTGACGCGATCTTCTCGCTCAGCGTCCTCCAGGCCATTTGCCTGGCGTTGCTGGTGCCGGGTTGAAACGGCGCACAGTAGATATCGAACGCATGCGTGTGGCCGGCCGGTTCGACTCCGTGCGGATACAGCGGTTTGTCGACACCATAGGCCAGCGCCACCACGACCACGAGCAGCAGCCCAAACCACACGGCCGAGCGCCGCAGCCCGTACATGCGAATCATCCATACGACCAGCCCCACGTTGGCGCCCGCGCCCAGCACCAAGAGCGCGAAGGCGGCGCCAACCGAATTGCCATGCTGGAACATCGATGCCAATTGCACCATCGCGGTCATGGGCGTCGCGTAGGCCGGAATTGCCACGGCGGTCATGAACAGCGGAGCCCACGGATCGTCGTGCTCGGCAGCCGTTTGCAGATAGCCCGCGGGGAGCAGAATACTCAGCATCGCCACGCCCAACAAACCTGCCGCGATGTACCGGCTGGCCGGCCCGGCCAACTCCCGCGATCCGAAGACAACGACGGACAGCATACGTTTCGCGCCGAAAGGGACGGCGGGCGGTTCCGGCTCGGCCGCGGCGGTATTGGGAAACAACTTATCCCAGCCGATGCCAACGACGGTCACGATCACCAGCGAACAGAACGAGAACGTCAGGATGACGATCGGATCGGCCAGCGTCAGCCCGTACAGCACGGAGATGGGATTGAACAGCGGCGCGGTCAAGCCGAACGCGAGGACCGCCCCGCCAGAGACACCCGCGCGCCGCATTTCTCGTACGACGGGAATCACGCCCAGCGAGCACACGGGCAACAGCATGCCGACCGCCCACGCTTGCGGCAGCGACCGCCAGGTGTTATCGCCGAACAAGCGGCGTGTTCCCGCGTGTCCCAAGAGGCGGCGAAAGACGCCAGCCACGATCAAACCAATCAGAATCGTCGGCGTGGCTTGCACGAGCGCCTGTGCGAATCGGAGCACGGCTCCCCAGAATAAGCTGTCCATCGGTGTCTCCTGGTGTCGACTAATCGGCTGTCAAGGCGTGGGGGGCGGTTGGGAATCGCCGCTGGACTTCGACCAACTCGCGCTGGAGTTGTGTGAGTTCCGTTTCAGATTGCAAATAGGTGCCGCGCCGATCGTTGCCGTGGCGCGCAAGGACCGCGGTCAGAATCACCTCCAGTCGTTGCGAGGCGGCGTGGACCTGATTCCAGAGTTCCTCAGCCAAATCGCTGTCGGCGGCCAGCATCGGCAGCCAGCGCACGATGTCATAAGTCTCCGCGAACACGTCGATCTGCTCCGCCGCGCGTGCGCCGCCGTTGGCGATCTCGGCGTGCACTGCCAACAGCCGATCCACGGCGGCCGGATAGTCCGCCGGCATGTGTTCGGGCGTATGGTGCTCGGCTTCCGCGACTCGTTTACCGTGGCAGCCGACCAGGGACAAGAGAAGCAGACACAAGCCAAGCACAGGCCGCCGACCTGTGGCGGCCTTCAGTTCGTGTTGGTTCATACTCGGGTCCTTCGTCGTTGCGTAGGGTACTGGGATTAGCGAAACACGGGAACTTCGACGGCGGCCAGGATTTCTTCGACGATGCGCGGCGCCGCATCGAAGTCGCCGGCCAGGCGGACTTCCAGCACGGGGCCGGCGACATCCTGAATATCGTCGGGCGTCACGAAATCGCGTCCCCGGAGATGTGCGCGGGCCTGGGCGACCCGCTGCCAGGTGATCAACCCGCGCGGGCTGAGTCCCAGCGTGATCTCCCTGTGCTTCCGCGTGGCCTGGCCCAGATCGACCAGATACTCGATCACTTTTCCGGTGAGCGACACCTTGGCGACGTGTTCTTGAAGCTGGCAGAGCTTCTGGGGGCAAATCACGGCCTTCGTCTCCGTCCGCGCGCCGTCGGCCGAGCCGATGTTGGCGGCCAACATGTTCACCTCGCTGCGGCGATCCGGATATCCGATCCGCAACTTCATCGCGAAGCGATCGAGCTGGGCTTCCGGCAGCGGATACGCGCCGTGGCTCTCGACCGGGTTCTGCGTGGCGATCACAAAGAATGTCTGGCTGAGCGGAAACGTCCGGTTGTCGATCGTCACCTGCCGTTCGGCCATCGCCTCGAACAACCCGCTTTGCGTTCGCGGCGTGGCGCGGTTGATCTCGTCGGCCAGCAATACGTCCGAGAACACCGGGCCACGACGAAACTCGAATTCGCGTGTCTTCTCGTCGAACATGTTGAAGCCGGTGATATCGGTCGGCAGCAGGTCGGGCGTGCATTGCACGCGGGCAAAGTGTCCGCCGATCGCGTGGGCGACGGCCTTCGCCAAGGTCGTCTTTCCCAGCCCCGGCAAGTCGTCGAACAGCAAGTGCCCGCGCGCCAACAGGCAAGCCAGCACCATCTCGACGACGTCGTCCTTGCCGATCAGCGCCTTGGTTAACTCCGCGCGCAAGCCGTCGATCGTCGTTTGATAGCCGCACCGTGTTTCAGCGGATGTTGTGACGATGTTGTCCATGCTATTCATGATGAGTTGCTTTCCATTGTGGCGGCGTCGAAGGCGTGCCGGAAACAGTTCGTTCCAACCTGTTGCTCGACGACCGCGCAGGCCGCCAGAAGGTCGTGGTCCGGCGGCGAACTGCCGGCCGACGAGTGGTGGGAAGCGTAGAGGAGCGACTCGGCTGACCGCAGAGCGAATCCCAAATACGAAGCCGTCCGCTCCGGCAGACTACCGCCCAATGCTCCGTGCCAATGCGACAGGGTTTTCGACCGTGGCCGCGGATGCCCGGCCAGCCAGGCCCGCCACTCCAGCAAACGGATGGTCCACAACGCGCGCCGTCGCGAGTCGACTCTCCCTGCGACCGAGCAGAACAAAGTGAACATGCGATCCAACCAACGGACGCGGGTGAACCAACCGATCACCGCGAACGCCAGCCCCAGCGCCAGCGCGCCCAGATGCTCCCCGAGCCACTGGCGGAGGTGACTCCATGCTTGTGCCAGACGCTGGAGCCAGGCGAGCGTTTCGGATGGCGGCTCGTAACCAGGTGTCGGTTCAATCGCGACCCAGGTGCGTCCGCCGATGTTGACTTCCACCCACGCATGCACGTCCTCCGCCAGCACGGCGGTTTGGCCCGCGCGATGGTCGAAGCGATCCGCGCGCGCGTAAAAACCGGTGACCAGCCGCGTCTCGTAGCCGAGTTCGCGCAACTGCACGGCCGCCGCGGTGGCGAACAGGTAATCGGGACCGCGCCTGGCGCGGAGAAAATGAGCGACGACATCCTGGCAATCTTCCGGCGGTGGTGCGTCAGGATCAAGGACGAAGTCCTTGCGCAGCCGCGCGACGACGGCTTCCACTTGCGGCCAGCCCTGGGGCCCGCTTCCAGCCTGCCGTTCGCCATTCTTCCGCTTGTTGGCAGGCCGCACGCTTCCCCCACGGAGCGGCTGCAGGTCGATGCCTTGCGACCGCAGGTGGGCCACGGTCAGTTGCGGGATGTAATCGCGGACGGGCAACTGCGCGACGCCGTCGCCGGTCCAGCCGAAGAAGTCAAGCTGATCCACTTTGTCGACATGGACGGCCGTCAACTGCGACGGCGAGGGGAAGCGATTCGTCTTGAGGTTGATGATCTTCACGGCGTGCGTTTCGAGGCCGCGATGGATCGGCGACTCCCCAACGGACATCAGATACGCCCACGGCTTGCCGTCGCGGATCTCTAAACGGATTGGATTGCGTTCCTCAGGGTCGCTCGAATGCGTCCATTCGCGGCCGTCAAACGTGTCGAATCGTTCGAGCGCCAGATGCAGCGGCACACGGCCGACCACGTACAGCATCGCCGGCGACTTGCGATCCTCGAGCGGCTGCGGCTTTCGTGCGATCTTCCGCCGTACGGCGGAAAACTCGCGGCCGCTCCGCTCGGTCTTGGCAAGCCGCTGCTCGGTCTCTTTCACCTCACTGGGCGCCAGGCCGATATTGCGCTCCGGTTCCTTCTGGGGCTTGGGCAACTCGCCGTACAAGTCGTTGAACATGTCGTACAGCGTCGGCATGTCGGAAGCCAGAAACAGCTCGCTCTCGACCGGCCCGAAGCTCATCGCGTCTTCCTTGGCGGCGACCATCGCGTCGCCGTCCCCGACGCCGGAATGCGCGTGTGGATCGTACCACCGCGTGCCGCCGGACGTCGGCATAAAGCCTTGCAAGGCGACCGCCGCGCCACCCGTCGTGCCGATGAGTCCCGCCAGCAGCAACAAGACGATCGTCGTGCCGCCGAGCACCGAGACGCGCACCGGTATCCGCCGCTCGACGCTGGAGGCCACGAACGCTCCCGCGAGCCGTTCCCAGTAGGCGCCCATCAGCCACCACAAGACCAGCACTCCGTACACGCTGGCCAACACCAGCGTGGCGCGGTCGCTGTTGATCGTCGTGGCGAACAGCAACAGGAAGCTGCTCAGCAACACCGCCGCCCCTCCCAGCCGCGGCACCTGGCCAAACACGGCCAGCGCCACCGCCATCAACTGCAGGCTGTTCAACATCCACATTTCCAGCGGCTCGTTGCCGCCGGCGAACCACCGCAGCGCCAGCTCGGCGGCGAACGGATAGACAACCGCGGCACAAACCGCGATCGCCGAGAAGCCTCTGGCCTGCGAGAGCGAGCCCGCTCGGCGGTAAAGGACGAGCGACAGGGCGACAGTCACCAGCAGTTCACAAACGGCACGAACCGCCATCAGAGTCGGACTCTCGGCGGCGCTGGCCCGGGCCACGGTAAATGCCGCGCTCGCCATCAGTGCCAGCAGCAGCGTATCGAAACGCGGAGTCGCGTTACTTTGCCAGGCTGTCATGGCAGGCTCGCTCCCACTGTTGACGAAGCTGCAGCGAGCCGTCGGCCTCGCTGTCGATCGTGATCCAGACGTTTCTGCGAAGTGGTTCCGAACCAGGCGCCTGGCGGCTCGAATCGCTCGTGTCGCCCGCATCGTCGATCAGCACCAGCCGGACGGGGCTTCTTGATCCGGCCCCGTTCGCCCACTCCGACCAGCGCGGGCGGGACGTCACCACGACCGCCAGCGCCTTGGGTCCGAAAGTGCTCAACGGTCGCGTCGATTCCTGCTCGACGCGGTACCGCGCCAGCGCGTCCAGCAGACGATGCCACCCCTGCGCGTCCGGCGCCAACGGCAGGTCCACGCCACCGATGACGAACCGCACCTCGGCATGACGCGCGTGAAACTCCCGCGCGATGCTGGCCGCCACGCGGATCGCCGTTTCGAGTTGGCGACGTTGCGAACCGGCGTCCGGCGAGTCCGTGGTCGCAAATGCCGCCACATCGACGGCGACGACGACCAATCGCCGCGCGGCCGCTTGTCTCTCGGTCACGATCAACGCGTCGCGCCGCGCGGTTTGAGCCCAGTGGATGTTGCGTAGCCGGTCACCCTGCCGAAACGGGCGGACGCCGATCATGTCTCCTTCGTGACCGGGCCGGTCGAACAGCATTCCGATCACGTCCGCGATGTCGCCGCCGAGCGACGGGATCGAAGTGAGGGGCGTCGTCCGGGGCCAGGCCAACAGCTCGCGCCGCAGCGCGATCGTTCGCGCCGCCCGCCAAATGCCGAATGGGAACCCCGTGGCCAGTTCGGGCGTCCGATGCGGATAGACGCCGCGGGCGTCGGGCCGAAAGTCGAACAGAAACTCCGAGCGGCTCCAGCCCGGAACGCGAGCCAGCGCTGCCACGGGGCGAGTGCCCGCTTCCCGCGGCTCCAGGAAAAAGCCGTTTTCGACCGCCAGCCCCCACAGCGGCCAAGGCCAGCGATTGTGAATCGCGAGCCGCGCCTGCACCCGATCCCCTTCGCGGCAACGGCGGCAGTCGAAGACGATCTCCGCCGCCGCGCCTCGCACCGCCACCCACGGCCACACAACGCCCATCGCCATCACGGCGACCAGCGACCCAACGATGATCCACACCCGAGGCTCGAGAAACACCGCGGTCATCGCCGCGGCCGCCGCTCCGACGACAAACCAGCCGAGCGGCTGTTTGAGCCAGTACACGTAGCGATTCGCCCACGGGCAGAAATCGTGATTGCCGATGGCGACCAGAGGGGCGAGTAACTTCTTTGCCGAATTGTTGGAATCGGAACTCGCAAGTTGGGAGCTTGCGCCGCGAGGTTTCATGGGGCACCTTCTTTGTTGACTTCGCTCATATCGTTAACGATCACCGCCACGCGCAGGCCCTGGCGATTCGCGAGTACATGATTCAGCAGCGTCGTCTTCCCCGCTCCAAGAAAGCCGGACAAGACGGTGACAGGGATGGGAATATCAGTTTGTGTCATGAATAAACTCCGCTTTGCTCGGGAGGAAGGAGGGCCAGGCGGTGAGTCGTTCACTCGCCGGACGGCAACTGAAGAGTAGGAAGCTGGTGCGAATGCAAACGTTGCAATTCCGCTTTTAAATTCGCGTCTAATGACGCCCGTCGCTGCGGTAGAATCGACGCGAGCGCGCCAGGTATTTCAGACGCTTGTTGGATTCTGCGCTCACAGTCGGTTGCCGCGCTGCTTCGCGAACGCGACATCCGGCGTGATGGCCAAGAAAGTCAGTGGCCGTTCTCTCGCCAGAAAGCCGGCCCCGCCGGTCCGTTGAACACCGCCCAACGGTTGCGAGCCAGGTCGCTGGGCGAACAGAACGTCGCACATGTCGTGCGCATTCTGCTCAACAGATTCGTGGCGCGAGAGACGCTATCACGCCCAGGGCGCAGGCGGAGCGCGAGATCGAAAGCCCGACCGGCTCGAAGAAGGGTGGAAGTCGGGCCAGGCATCCAACGTCGCCGGAGAAACGGCCGCGCCGACGGCGGTTGCCAGCCCCATCGGCCTGTCTTGCGCCTGCCCTAGAACCTGGCAGACTCCGCACGTTGAGGGATCGTGCCGCCCGGCGCCGCCGGGCGAAGGCTCGACCTGCCGCCGTTCATCACCGGCCTCGACGGCGTGATGATGGCAGTGACCGTGATGGTCGTGATGCGCCGACGGACTGGAACCAGCCTGGCGATGGACCTCGCCGCAGCAGGAGCCGTTGCCAGCCGAGCACTGCCACAGATGGGCTGCACGCCCACCCGCCACCTGCGCGACGTACAATGCCAGAATGGCGAGGGCGAAAATTTGTCGGCTGAAACGCATGACGCACTTCAAACTGCTGGGACTTCAGGTCGGCGACCAGTCCTGATTGCCTGATTATAGTGGTTACGCATGCAGCGGTCAATGGGTTCGGACTGGACCTGCATAAAAATTGCATGTGAATGAGAGCTGTGCTCTTCGCGCTACCCGGGGCGATGCTGACGGTGAGCCGTCCGGAAGCAACCGCTGGGACAACCTCGGCGTAAAGCTGGACGCCGCCTTTTCGCTGACGACCGACTGCCCGCTTTCCGAGTGGCGTCCTACGGAACGGGTGGAGATCAAACTGGCGAAGACCGTCGCGGGAACGTGGGGAAAGTCAGCCACGTTGTACGTTTGGACGAATCAGACTGGATTCAAGGAGGTGAAGATTCCACTTACTCAGGTCGCCGCCGAGGCCAAACGATCAATGGTTCGCCCGCCTCAACCAACCAGGAAGAAACGCTAATCGCGTCACGTCGACCGAGGTTAGCGCGGCCTCTTTAAAAAAAAGAGCGACGAAAAGCGACGCATCCACCAAGTCCTGCGAATTCAGCAAAGTTGAGGCGACAGCGAAGGCTGACAAGGACGAATGTCGACCGCGATTCCAACTTGCGTTCAACATGGCCGGAGGGTTTTCGACGTTATACGGTAATCGATCCAGGCACACCTCGCGGCCCAATCGGGCCGTGAACGGTTCCAAGACAAGAACACTGTCAAAGCACCTGTCCGATGCGGATCAAGTTGCCGTTGAGGTCGACGACTGCAAATTCCCGCATACCCCAAGGTTTGTTTTCCAGGCCGTCCATTCGCGGAATTCCAGCATTCCGAAGGTTCGCGTTAGTAAACTCCCTGTGAGTGTCGTCAACTACTTCAGAAAACGCTGGCCACTGCCACTCCGGTGCATGGCGTAGTGTACCTGCCAAGCCAACTCCGTCATCACCTTTGGATCGACCTCCGGGATGCTCCGCCCGGTCCCCGGAAATCCGATCTACTAACGAATTCGATTGACAGGCTCCGACGTTCCGCTAGACTATCTGCTAAATCATTAGTAGTGCGGTTCGCCGGAGGAGCAACATGGCTCGGAGCGCGTCGAAGCATCCCACGGAGTTGGAACTCGAGATCCTGAAAGTACTGTGGCGCGTCGGCCCGGCGACGGTGCGGCAGGTGCGGGACGAACTCGAGGCCGTGCGTGACCTGGCTTACACGTCGGTGATGACCGTGATGACGATCATGGCCGGCAAAGGCTACGTCCAACGGAGCAAGAATGGCCGCAGCTACGTCTATCAGGCGACGTACCAGGAGCAACGGGCCAGCCGGTCGATGCTGCAGGACATCGTCGACCGTCTCTTCGGCGGCTCCACGACGGCCGTCATGCAGCACCTGCTGGAATCATCCGAGATCGACGACGAGGAACTGAAACAGATTCGCTCGTTGATCAACCGCAAGACGCGTGGACGGAAGTGACTGGTTTAACCGCACGCCGCGGGCACACGCGGCAGTGCGCTCGAATGCAACTCAATTGAAACGCGCGTACCTGCGGCGTTCGGCTAAACAGCCAATTCGAAACTTTTCAGGAACATGACCATGCCGGGCTGGCTTCCACGAGAATGGTGCTTGTCGTTCGTGCTCGCATTGGGGCATTTTCTGTGGCAAGGAACGCTGATCGCCATCGTGCTGGCGATCGCGCTGCGAGCCACGAAAACGGTTGCGGTGCGATACGGGCTGTCGCTCGCCGCGTTATTGGTCATGGCGGCCTGTCCGCTCGTGACGCTCGGCTGGTTGATGCAGCCAGCGAGCCGCGTTGCGGTGACCGATCCGCCGCCGCGCATGCGTGAGGAACTCGTGCCGAGTCAGCCCACGATTCCCACCGCTCCAAGTGAGGAACCCGCCGACATGGGGCACTTTTCCCACGTGCGCGTGAGTCCCGCTTCCCCGCCGCTCGATGTCAACACCACCGCGACAATCCCGCCACAGCCTCCCACCGGCGATCGAGGCTGTCGAGAAGGCTCTGGTAGAAATGAGCCAAAGCGAGGGGATCTCGGTTAACGCGTTTGCTTGTCGAAGGGGCTACCGCAATTGATTCCGGTGATTTCCACGGGTAGAATTCGAGGTGTGGCTGTCGACGTAACCTGTTGATTTTCCAGGCACCTACGGTGAAAAGACATTGGTTCTTGAACTGGTCCACTCGGGGAGCTAAGGATTTTGGCTCGAAACGAGCCTGTTAACCAGTTAACACAGAAAGCCGAGAGTGACCGCTCTCGGCTTTTTGCATTAAACCCCTGGATTTCCAAGGGTTTGCGACGATTCGGCCATCGCGGTGCGAGTTTTAGTTCCGAACCGGTTGCTCTCGATCTTCCGGAAGCAACCATGGAGGTTGGGCTCGCACCCCGGGAGCAACCCTTTCGAACTCTCTGACTCTCTGGTTAACAAGCGTTATTGCTTAACAACCCGGTTGCTCTGGAACCCCGATAAAAAGTTGCGAAAAGCCGACCGGAGAGTGAACGGAATCCTTGTCACTGCATTTTGAAGGTCGGTGGAAAAGCTGATTCATTGGCATGGTTGACATCGCTACAATGGAGTGGTTGAACTTTTGACCCTCGGCGTGATGCCATCGGTGTGAAGGCAGGTTGAATTGAAAATTGGATTACGCGAGCATCTTCTCACAAAAGGCTATCCACTTCTCGGTCGACTGGCCATGATTTGCAAAGCCGTTTCACAAAAAATGCGTTTCGACATTCGTCTTCGTGGTCGCCATTGTTTTTTTCCCTCCAACGCTGCAAAAAATTTGGAAAAAGGCATTCAGGAACTCGGAGTTGTTTGGATAATCGATTAGAGTCATGGCGTTTCTGGGCGTATTGTTTGGAATCCAAGGGCAATCGCAGGGTGAATTAGCACAAAAAGCAGGCAAATAAATGTGAGGATCAACATTTTTTCCATAAAATTAGCCATGCAAACAACGGACAGTCATGTTCAATTGTGTTCATCAACGAGACTTAAATACTTTGATCATTTGCGAAGGTTTTTTCACATGTCGAAGCTCTATTTTCATTTGACGTTTGCTTTCGCCTTGTTCTTTGGGTTCGGGATGGTATCGGTTCTCTATGCCGAGAAGCCAAACATAGTGGTCATTCTCGCTGACGACTTGGGCAACGCGGATCTCGGCTACCGTGGCAGCGTCATCAAGACTCCCAATCTCGACAATTTGGCCAAGAACGGAGTAAGGCTTGAGTCCTACTACGGGCTGCCACTGTGCACCCCGGCACGCGCTGCGCTTATGACTGGTCGCTATCCAATGCGTCACGGGTTGCAAACGCTTGTCATCTTTCCGAGTCACAAGTATGGTCTCCCGACCGACGAGAAGACGCTACCACAAGCGTTGAAAGAAGTCGGCTATAGCACTTATATGGTTGGTAAGTGGCACCTAGGCCACGCGGACAAAAAGTTCTGGCCTCAGAACAGAGGCTTCGATCATTTCTATGGCAACGTTGTCGGCGAG
>JBJSXJ010000236.1:0-5576 GCA_046086325.1 Planctomycetota bacterium | reverse complement strand
CCGGCAGCAGTGGAACGCGGTTTAGAGTTTGAGGCCGGACGGCTGACGCCGTGCCGCTACCAACTCCGAGGCCGGACGGCTGACGCCGTGCCGCTACCTACTCCGAGCCCCGACGGCTGACGCCGTGCCGCTACCAAACGCCGTCACTGGGTTGGCAGCGGAGCACTCATCTGCTCTAGCAAGCGGACGAAATCGGGCTGCTCCACCAGCGGTGCCAGGTCCGGCTCGGTCTGCACCGCCATGCGGTCACGATAACCATGCTTCACGGCCATCTTCAGCGCCTCGATCGCTTGTCGCACGAAGAATTCCCGCCGCGCTTGATCGGGCAGAGTGGGCTGGCTACTGCACTGACTGAACGCCCGCGCCACGTTAACCAGAACCTCGCGATCGTCACCGCTGTTTTCCATGTGCCCCTTCGCCATCTCTTCGGCCTCGTCCGTCTCCCCCACGCGTGCTAACACCAGCATGAGCTCCATCAGTCGAGATTGGTGGCTGGCATCAACGGCCACATTTTTTCGACGAATCGTCAAGCAGGCCTTCAGCGCCGCCGCACTCCCCTCCGCATCTCCGGAGACTTGCGCCAACACTCCCAGCCGATAGTGGCTCAAAGCCAAGCTGCCTTGGCGGTCGATATTCGTCGCATCGGCTGCGGCCAGTTCCGCATGCAACGAGTGGGAACGCTGCAGGTATTCGCGCGCTTGGTCAAGCTGCCGCAATCGCAAACATAAATCGCCATAGTCACCCGTAATGTTCGCCAGCTGCTCCCGGATCACTGTCGCCTCCGGGTGAGCCTGCGAAACGGTTTCCACCAACTGCAAGGCGCGCTGGTATTCCTGCTGCGCCTGATCCGTATTCGCGAGACTGAATTGCACTTCGGCCAAGGCTTGATGCGAATTGGCGACATTGATTTTCCAAGCCGCAGAATCCGACTCTTCCGCCAGAATCTGCTGCCGTATCTCAATCGCTCGCTGGTACGATTCCAGGGCCTTCGCGGGAACGCCCAGCCGCAGGTCCGTCGTCCCCACACGCATGTGGACATCCGCCAATCGCTGGCGAATCACCAGTGGATTGACATTCGTCAGTTGCTCGCGTGGACGCTGCAGCAGCGCCTCCAAAATGCGTTCCGCCTCGCGATAGTGCAGCGCAGCCGCCGACAGATTGCGACTTAACTCCAACTCGACATCACCCAGCGCCAGCAGGACGACGGTCAGGTTTTCTTGCGACGCGGCGTTTTGCGGTTCGGCATCGGCCCGCCGCTGCGCAACTTCGTACGCGCGCTGAAATTCGCGGACCGCCTGCAGCGACGCGCCCAGCTGGCGAAACAGGTTCGCCATCTGGTAATGAGCGGCCAGGCGAGTGGATTCGACACTCGGCGATTCGTCGTAGTTATCCGCCACTTTATCCAGTCCTTCGACGGCCGTTTGCAGCAAACTCTTCTTCAGCTCCTGCAGGCCCGGGACTTGATCCAGTTGCCGCTGCACTTTGTCCACCAGCAACTGCAACGTGGTCAGTGATAGTCGGCTCTGCTTGACCGCCGCTTCGGCATTTTTTCGGGCCTCCTCGGCGCTGCGAATCGCTTGCTGTTCGGATGCTTTGGCAGCTTCCTCGGCCGTGCGTGCCGCTTGCTCGGCCTTCTCAGCTGTTTGCTGCGCGAGCAGCGCCTCCTGTCGCTCGCCGTTGATCACGTAAGCCGCCGCCAAGCTGCCGACGACGACCAGCAGCACCAGCGCCACGACGGTCGCCATGAGCGACGCCAGGCGCGGGTTCCGCCGACTCCAACTCACCATCCGCTCCCACTGCGAAATCGGTCGCGAAAGAATCGGCTCTCCAGCCTGAAATAGTCGGCAATCCTCCGCCAACTCGTCCGCACTGCGATACCGTCGGCCAGGATCTTTTTGCAGACACTTCAAACAGATCGTCTCTAAATCAATCGGGATCTGCGACACGAGCCGAGTCGGTGCGACGGGGTCATCACGCAGCACTTGCATGACCGTATCGAGATAGGTCGTCCCGAGAAACGGCGGACGTCCGACCATCAATTCATACAGGATCGCGCCCAGTGAATAGATGTCGGCGGCGGGGCCTACTTCTTTCACATCACCCCGTGCTTGTTCCGGAGCCACGTAACTCGGCGTTCCCAGCAGAGCCCCCGTTCGGGTGTTTGTGGAGTTATTGTTCAACTGCTTCGCTAAGCCGAAATCCGTGATCTTGGGCGTGCCATCCCGAGTCAACAAGATATTGCCGGGCTTCAAATCGCGATGCACGATACCGATGTCGTGCGCTCGCTGCATGGCTCGGGCGAGTGTTTCCGTGAGCTGCGCCGCCGCCAGCGCTGGCTGCGGTTGCCCTTTGAGCGTCTTATCTAGGGAGCCGCCATCGACATATTCGAGCGAAAAATAAGGCAGGGAATCATGCTGACCCACTTCGTAAATCTGCACGATGTTGGCATGCTGCAGCGACGCAATCGCTTGCCCTTCCGCCTGAAAGCGTGCCAGTTGCTCCGCGCCCGCACTCCCGCCCCCGAGCACCATCTTGATCGCCACCAGGCGATTCAGGGCTAGCTGCCGAGCGAGATAGACGACACCCATGCCGCCGCGACCAAGTTCCCCCAGTATCTCATAGCCGGGTAGCTGCGGGAACTTCACAGCAGACGCCGGATCGGAAGGAGCGGTTGAGTCTGGGAGCTTCGCCCAAACTGGGTCGTCATCGGTCGGAGCAGTGTCGGTCATGAGATTCAGCCCCTGATTTCGTGAGCGCGAGAAGGAACTGTCGACCGGCAGCGGAACGCGTTGATTTAATTCCCGCTGGTAACCACTCCCAGCGTCCCGCCTCCGCCTCGGCCGGGAAAGATTTTAGTCTGCTGCCAGTCGCAGCGCCAAGTCAGTCCCGCCGCTCGTCAGCTCCCCACGTTCACAGTAGGACTATTCACGTGTACATTGACAACGTGTTGGTCGAGCGATACGGTGAAGAGCATGAAAACTCCAGCACCCAGCCCCGGCTTGGCACTCGCTCAACAGGCTTTTGCCGACAAAGGAATCCGCTTTCCACCGATCCCCGAGCTGCTCGCGCAGCGTTTGGAACGGATCGACGATTGGATTTTCGCCAGTCGCACTCCACCCTGGTGGCCACACGACATCGATGACTACGTGATCGAGGTCAAGCATCAGGTACCCGAAGAACCGGTGGCTGATTACGTGCTCCTGGCCTACGTCGGACGCGGTGCTACCCCCAACACCCTCTGCTACTACCTCGTCCACCAGCAAGTGCGCATCTTTCTACAAATCCTGTTTGACACGCCTGGGGGTGAACTGCAGGAAGATCTGCAGCACATCAAATCCGTCTGGAAACATCTCTCCCAGCTCCTCGCTGCCCGCGATGCCGGTTGGCTGCTGCCCGGTGAAACCGTCACCGTCGTCGGTACCGACATCCGTGGCACCAGCTGCCAGCTCTCCAGCCAGCCGCACGTTCGTCCCATCAACTACCGCCAAGTGCAAGACGCCCTGCCACGCCTGATCAAATTCCTCAAAAAACGCGCCCAGGCAAATAGCGCTAGCGCCCCCCAGCAGTCGACTCCACCCGGGTCCTCATAGCCCCAGGAACTTCAACAGTCGACTCCCGGCCATGGTGATGCTACTACCAAAAACATCCAGCAATCCGATGTCGCCCTCGGGACGTGGTTGCCAATCAGCGGGAATGCGACCGTCAATCCAGATGCTGCGGAGATCGTCATTCGTCAGAAACAGTCGCCCCGACTCGTCATGACGCCCAAATACTTTCAGAATCGATGTGAGTTCTACGGTTTGCAACGTCGTTCCATGTAAACCCCGCTCGTGCTGCTGCGAGAAATTGGCCGCCGCCGCAAAATGCTCGGCATACATCCGCCCCTGGACGCTGAAATTCAGCAGTCGAGTCTGCAGCTTTTCAACATCCACCTCCGGATCCCGAATTCCAGTGCTCCCGGTATGATCGAGATTCGAGCCGCGCAGTTCAAAGAGATTAAACGATTCCGGGATGTCGTCGGTTTTGTCAGCCTGCTTCTTTAGCAGGCTACGTAGTCGTTCATGAATGCCAACTTTCATGAGTGCCGCATCCAGTTCCGCAAGAGTAACATTGCCTGCCGGATCCGGGTTCAGCAGTCCATGATGGTAGAAACATAACAATGCTGGGCAGGGAATCCTGTCCCCATGGGGACGTTCCCGCCAAGGATGCTGACTGATAAACGACGGCGAAGATTCATCACTCGCACGGGTAGATTGCTCTGAAACCATCACCAGACTCCCCTGAGATTCGCTTGTTCGGATTTTTTGACAGATCAAACTTGCCGTCCAAACATAGCAACTCTAGAACGTCAAGGTCAATCTTTTTCTGCTGCTGTGTAACTCCGACGACCACATCCAATACCAGGTAAGATCGCACCTCCAACCAAAACCAACACGATCAACATCGTCCCTGGCTCCGGAACCGTGCTCGACTGCACCTCAAAACTAAAATTATCAACACCTAAATTGCCGAGCACGCCAGGCTTGCCATAAAATTTCACTAGCCACATCCCAGGGATCGACAGCGATCCATACTCGGAGGGGCCCAGTTGGGAGCTGATTCCAAGAGAGTTCCCGCCTTGATCAAAGGCTTCCATAAAAATCGGCGGAAACCCCTCTTTGTCATTCTGTATCTGCACAAAAGAAGCAGAGGTTCGCGTGTTGTTGTGCGCCGGGTCGTAGAAATGGACCCAAATGTCATCGTTTGACGCGACGGCTGGAACAAGCACATTGGGTAGAGAAACAGAGGTGCCAAAGCTATCCACCCGCGCGGAAATCGGATTCCCGTTGGTATCGGTGCGAATTGCCGTCGATGTTCCGCGCGCACCATTACCACGAAAAAACATCACTCCCACTGACAGGTAATGACTGTCCGTCGAAGTGCCAATCGGTAAATTATCGAAATTTATCGAAACGACTGCTGCCGTCGCATCACTCACGATCACTAAAATGCCCATTAATACTGCGAATACTATGTTCTTGGTAGATGATAAAATCATGATATGCCTTTGTCTCTGTTAAAAAATGCTTGTGCCAGAACGCTTGAAAGACTGTTGTTCGCCCCTCAGAAGAGCTGTCGGGCAATAACCCTAGTATTCGGGTGTACTAGAAAAAGTAATTACTAAAATAAGTTGGTTTGTAGTAACGAAAACAAAATGCTCTAAACCGATCAGGTAAATGAATTTTGTGTATCGCCATGAGGGTGGCCATGGTTGGGGAGTAATGGCGGGTGGTATAAGATTAAGATTGATAGAAAAAAAGCAAAGAAAGATGTTGGTCCTTTAGGGTTTCCTGTGGGTCAACGTCGAGCAACCACTCAGTGTGGCTGTCGCCACAGGATTTTTGGAGGAATAGCGCAGGTGTTCCAAGCGTTCCGATGCTCTGCCCCCGGTGGCGGTGTAGACTTTTACCACTGGGAAAAACGGAGTCGGGCTCTGCGGAGACGCCAACCAGGGATTTCCCGGTCGCGGGTGCGGTAGGGCACATACGGTCGCTGGCGGAGTTCGTACGCCAGTGGCTGGTTTCATTGGCGTAAAC
>JBJSXJ010000235.1:0-10308 GCA_046086325.1 Planctomycetota bacterium | reverse complement strand
AGTTGAAACACAGAGGCACAGAGAGCACAGAGGAATTGAAACACAGAGGCACAGAGAGCACAGAGGAATTGAAACACAGAGGCACAGAGAGCACAGAGGAATTGACTGGCTACTCTTCCTTAATCGAAAGATGTTTGATGGCCTGTTTTTCCTGCCCCCTCTGTGACCTCTGTGCCTCTGTGTTTCCATCCCCCCCACGACCTTCCCGACTTTTTTCGTGCCATTCGCGCAATTCGTGGTTCCCAGCCCCAACCACTCAATCGAGCTTCTTCAGTAGCTCCGCCACCTTGGCCTCGAAGATCTTTTGCCACGGAGCGGCCAAGAGACTATCACTATCCTCCTGCGCGTTCCCCACATTCTGCAGCTGTTCGTCCGTGGGCGCATAGTAGATGTAGCCATTCGTATAACCGGAAACAAACGTTCGCGGATACGGAGATGACTTCTTGATGTTCAAGCCAATCCGCACCGTCAACTCGCCGGGGAACGTCACCAGCACAAAATCTCCCACTCGAACTCCCGCTACCTCGACATCGATCGTGCGCTTTCCAGCCTCCAGGTTTTGCGCATGATGCATCTTCAGCAGAGCCAGATTCGTTTGCACTCGAGTTAGCTGTTCCATCACATGAATGTTCTTGATGTACGCTTCGATATTCCGCCGATTGTCGGCATCCAGTTTTTCCAGGTCAGTGCGGCCGAGGTTTTTTTCATGCAGGTAGCGATGCGAATAAAACGCCGGATACTCACTCGCCAGGTTGTACTTGATCATCAAGGGCAAGAAGGTCTTGAGGTTCAAACTGGTACCTTTGAGCGAGCCCACCAATTCCGCCTGCTCTGCTTGCAGGGTGATGATTCGCTGAGCCAAATCGGCGCGCGGTAGTTCGAGCTGCTCAGCCAGTACTTTGAGTGCTGCTGTCTCCTGGCATTTGATTTTACGAAATGCACGCAGAGTACTCAGGCCGAGTAGATTACCGAGTGTCTCGGCATCACGCGGCTGATCCACTTGCTTGTACATGATCGGATTAATGTCTCCGCCACAGCCTTGCCAAAAGAGTGCAATCGCTCCCTCGCTCAGGTTCTCTTCGATTACTTTGGACGAGAAGCCGGTGAGGTCCGCCGTGTTGCCGCCCGTCGGGACTCCCTGAATCGGATGACAGGCGAATTGATAGAGCACTGCCTTATGGCGGCCATCCAGCGCGTCCAGTCGCAGAATTCCAATTTCTGGATCGATGGGACCCACTGCTTCGACTTCTTCGTCCGGCGGCAAGGAATAGGCATGACGTACATCCGCTTCCCGACCACTTTTGAGTTTCAGGCGACGGTTTTCCGAGATACGATCTTCATGACCAACACCCGTTCCCACTCGCACCGGCTCCAGGTTGGCCAGCGCTTCCTTCACAACTTTCACGGTTCGTTCCGCTACATCACCGCACACGATGCCGTGACAGTGACTGGCGTTGATCAGAATCTGATGCGGCTTGATGTCCGCTTCTTGGGCGAGTGCGGTGCGTACCTTTCCCAGATAGTCTTTCCGAATCGGACCGATCTCGCCAATCGCTACGGCGTCGACACTGACCAGTACGAGCGTTTGAGTATCATCTTTGATGACTAGCGCGCGCGCGAAAAGTCGATCGTTGACGGGGCCGGAGTCCTCATGCGTAATGTCGATTTTGGCAGCACCGGCCCGCAGCGGTGCAGCCGCCACCGCCCGCACACCAAACAGGCTCAGCCCGTAACTGCTTGAACTAGCGAAATGCTCCCAGCCTGAAATATCGCTGACGAACTGCAGGAGCGCTACGAGCATCAAGATCTTGCAGGCTCGCATGACACTCCTGCGACTCGGAGCGTAGGGACTGCGGCTCGACGGCGTACGGCAATTATCAACAGCCAAACATTTCTTAGCGATCATGTCAAAATCCTTCATTCCACCAGAAGCGAAAACGGGGATAAGGCGAGTCACCAGCTCGCGGAAATTCTCCTACCACTAAATCTAAGTCTCCGTCGGCATCGCAATCCGCGAGCACGATCGTCGCATGGTTGAAATTACCCTGCTCTAAAACATGTCGCTGATAGCTACCATCCGGTGTTCGCTCCAGCCAGACCAGGGAATGATGCTGCGCGGCATCAAACTCGGTGAGTGGCTCTTGCGGCAGAAACGCTGACACGACGATATCGACATCGCCATCGGCATCCACGTCTCCTGCCACCGCTCGATACGCTCCCGGCATAGCAGCTAAAAACTGATGCCGAAACGTGAGCTCTCCTTCATTCCACAAAACCTGCACGCCGTGATAAGGCTTGATGTGCATGTTGTCGAAGGTGTCACCGTTGGTGAAGAGCAGATCCAGGTCGCCGTCGTGATCAAGATCAGCGAGTTCCAAGCCACTCGAGCCGTAAGATGGATCATTGGCTTGCCACAATAGCTGCCGCTGAAACGTGCCGTCTGCTTGTCCCAAGTAGGCTACCACCGCTTCTTTTTCTTGGCTGATGAGTGCCACAAAATCAGGCCGGCCATCCTGGTTGAGATCACAGATTGGAACATGAATCGCGCCGGGACTGGGATCGATCACCTCACGACGGAACTTCTGCTCACTCGCTGTACATTGTTCGTTCCACAAGACCTGGATCTGACCTGTGCGATGCCAGCCAAACTCGGCCACGACTAAGTCGAGATCGCCATCTTGGTCGAAGTCAGCGGCACGAACATCAGCGACGCGTCCCAGTCCCGTTGCCAACTCAATCGGCTCGTGACGCCGCATCTCGTCGTCCCAGCGTAACCAGATAACTTTACCGCCCGACTGATCCGCTGGTTCAAAGCTACCCAGCTCCGCGACCAGGAAATCATCCGCTCCATCTCGATCGAGATCGATTACTTCCAAGTGAGCGATGTGAGCAAATTTGGCGAGCAGTTGGGGCTCGATCACCTGCTGTCCGGAGATCGTCACTTGGCGTACATCGCCCAGTCGCATGTCACCGCTCAAGATTCGCGCTGGCCGCCCTTCTCTCGCTGGCACCCACAATAAATTGCTCGTTGACGGCAAGAGCAGCTTTTCTCCCAGTTCGCCTGCCGCGGGTCGCCAGCGCACCGGAGACTTGGCGGTCATCTTTTCCGGAACAGGGATCTCAAACGCGGTGGGAGCTCGCTCACGATAATAACGCACCACGTCGACCATTCGCGGAACTTCTAAATCGGTACGACGGGATTCAAAGTACAATCCAAACCCGCGCTGAATTTCCTCTGGCCATGCGTCGCGCGGAAAAATATCGGGGCGCGGAGTGGCATGGCAATTTCCACAGAAGGACTCCACCTGCTGCTCAATCCGAGCCACTTCCGTCGGTGTCCAGGGCTGCACGGATTCCTGGGCTTCGAGGTTCAGCACCGAGATAACCGCTTGTCCGTTTGGCGATCGCGACGTACAGGCGGTCACCAGGCTTAAGCTGCACAGCAGCAGAACCAGCCGCTGGACTTTGCTCCAGCAGCGAATCGATGACGAATCGAGTGTGGGCATACGAATCACCTTTGGCTCCTGTTATTCGCACCTACTATAATGCATGCCACTGACAACAGGTGATTCCCAATCATTTCTTTCGTTCTGCGGAAGAAGACTGTTGTTTACTCATCCTTCGTTGATTCGCTGGAAGTCGGCTAACCGTGATTGTGTCCACTCGACAACGCTGGTTCATCCTCGTCGCTCTGCCGATCCTCCTGCTTTTTCTCGGCTGGTGGCGTGGCGGGCCATGGAGTCAGTCACTTGCTCGTCGAGCCCTGTTACGAAAAGATTTCGGTTCTGCCGCGCGCTGGCTCGACCGCACAGAGCGATATTTTGGAGTGACCACCGAGCTCCTGCTATTACGCGCTCGACTCGCGCGCCAGGAAGGTCGTATTGCCGACTGTCGGCGTCAACTTGAACTGGCGCAGCGCGCGGGCGGGAACGACCTCGCGCTGCTGCGTGAACAGCTACTGCTCCAAGCGCAATTAGGAGAGCTGCGTGGCTACGAGGCGTACTATCGTCAACTGGTGGCGGAGCCTGCCGATGAAGCCGTCGTGGTACATGAAGCGTTCGCAATTGGCTTACTCATTACCGGTCGCGTGAACGAGTCGGTCGAGATTGTAGAACGGTGGCAACAGGAGGCACCGCAAGACGCACAGCCCCATTATCTGCTGGGGATCATGCAGCGCGATATCGGCTGGCCGGGTAAAGCTCGCGACGAGTTTCGCGCGGCGCTGCGGCTGCAGCCAGATCATCCACAAGCGGCCCTCGAATTAGCCGTGCAGCTAACTCGTTCTCATCAGTACCTGGAGGCTGTACCGTATTATGCGATTGCGCTACGCAACTCGCTCACCGAGCCCCAGGCTCGTGTCGGCCTCGCACATTGCCAGCGCATGGTGGGCAACACCCAAGCTGCTCGCCAAACACTCGAGCCACTCATCGAACAGCCGCGCCCCAATTTAGGAGCGATGGCGGAGCTGGGAAGTTTGGAGTTGATGGATGGCAACTACGAAAAATCTTTGCAGTGGACCGCGCGTGCTCGAGCCATCATGCCGCGCAATAGCGAACTCAATTACACCTATGCCGCCGCACTAGCCGCCTTGGGTCGTCATGCGGAAGCCAATGACGCATTTCGATTCGCCATCGAAGCGCGGCGTGCGAGCCGCCGCGTAAAGAACTTAACCGAGATTGCCGGTGCACACGCCGATGACCCGGCCATCTCCGTCGAACTCGCCCAGATCGCCCGCGAATTTGGCGATCCCGGTGATGCCGCCCGCTGGACACAACGAGCCCTGCAGCAGGACCCGCAGTACGCACCTGCTCGAGCGCTGATTTCCCAGTAAGCAGAAACTTAATCGAGGAAGTCACCTTCCTCTAACCGCTCAGGGACGTAAGTTTCCGTAACGTAGCTGATGTCCTTACTGATGAGCGCTTCCACTTCCAGCTTGAAGTTATTCTTCAGCATCAGATCGATTTCTTTTTGCCACGCCTTCTTATTGGCAAACCACGGATATTGAGCGATCTGCTGGGCACGCTTGATATCCTGTTCATTCAATTTGATCTGCACGCTGTTGCTGAGTTTGCAGCGCTGAAAATCACTACTACGCAGTCCCAAAAAACGCGCATTGGGAATCGCCATACGCCGTGATTCATAGGCCAGGTTAATCGATCCTTGTTTGATCACACTGTAGATGTAGTAACCCCAGGGATCATTATCGAGCAGGCAGTAAATGGGCAACTCGAGCTCTTCGTGCAAGCGATTGAGCATGCGCCGCACACCACGCGGTGGCTGCCCGCTACCGTGAGTCAAAATGCAGCGGTTCTTTTCCCAAAATCGGTCTTCGTTGAAGCGCTGCCAGACCGTGTCTTTTTCTACATGCAGAATGAAATCCGCATCGCACTTTTTGAATTGAATAATGTCTGGTTCAACAATCGAGGGAATGCCGTAACCGCCAGAGCCCATGCGTGAACAATCAATTTCATCGCCTTTGTCGACGAGCGTAATCTTGCCGACCATTTCACCACGCTTCTGCGCGTAAAGATGCAGCTCTTCGCGAAGTGCATCCAACATCACCTCGACATCTTCAATGATCGGATCACTCTCGGCCTGATCCGAAAATGTCTCCTCCGAGGTGCCCTCAATCGTATGCTTCAGCAGATAGTACAGACCTCGGATGCTCGTCGACTTCCCCTGCTCGATCAGTTGTTTGCAGCCGGACGCTACGAGCACCGTTTGCATGAAACTCTTCGCCTGCGACAAGTTGAAGAGCTCGCGGCGGTTCGATCCGCTTCCCATCTCGATGATTTTGCGCGACTGATTGAAGCGCACGTTCGAAAGCGAGCGGGAGGGAATATCCATGTGCGGCGCGCGACTGCGCTCCGCAAACTCAACCACCTGTGTGGCCAAATCACGTAGAGCGCCCATCGTGCGCTTGTCTTTGTCAGAAACCTTACCGGACGCGGAACTTGCTTTACTGGATTTCTTCGCCATGGAACCAACCAAGTTAAACTGAATCTGATGACTCGCCGACAATCAACACGTTGTCGCCAAAATCCTCTTCCGACTCCACCTTCTTGTTGCCTCGATCATCAAACCGAGTATCAGCTTCGGCAGTTTTGCGTTTGGCGACATGCAGCAAGCGTTCGTACAACGAGCCGCGATGCTTGTCATCCAAGTCGTGAATCATGCCAACTGCCTGCGCCACCTCACCTAAATACCGCAGGAAGATCGAACGTCGCTCGCCCTCCTGCTTCACTCGATTGCGACGATTCAAATAAAGTGCCAACTTGCGACCGACCGCCTGCAAACCCAGTCGCAACTCTTTTTGAATCTCTGGATACGCAGCAATCGCCTCTTTCGATTCACTCGTGAAGGGCACCCACACACTGGCCACATGCACCATCACCGTGATTGGACCCTGAGGCAACTGACCACGTGACTGATGCAGGCCATACGAACGCCAGTTATTGCCGATCACGGACTGCGTGATGGCACAAGCGGCTGGCTGAAACTGCAGCGGCACTCGATTCGCATATCGCAGCACCTGCATCGTCTGTCCATCACTGAGATTGACATTCTTCATCGCCGCATGTAGCTGGGCGATTTCATCTTTCTTCATTCGCGCAGGACTTTGACGAGTACCCATTTTGGCAACGTTGAGAATCTTCTCGGCCGCATCGCTGCCAATGCCATCAAACGTGTTGAGCAGGAATTGTCGCAGCGTTCGCGCATCGCTTTCCGACATCAATTCGGTGAGTGCTTCGAGCGTTACCTTTTGCGCGGTGCTCGAACCACCATAAGCGAGCCCCACTTCAATTAGAAATGGATTACCGCGATAGACTGCGGGCGGTCGAGTGGCTGCACAATAGAATTCGCCTGGCACAACCTGATGCAAGCCCTTCAAAATCAGCGGCTCGCCAATCGGCACCAAACAGTCCGTCGCGGGTGAACTTATGCGCGTGGTTTGAATGGATTGATAAAGGGAGTCGGCTTCCTGACGTCCGATCCGTTTCGGATTCGCACGCGTGCTGATCTTCGCCGCTTCACATACGGTGCGAGCCACACTCGATGTCACCCGCGAAAACGACTCGGTCAAAAATTGACTGATCGTGCCGGCCGGCGTGTCCTTGAGCATCGTCACCAATCGCCCCAGCTCCACGCCGTACGGATGAGGCTTGATTTCTTTGGGCTCGGGCGGCAAGGTTTCCGTCGAACGGCTGTAGGTCGTTTCCTCCCCATCCGCGTCGCGATAGTGAATCGTCACGTGCGGATTGGCGATCGCGGTCTGTTCAAGGTATTCATCCACACTGCCCCGACCGCGAATGTAACGACCCTCAAGTTCAATGGTGACTCGAGTGCCACTCTTCACTTCGGGCCCCAAACGTGGCGCCGCGGGTGTGGCTGAGGTCGCTGCAGAGTTTGCAGCCGAGGTGGCTGCCGAATCAGCGGTATCAGTGGTGGCAGGCGTGGTGGTCGAGGCGGCTTTGGTTTTGGTCGCGGCGGGATAGTGAGCGACCCAGTCGATGCCACGATCGGCAATGTATTTGTGCCCCTTTTCACCCGCCGGAATGTCTTCGCCCTCGCCCTTACCGTTGATGATCTCCGGCGCATTGCGCTTCGTGTCGATCTGCAGTTCAAAGTAGTGCGCCGGCTTGCGGGGCGACGTCTTGGAAATAATGCGCACCGGCTTGCCGGTCGTCAGCATGCCGTACATGCCCGCCGCGCTGATGCCAATTCCCTGCTGACCACGACTCATCCGCAGCCGGTGAAACTTGGAGCCGTACAGGAGCTTGCCGAAGATGAGCGGGATCTGTTTCTTCACGATGCCCGGACCGTTATCCTGCACGCCCACTTTGAAGCGGTTATTGCCCGTCGGCTCAATCGACACCCAAATCTCGGGGACAATTCCTGCTTCCTCGCAGGCATCCAGCGAGTTGTCGACCGCCTCCTTGACCGTTGTCAGCAGCGCTTTTCGCGGATTGTCAAACCCCAGCAGATGGCGGTTCTTGGCAAAGAACTCGCTCACCGAAATATCCCGCTACTTGGCCGCCATCGACTCGTCTGTCACGTGGCGCCGCGATTCCCCGCGCCCGGCGGAGGTGCCACGAGTGGCAGCGGTCGAGTCCTGAGCGGCGTGGTCGGAGGAGTCCTGTTCGAGGGCTACATGATCCGCGGCCGAATCAGCGGCGGCCGAGGCTTGACCGGGTGTCGAATTCTTTTGCTGAGACAACGTATGGTACTCCGTTACCAACGGGTGAAAGCCAGCGAGCGATGCGTTCATCGTGCTAAACGGCGGGGATTATAGCGAGTTTGCGGACCGGCTCCCAGTCGGTTAGGACGCTAGAACTGGCAGACTGGGTAAGATTGCCATTTTGGGAAAACAAAGGTTCACCGGCGGAAATCGATTTGCCGACAAGATAATTACCAAGGGGACGCCAGTTCCCTGGCCTACCTAAACTACGCTTAACCCGCCAATTCACGTCGAGAGGGAACTCGCAACGTGCGGCCCACGGGGGTCGCTGTCTCGCGCTCTCTCCCACTCGACTTCGACCCGGTCGAACAATCAAGGAGCACCGCGATGCGTTGCGATTTCCGTCGGTTACGCCGATTCACTGCCCTGCTGACCATGGTCGGCAGTGCGCTCTTCTTCTCTTCCATGCTGTCGAATTCGAGCGTGGCCCGAGCGGGTGACGAACCCAAGGTGGTCAGCGGCCAAGAAGCCGAGGTGATCTCGGGGCCTGGCGATTACGCTGGGACGGCGGGCCTGCGCAGCCGACTGCAGGGCGGAGCGGCTCATTTGGGTCATGGCCATGCTGCACCCGTGATTCATGGACACGGAGTTTCTGGGCGCTATCCTTATGGCGCGGGAGCGGGCATTGGCAGCCGACTGCATGGCCAGATCACGGACGACGCCAGTTGCCGTCCGTACTACTATGGCCAACCCGACCTGTTCTACAACTACTTTGCGGGCTCCAACTGCAGTCCTCAAGGTGCTCAGTTGTATGTTTCGCCGGGACCGATTCCGCAGCATGTCGGACATACGTACATCACGTATCAACCGCTCATGCCACACGAGTTCATGTATCCGCATCATCGCACCTATCATCGCGAATACGATGACGGTCGCGGCTTTACTCGCGCGAGCGTGCACTGGTATGCACCACCGTTCAAGGGCACGGTGTCTCACGTGCACCAGTTCCTGCGCATCCCGCGCTAGCATCCAGTTCCTGCTGCGATCTGAACTCGTAACAACTTGACGACCGTCGACGCCGTAATGCTCGACGCGATCATTGCTCGACGAAATAACGTTCGACGAAATAACGCTCGACGCTGTAGCGGTATCACCCGGTCAGCGTGCTGCATTCGATCACGAGCTCTGTAACCGCGACCTCTGTAACCTTGACCTAATCCCGCTTGACCTAAACCCGATTGACCTTGTCCCGATAACGGATGAATTGACTATGAAACGAACCCTTCCCTTACTGACACTGGCGTTTGCAGCGCTCGTTCTGATGACGACCACGATGGCGACGGCCGGACACCCTCGTCATGCCGAGCTGAACGCCAACCGTCAAGCACGTCGCATGACGTGGCATACGGAATATCAGCACACGGCTTCAGGCTATCCGGTCCCGCTGGTGGTTCCGCCGCAAGCCAATTCGTCCGCCGAATGGAGCTGGGGCGTGGCGCAGTCGAGCGTGCGTCCGATCTACCCACAGTTCCGTCGTCCCTTTGGCACAAGCGGCGGAGTGGAAGGTTTGGAATATCAGGGCACCGGTTTTTACGGCACCCCGCTCTGGCCAAGCCACACGCGACAGTTCGGCGTAGCCCCCGTCCGCTCACCCTGGTAATAATTTTTCCAGGGCTCACCGGTCATTGGATCTGCCGCTGAATGCAATTGCCGGTCGGCTAATTCGACATCAGGAAGTGCCGCTGGAAATTCTGACGAATTTCAGCGGCACGGTAATGGCCGACTGCTATGCCGAATTCGAAGCAATCACGGTGGAATGTTCGGATTGTATTAAGCGCGCTGCCTGCTGTGCTCATGCTCGCCGGAAGTGCCTCGATCTAAAGGCCGATCATCCACAGGTCGTGGCGACGATGCTGGCTCAGATTGAAACGAAATTAAACGAGCCCGACGTCGCTCCCGCAAGAAATAGCTCTCCCACTGGCGTCCGGTTGAGACTCGCGAGTTCATTCCCAGCTGCGTGAACCGCGAGCTAACGCTCGTCGGCTCCGAACGCCGAGCCGGAACGGAAGCCGAAACGCGTTAGCGTCCGGTTGAGACTCGCGAGATCATTCCCCACTGCTAAACCAAAC
>JBJSXJ010000234.1:0-17753 GCA_046086325.1 Planctomycetota bacterium | reverse complement strand
TGGCGCTGGCGAGCGCCTTGGCCAATTTACCCAGATCGGCTGCAGTGAGTGTTGTCGCGCCGGTCGCACTAGTCGCGTTCCCGACTAACGCATTGGAGAGCGTGATGATGTTACTGCCTGAGCGGGTCCACAGGGCTTTGGCGATGTCCCCTAATCGGTCGATCGAGAACGAGCCGCTGGCGCTGGCGAGCGCCTTGGCCAAGGGGCCAAGGTCCGTACTGATATTCTTGCTAGTGGCATAGTTCCAGGCAGCGTCTGCTGTAGTTCTAATGCTTTCAGTGACATTACTTCCATTGGCAAGTTGGCTCAGACTGAAACCGCCTTTGACAATGTCCGGTAGGCCAACACCAGCCTGATGCAAAGTCGTTACCCCTTCGCGGAGTATCTCTGCTAATTTTGCGGGGAGATCCGAAATGGAAGGAAAGTCAAAGCGGGGAGTTGGTGGTTCTAAGAGGCTTCCTGAGTAGGCTTTCCAAGTATTCGTCGCGGTGGGTTTGATGTCGAATTCCGGATTCTCCGTCACGACGTGGCTCGCCAGTTCACTCCAGCCTGTTTTAGCCCGGATGAAATCTTGAACATCGCCCGTTAACCGCGTCTCAGTCCACCAATCATGGATGTTGGTGTGCATGTGAATGGAGTGCGCTACCTCGTAACCAGTCGCGATGCCGCTATAGAAGCTGGACTTGAGCCAAGCGGGAAGAGAATCGTCGATACTTTTCACAAGTGACAAATACTCGGCGACGAAGTGCACACCCTGTCCCAAACCATTCGCGGTGGAATAGATCGAGGTAGGAACCGTACCCGCCTCGGAAATTCGGAACTCGTTTTCGTGCCCTGGCCACTGGAGGAAGTCGTCATGCACATTTCGGCTTTCGCCGAGGGTAAACGAAGCTTCGCTGCCGTGACTGGCACCTTCGCTATCACTATCGAGCGTGATCGAGGCAAACTGAGTAACGCGCTGCTGGAAATCCGCGAGCCAACCATTGGGGAATTCGCGCCCGAGAAAGTTGATGACCTTGCGGATCGTGCCGAAGTACGGCACTTCGCTCAGCACCCCATTTAACAGAGTGTGGTCATCGTGGTAGTCAATCGTGCGGTCGGCCAGCGCGGGAGTGGCCGTGGGGAAAAAGTCTTGGAATGGTGTGGCACCGGTGGGATCGAGCAAGATCTGTTCGACGTATCCGAGTCGCGTTGGATCCGACAACTGTGTGTTCAATTTGTCGAGGACTTTGTTGACAAACAGGCCACCGCGGCTGTGGCCTACCAGCAGTACATCCCAGACACCTTCATTGGCTTTCAAAAAGTCTACGATTCGACCAGCTACCTGCGTGGCCGGAGTCTCATTGCTACTGGAACCTCCATCCCAACTCACGTAAAAAGTTGCATTGCCCGAAACATATTTTTCCAGTTCCGCTTGGACCCCTTTGGCAATCCGCTCGGCCCAGGCCGGAATGTCGCGGACGGCCTGAAAGCCATGCACGATGACCGTCAGGGTGCGGTTCGGGCTCTGGAGAGGGCTGGCGGCTGCCAGCATCTGTGCCGGTCCCATGAGCAAGGATGCCGTATCCTGGGAGCTATTCAAATCGAACGGCGCGTCGCTGGACACATACATGCTGCCGGAACTCGGAACCGCTTCGCACCAATTGTTTTGGTCACCCCAGTTGCTTGTCGTTCCTCCCTGCTCCCAGATGCTCTCTGTCAGGAGTAAGCGATTTTCTAATCCCTCCATGTGTAGACGACGAAAGTTTCGTTGAGCGTCGCCCCTTTTGCTTTTTATGCTCGCACGACGGATTAAGGACAGATACTTACGCCACGAAGGTGTCGACATGCTTTACTCCAGATCGAGTTTTTATGGACTAGTGCCAACGCGTGGAGGTTCATCCAATAATCAGGTGACTCAGATACGAGGGCACGTTATTTAACCCTGCCGCTGGTTGTTACAGCGGGTAGTGCGGGTGGTGGCACGCTGTCTCCTAAGGACAATGCGTAATCGGAGCAGGCAAGGGCTCAGAAAAAGTCGGGAAACCATCCCGATCCCAGCAATGCCGGATGGACCGAAATTTCGGCTCGGCGACAGCCCTACTGTCCAAAAACCTCAACGTCTGCCGCTGCGAACGTGTGAATTTCGCGAGTGTCCTTGTTCACTCCTTGGATTCCCACGTGCAGGGCGCCGTCGGACGAGAAACGAAGCCACGTCGGTTTCTGCGCTGGGGGGACGAGGAGGCCGAGCTCGCGCTGGGTTGCCACGTGCCAAAGTATGACGCCCGTGGAAACACCTGAGGTCACCAGTGTGCGGCCATCGGGAGCGAAGCGAATGTGTTCAACTTCCCCGGAGTGAACCAACGGTTTACCAATCTTGGTGCGGGTGGCTAGATCCCAGAGTATCACACCCACACGATCTTCCGCGGCTAAAGTGGAACCATCGGGACTAAAGGCGAGAGCATGACAACCCGAGACTTGTGACCAGGCCGCGATCTGCTTTCCCGTGGTTGTTGACCAGAGATGAATCAGCGGGTCGATATTGCTGGCAATTGCTAGCAGGCTGCTGTCGGGCGAAAACGCTACGCTGGCATGTGATATTTCCGTGCTGGGATATTCCGCTTGGATTTTCTGTAGCGTGAGGTCCCACAAACAGACTCCACCAACCGCATTCCCCGTGGCTAGGAACCGGCCATCCGCGGAAAACTCCAAACGAAGAACATCATTCGCGACGGGCCCCAGGTCCATCGATGGTTCAAATCCACTGGTAGTAGAAGTACGCCAGACTAAGAGACGTCGAGATTGGCACGCGGAGAACTGCGCTCCACTCGGCGAGAACGCCGCCGACGTGACCGGCATGGAGGCAGTAGATCGACTAGGTATCGCGGATTTTTTCTGCGTGTAAACCACGTTCGAGTCGTCCAAACGCAGCAACCTGAGTTGTCCCCGGCTATCCGCAGTGAGTGCCAGTGGGTGTTCATGATGAATATCAAAAACATTCGTTGTAGCTTTCCATTTGCGATTTCCAACGAGTGGCCAGAAACGACGGAAGGTGACCTCGCGCTGGTCGTGACTGGCGGTAACGAGCGTTCGGCCACCTTTACTAAACAGCACTCCCCGCAGGGAATCCTCGTCCAGCTCATCAAAATAAACGAGCGATAATTGATCGCCCTTGGGATTGCATTCCAGAATTCGGAGCGAACCACCGACGGCGACCAAGTGCTGACCCGACGGCGAAAACGTCAAAGCCCTCACATTTCCACTCGGCTCAAACCGCGATAGCTCCTGGCACGATTGGACGTGGTGAATACGAATGGCACCGCGGTAGCCGGCAGATGCGATCTGGGTTCCATCCGGCCGGAATGCCAAGCACAACACCTTGGACTCAGCTGCCTCCAGCGTGCCGCGGGATTGCCACGTATCGGCCTCCCAAAACCGCACAGCTCGATCGCTTCCTCCCGAAGCCAGCAACCGACCATCCGGCGACCACTCCACCGCTTGCACAACATCCGCGTGCGCTTCCCAATGATGCGCAGGTTCCAGATTCTGGGCCGGTTCAAGCTGCTCGACTTTCCAAATGCAAATCTGCTGGTCGCGTCCGCCGGAGGCGAGCCATCGTCCGTCGGGCGACCAAGCGACCGAGGTGACGGTACGCGAATGACCACGGAGTGTTGCTTTCTCAGTCCAACGTTTGGTGTCCCAAAGACGAATGGTCTGGTCCTGGCCGGCGGTGGCCAGGATGGTCCCGTCGGGCGAGAAACGGAGGCAGGTGACTTCCTTGGCACCATAGTCGAACTCGCCCAGAACCTTGCCACTCGGCATTTCCCAAACGGTGACAAACCCCTGACGGTCGCCCACGGCAATGAAATGCTCGTCAGCCGACATCGCGGTAGTGAGGATTTCGGCTTGGCTACTACGCAGCACCCACTGCTCTGTTCGACAACGTCCGATCAAGTAATGCCATTCAAAGCCACGAACGTCGGTCTGCCCCTCGTTGTGCTCGTAGCGCTCCAGCAAACCGCGGACCAGTTTCAGGTGGCCGTCATCCAAGGCTTGAAATGCGAGTGAGATGTCAGTCGCATAATGTTGCAATCGTAATGCCTCGGCATTTCTTAGAGCGTCCCCACGAGCAGCCAGCGTGCTGAACAGTCTCGTGTTCGCCAGCTCATGGGCTCGGTTGGCTTCCAAAAGTTGCCAGAGGGCGAGTGATGTACCTGCCAGCATGGCGACTACAATCGCGGCACTGGCCAATACCAAAGTGTGATGACGACGTACGTATTTGCGCAGCCGATAGATAGCAGTACTCTGTCGAGCCTTAATCGGGATACTACTCAGATACCGCTCTACATCCGCCGCAAGTTCATGGACCGATTCATAGCGCCGTTCCCGTTCCTTCTCAATCGCCTTCAGGACGATCCAGTCAATGTCACTGCGAAGCTGTGATTCTGACAGACAATTTAGTTCCTGTGTGGCCGGATCTTCTCGAACTGAACTGGACCGCAGCGATGCCACACGCACGCTCGGTCGGGGCGGTGTTTCTTCCAGGACGATTCGTCGTAATTCATCAAGCCCCAAAGATTTCAGCCGTTGCCCGGTAAACGGAGTGGTGGTCGTGAGCAGTTCATAGAGGAGCACACCGAGCGAATAGAGATCGCTGCGCGTATCGACTCCGAGCGGACTGTAATTCAGTTGCTCCGGACTCATATAGGCCGGAGTGCCGACGAGTACCGCCTGTCCGGTGTTCGATGTAGCATCCACAAGTGGCTGCTCTAAAGCCTTAGCGATTCCAAAGTCGATAATCTTGGGAAACGGGACCCCATCACGTGCTGCAACCAGAATGTTCGAGGGCTTGATGTCGCGGTGAATCACGCCCTTGGTATGAGCATGCTGAATGGCTTGACAGACTCTTACAAAGAGCTGCAGACGTTCGCGTAGATTGAGTTTTTGCTGCTCGCAGTAGTGCGTGATGGGAACGCCAGCTACGAATTCCATGACGATGTAAGGACGATCGTTATCGGCCTTCCCGGCATCCAGCACTTTGGCGATATGGGGATGGTCCATAAGCGACAACGCTTCACGCTCGGTCATAAAGCGAGCGATCAGCCGTCGGGAATCCATTCCTGGCTTGATCATCTTTAAGGCCACTTGGCGACGAATCGGTTCACACTGTTCCGCCAGATACACAACTCCAAAACCACCTTCTCCCAGTTTCTCGAGCAATTGATAAGGGCCGATGTGTTCGCCGATGATTTCTGTGTCAGAGACATCGTCGACAATCTCGATGATGCCCACCGGTTGATCAATAAAGACACCTGCGCGAAAGTGACACTCCACCAGATGCTCGACTCGGGCGATGAGTGTGTCATGGTCGGCGCAGGCGGTAGCGATATAGGCGCGCCGAGCCCTCTGATCAGCGATCTCCACTGCCTCAGCCACAATCGTGGGTATGGAAACAGGACTGTCTACGTGACCTGTCAATTTGGCGCCTCCGCAATCTCAATGCGTAAAAAGCCGGTGATTAGGCTCACGATTTCACGGTTTTTCCTCGTTCTGAACGGTGACCGTGCGAAATCCGGATCCCAGCATGACAGAGCTCTAAACCGGCCGGCCAAATGCTATCCCGCCTGTTACCATCCCGCCTGGCATCATCCATGTCGGGAGGCTGGTTCAACCGTCGTTTAGTTTGTCAAAAAGCCAGGATCTCGCGTAAACCCAGTAACGTTTTGCAGTGGCGATCGAGATGCCTAGCATGGGCGCTGCTTCGTGCAGCGGTAGTCCCGTGAAATACCGCAATTCCACCAGCTTCGCCATCAACGGCTCTTCCTGAGCAAATCGACTCAAGACATCATCGAGCGCCAGAATATCGACCAGCGGTTCGCTGGCTGGTGATTCCGGCCCAGACTCAACGTCCAACGGCACACGACAACGGTCGCCACCGCGCTTCAAGCTCCGTTTGCGTCGCGCTTGTTCCACTAAAATGCGGCGCATCGCCTCGGCAGCGGCAGCGAAAAAATGTCCCTGGTTGTCCCAATTCTGCAGCGGTTGCTGCGCAACTAAGCGAACATAGGCCTCGTGCACCAGCGCTGTCGCATCTAGCGTCTGTCCAGGTTTTTCCTGCGCCAGTTTAGCTGCTGCCAACTTACGCAACTCGCTGTAAACAAGCGGTGCGAGCTGATCTGCCTGTGGAGAATCACTCGCAGCAGGGTTTAAACTCCCAGTAACACCAGACATGGAAGCACTCAAATCAAATTGAACACCGATAGAGGACACGCCACGAACGTAGTGATCATAAATCATCCGATTGCCGAATGCGAATTCAGCTGCGGACCAGCAGAGGGATTGCCTCGCCCACGGGCACGGTGAGGATTCGCCAGACTGCGGCTGGCGCGATAACGCTGCCGAACCCGGGAATACCGCTCTTCCTGAAGTTGGCAGCCGATTCATTCCGAATGGACACCAACCACTGCCACTACTTCTCCTCGACGCGCTCCAACGTTTTCCAATCGGTGAACGGGTACGGTACGGCTCGGTCAGGACGATAGTCGTGTACGGTCATCCAGGAGAATGTTCGAGCATCTTTGTCGGCGGGATCAGGGTCGGGTAACGCCACTCCATCGGCTTCCACATACGCGGTGCGAACGACTGCTACGCGCTGGCTAGCCTTCGGAACCAGTTCGTAATCCGTGCCGCGAGTTTGTAGAAACCAAGTGTTATCACGAAAGCCACTCGCCAAGCGCCGCTGCGCGCGGGCGATTAAGTCCGCACGTTGAGTCTCAGTTAAGTTCGCTGCTTTTTTTAATTCAGCCACCAGTTTCTGCGTCTCCGAAACGTCAAAGCTCACCCAGCCATACGGTGCCAGGAACGCTTCCAGCTTGCAATGAGAAGGCGAGTTCTTGGGAAAGGCATTGAGGCCGTAGGTCACACGCGTGGGCAGTCCCAGCACTCGCCCCAGGGACGCACAGAAGCTGTGGTAGTCACTGCAATGCCCGCGACGCTTGGTCAACGCATGCTCGGAACTGGCGCGCAGCGACGCGTCGTGGTGGTCATACGCAAAGTTCTCTTGGACCCATGTCATCACACCGTCTAGGCCGAGTGCTGCGTTGGCCTTGTTCGGCACGATTTCGGTCAGCAGCTTGCCATAACGTTCATCCACGATGACCGCCTGCGTATCGCCTCGTCGGTATTTATCAAAATTGGCTGGCCAGTCGGTTACGGCTTGAGTTTTACTCGGATCAAGGTGCCACTGAAGTTCCCAGACTTTCATGCGAAACTGATGGCGAATTATTTGAGCGCCCTGTGGAGCGGCGAATTCAAAGTAGGCAAACTTGTTGCCGAACACTGGTTCCGTCGCCACCTGAGGCTGAACCGGCAGCGGAAAGGAACTCAGGCGACTTCCACTAAACTCCTGCGCCGCATCACTGGGAGGTAAGGGAAGCCAGACCGATAGTTTTTTGGTCTTGTAAGGCGGCGTGACGACGACGGAAAAATCAACGTCATAGGTTACCGGATGGGAACGCTCCGCTAGGTAATCAAGCGACGGATTCAGCTCGAATCGGTTACCTGCCGCCGGCTGCGCAAACAACTCGCCAGTCAACACCGCAACCAGGATCAGCGAAAGAAACAGCTTCATCGATAACTCCACTCATCCACGAGGATTTTGCTTTAAATAATAAATGCCATCTTCATTCAGACTCATCGATGGTCAAGCGCAACATTGGTCCATCGAAGCATTGTTCAAGTGCACCATTGGTCAAGCTCAGCATTGTTCAAGCGAAGCATTCGTTACGGCACTCGGTCCCTCATCATGGTACGGCCAGCGACTGCTGCAGTGGGCAGGCTTCGCCACTTGATGCTCCGCGCCGATATCGGTTCAGCAATTCCTTGGAGCGCTGAGCGAGCATGCGCCGTACTTCCCGCCGCTGCCCCTTTACGCGTGGGATTTTCATCGAGTCGTAAGCGGTGGTTTGGTGACGCATCCAAGCAATGACGGCAGCTTCGGCTCGCTGCTCCACCGGGATGCGCTTGGTACGAGCGACCGTGCCACTGCCGACCGGAGTGGCGTGATCGGCCACGACCTTGGCCAGTCGCTGCGCGAGCTCGGCGTTGTCCGGATGAAAGGCGAGGAAGCTGACCACGGCGGCGGTGAAGTCCTCAACATACAGCGCTTGATGTTTTTCGCGACGCTGGGCATCAGCCGCTTGGCGTTTGGCGAAACGCTCCGTGGATCGCTCCGCTGCCAGTTCAGCCTGAATTCGCTGGACCGTCGCCTCCGGTGCCCACACGCCTCGAGAAAAAACCTTGCGCCCCTTCTGTTCTTGTACGACCCAGTGTTCACCAGCCGCTTTCACTCGGCGCGTGCAGCCGGGATCGCCCGGCGGAAGGAGCACCCAGTCCGCAGGCACAGCTAAGATTTTTCCGTCCGCAGCCTGAACCGTATTGGGCCGAGGTCCTGGGGTGAACGTGCTCATTCGTGACTCCTGTCCATCTCAGACACTTCCTAGCTAACAGTCTGCACGCAACGATTCCTCCGTGCATACCCGAAAAAGCCCCTGTTCCTCGATCCTCCGCTGAATATCGCGGCGCCGATCAAGCTCTTGATCTACTTGGGCTTCAGTCCAGTGGGGATGCTCCGCCTTAATGATTTGCTTCAGCCAACCCATGCTCTGGCCAAAGAGGTCGTCGCCCAGCCGGAACCTCTCGGCCATGGTCAGTTCCCTCGCGTGCCGAATGTTGTCCTGGTCGATCGCGGCTTCCAATGGTCAAGTAAGAACACCCAAGAATCCTTAGGATGAGACATCAGACTTCTGAATCACAAGAAACACGCCGGGAACACTCGTGGAATTTGAATTCTCGATCATCTCGATCGACTTCTCCGAAATCAAGTTGCAGCTAGGCGGTAAACTGCCGAGTAGCTCCTGTCGCAGCGACTGAATGGAATATTTCTTCAGGTGGTGCTGCAGCAGAAATCGACCTCCAGTCTTCAGCCACAAATTCAAATTGCGATAATAGCCAGCGCGGGACGACATGCCGTGCAGGCAGCCGCGATCGAGAATAACATCAAACTGCCCCAGTTGATCACCAGGCTCCGTTACATCCAGTTGACGAAATTCGAGTGGCAGCGTGGTGCGATGCAACGTGCGCGCCTTGTCAATTGCTACTTGGGCGAAATCCACCGCCAGTACCGATACTCCCTTTTCCGCGAGCCAGGCGGCGCTGTGCCCAAGTCCGCAACCCAGATCGAGGCCGCGATCGCCTGGCCTGATCCAGCCTCTTTCCCAAGCATCTACATAGTTCCGCGAGACCGCTTCCAGATTCCAACTCATGGGATCCACTTGGGCCCATCGTTTCTCCCAGGTTGCTCGCCGCGACGAGGCGGTTCGCGACAATCTTCGCCACAATCGTTGCCATAGATGCTTCCACATCGCGTTCAGGCTCCACAGGAAATACTGGTCATGAATATCCTTCCCTGCAGGATGTCACATTACACGGTTAATCGCTACCAAGTGAACTAGCGATTTGGTTTACATCCAGCGCACGTTACCGGGTGCCTCTTCGATCACGGCTTCCATCACCGCCGCAAACTGGTGAACTAACTGTTCAATTTGGGCTTCTCGTTCGGGAGTGCCAGCAGGTGCTGGCAGAGCGGGCGGTCGAAGCGGCGGATGAATCTCAATTCGCACTCTTCCTCCAGGCTGCAGTGTGCAGAAGTAGGGCAGGATGGCAGCTCCTCCCAGCAACGAAAGATTGGCGATTCCCAGCGGGTACGGTCGAGTGATGCCACGAAAGGTTCGCCGCACACACTGTTGCTCGTCGTTTTCCCGCTGCCGATCTCCAGTCATCTGCAGGCAGCCTCCAGCCTGCAGATGCCGTAGAGCCTGAAAAGTAGCCTGGGCCTTGAACCCCGCTCTGACTTCGACCGATCGAAGTGTGGCGGGCTTTGACACTCCCATGAGGGCTAGCTGATCTTGCTGCTCGAGTGACAGCAGCTCCACCCCACGGCGTGCTAACCACAGGGGAAATAAACGATTGACACCAAAATGGCTTCCTCCCAGGATTACCGGCCGTCCCGCGGCTTGCTCCTCTTTCAGGTATTCAAGCCCACACACCTCAAATTGCTGGGCTTCTCGTGCAGGCGACAATCGAGCTAATCGAGCCATCAAGATGGCCTGAAAGAGTCCCGTCTGATAGACCCGCGTTAATTCCAGGTCGGCGCGTTCGGGCGGCAGTTCCAGCGCAGTAAACAACTGTTGCGAAAAATCGACGAACCGCCGGAGGTCGCGAAACTGCCACGTGATGCAGCGACGTCCCCAGCGACTTCGGCACAAAAAACTTCCCACAAACCACAGACAAGGCCACGGAATCAAAGCTAGATACCGCATCCGCCGCAGATGCCGCTGGAAGCCCAGGGGACGACTCGTAGGCTGTTCAGGTTTCGACATAAAAAAGTGCGCTAAGACGGACGGCTGGACGAATCAAGTTCACTCGAATCTATGAACCAACGGCCGTTGGCAATGGCTGGTACGTTTCGCCTGCCCGTTTCTTCCGCAGCACTTCCCGCATCGCCAAAATCGCTTCAGATGCCGTATCCGAGTAAACGCGACCAGCAAAGCAGTCCGCGATATCCTCCGTGTGAGTCTTGTGGGCCATCCATTGAAACGCTAAGGGATATTCCCAGAAAAAGTCGATCAGATCCTGAATCACCTGCTGGCCAATTTCCACCTGCCGAGCATATTCGCTGAACGCGTTCGCATCGGCCCAAGTTCCCTTTCGCAGCGATTCACCCAGATGCTGAGCCGCCATCTGCGCTTCGCGCGCGGCAAAGTAAAGGCCAAAGGAAAAGATCGGATCGACGAAGCGATGCGAATCGCCCACACATAAAAATCCAGGTCCAGTGAACTCTTGAATCCGATAAGAATAGTTCGACGAACAGCGTACCTTCTCCGTATACTCCACTTGCTGCAGTCGACTCGTTAACGCCGGATTCAGCGATCCGATCCGGTCGAAGAAGAAGGCCTCTGGCGAGAGTCCCGAGTCCGCGAGTTCATTGGCCGGTACGACTAAACCTAAACTCGTCTGATCCTCGCTGATCGGAATAAACCATGACCAGCGATGACGATCCGAATAAAAAATCAGGGTATTGCCGCTGTCGATACCCGGGTCGCGCATCTCTCCGCGCACACGACTGTATAACGCTACCTGATTCGCATAGGAACCACGCTCTTTGGCACTCGTTACACCCTGTTGCGCGAGAAACGTTTTCTGTCCCGAGCCATCCACCACCACCTTGCTCTGGACCTCGACCGGTCCCTCGTCAGTGACAACAACTAACCCGGTCACCTGCTGCCCCTCACGGCTCACCGCCTGCGCCGCACCTCGCAGGTGTTCAGCGCCACGAGAACAGGCTTCATCCAGTAGCATCGCGTCAAACTCATCACGACGGACCTGCCATGTTCGAGCGGGTGCGAGACCGCCCGGCCCAGGCCGAACTCGTTTCATGACCGGTACCCAAAAATGGTTCTTTCCACCCCGGCCATAAACCCGTACGCCATACTTCACCGGATAATTGGACGCCTCCAGTTTGGACTCCAATCCCACATCCACCAGCGCCGCTCCTACCTCTCCCGTTAACGACTCGCCGATGTGATATCGAGGAAAAGTTTCCTTCTCAATAATCAAGGGGCGGATGCCTTGCTGCAGGAGATAAAGCGCCGTGAATGTGGCTGCTGGACCACCACCCACAATCGCCACATCAACGACCATCGGCGACTTGCCAGATAGCCCTCGGTCAGCACTCGACTTGTTGAAACCGGGTGCATCGGTCGTCGATTTAGACATCGAGTTGACACCGCTAAACCCTTGGTCATTGAAATCAGGGGTGATCATTGTTGAGCTCCGAGTTGTAGTCAAAAATCGACGATCGAGGAGAAAGATGTCCGAAACGTTTCACTGCTGGTGCGGACGTTGTTTTTCTCAAGGTCACACCGCGACTATCCAGGCGCTGAGTTATCGCTTCGGTTACTTGCCATCGTGCGCTGGATCAGATCGCTAATCTTCCGCAGAGATTCAAAATTCTCGGGGATGACTTCTTCTAAACTCACTCGCACTCCAAACATCGTTTCCATCTCTGCAATCATGGAAACGATTTGTAGGGAGTCCAAAACTCGTTCATCAAGCAGGGGAGTGTCAGCTGTTAAACGAGTCGGCGAGCAGGTCGGATTTACTCGCTGAACAAGCTGCTGAAGTTCGGATAAGTACTGCATGGGTCTCGCATCGTTGCATGGGTTGGGTTGGCTTCAATCGCCGAAGACCTGCAGTGATGTTTACTAGGAAAGAGCCCGCCTGCAATGGGACGTCGCGAAAGTTCAGGTCCCGTTATTCGCTTCCACGTCGGCTTGTAGTTGGCAGCGATCTATTTTACCTGTCACGGTCGTGGGTAACCGCTCTCGGAACACCACTCGTCCGGGGTGAGACCATTGGGGCAAATGGGTGGCTGCAAATTCTAGCAGGGCCTCACAACTAACGACTTCCTTTCTCCGGACCACGACAGCTACCAATCGATTGCGACCTACGCTCGGCGAGCACAGCAGCACGACCGCCTGCGCAACGTCTGCATGCCGCTGCAGGATCTGCTCAATCTCGTGTAACTCGATGCGATACCCATTCAGCTTCACCTGATGGTCCCGACGACCGCGAAACAAGAGCTCGCCCGTCGATCCATAACAAACCAGATCTCCTGTCCGAAAACTGCGAGGATCCTGGCGCCAACGCTTCTGCTCAGTGAGTTCCACGTTGCGCCAATATCCGGGGGTTACCGACGGGCCCTGCACAATCAACTCACCAACCTCACCTGGTCCAACCTCCGTACCCTCGTCACCAAGAACATGCAGCACGGTTTCGGGACAGGCCTTACCAATCGAGATCTCCGTCGCATCGTCGGCGGGGATCCCGCTAAGCATCTGCAGACTGCAAACGTTTGTTTCCAGCGGTCCAAACAGATTCGTGAACCGAGCGTGCGGCAGAATCTGCATGAGTCGTCGGAGTGCCGGTAACGGAAAAACCTCGCCGGCGAACATGACATGCCGCAGCTCCAACATCCGACCCAAGACCAGTCCACCCCGCTCCTCCAACAACATCCAAAATGTTGGAACGCTATAGCAGACCGTCACCCCATGCCGCTCGAAAAATGGCACGATCGTTTGTGGAAATAGTAACGTTCGCTCTCCAGGCAGCACCACGGCGGCACCGGCTTGATGCGTAGCAAAGAGATCGAACGTTGATAGATCAAACTGCAGCGAGGCGATGCTGGCGATTCGATCGCGCGCGGTTAAACCAAAGAACTCCCCTGTCCAACTCGCAAAATGCAGCAAACCCGCCTGCGTCAGCACAACCCCTTTCGGTACTCCAGTCGACCCCGAAGTGTAAAGGATCGCGGCGAGTGTGTCGGTGGTGTCGCCATCGAAGCGGAAATCACGCTCATCACGACCGGCATCGGCGACCGCCTCTTCGACCACCGTGCCTTGTGATAAGTGGATCAGTCCAGGTCGACTAATGCTACCTTCTCTGAGTTCAGTTGTGATCGTCGCTAAAGAAGATGTTGAAAGGATCACTTGGCAAACTGCATCATTGAGTATGGTCTGCAGTCGCTTCACGGGACTGCGCACATCGAGCGGAACGTAGATCGCTTCCGACAGTAACACTCCATAGACCGCAACCACCGCCTCGATCCCCTTAGGCAAAAACAGTGCGACGCGGTCCCCCCGCTGCACGCCCATCTTGCGTAGGAAGGAGGCCAGTTTTTCAGCACGCTCCCACAACTCCGCATAACTCACCGTCTCCTGGTCACAGATAATGGCCGGAGCTTGGGGAGCTTGGTCTAAACCTCGCCGAATCGTTTGATCAATTAAGACGCTCGTCATGAAGAAATGTCTTCCCAGGGAACCAAAGTACGTGGCAACTGAGTCCAGATCATATTGAGCATCACTTCGGACGTGCCAGACGCGGCGAGGACTGCCCGAGTGTCCAGTACTGCGGTTGCTGATTCATGAGTGTTGAGCCAGCCGAGGCCAGCGTAGATGCGATGAATTTCATCGGCTACCGAAACCACCGTCTCGCTCATCGTTTTCTTGACAACGGCTGGCCATAGCAAAGCATCACGACTATTTTCCGCTTCCACCAATCCACGCTCGAACAGGGCATCCGCGACCATTAATTGACCACGTATCTCGGCCAGTCGATGACGCAGCACTTGGGGAATCTCGCCACCACTTTTGGCGTTCCGACAAAATCGCGTCAGCAAATAGTGGTAACAGAGTGCCAAATCGAATTCGGCGGCTCCCAGAAATCCCGCCAATAACGCGCTTCGCTCGGCTTGCAGAGCGGAGAGCATCACCGCTAAACCAGCACCGGGTGGGCCGAGTCGGTCACTGGCCGATAGCTGCACGTTCTCCATCTGCAAAATGCCCGCCGGGGCCCCCGTTAGTCCATGAGATTCAAGCGGCAAACGTGTGACCCCCACCGAGTTCAGCGGAACTAACAGCGCCGATAAGCCCAAACTTCCTCGCTGCGGAAACTCGGCCGCTATCACCAGAGCTACGTCGGCCTGCACCACGTTCGTGACAAACCGTTTAACACCCGTCAGACAAAGACCATCCGCGTCTGCGGTAACTCGAGTTGATAAATCCGACTGCTCGGTGCCGCCACTCAGCTCCGTAATCGCGAGGCAACCGATTTGTTGCCCGGATTGTAGCGCGGGTAACCACCGTTGCTTTTGTGCTTGGGTTCCCTGTCGAGCGATGGGGACTAGGCATCCGAAATAATGAGCGCCTGCTGCGAACATTAATCCACGATCCGCACCACCTCTGCCAGCAGCTTGCAGCAGAAATGCCGGCCGTCGGATGGCCGGTCGCCCCGTATCGAGCAGAGCAAATAATCCTGTTTCAAACAGTATTCGCCAACCCTCAGGATCAAATCCAGTCACAGGACGTCGAGGGAATAGGTGCTGTCGCGCGTGCCGACGAATAACATCCGCTTCGCCGGCACTTAGCTCCGAAAAACTCTGCTGATCCGTCGACTTCGTCTCTCGCAAAGGCATTGACACTGGCTGATCATTCATGGAATCACACTCCGCACTCTTGAGTACCAAGGACTTGACCGCCCGGTCCCGACATCGTTCGCCATTCAAGCCAGTAGCCGCGAAGCTGGATGAGCAAAACCACAGCCAAGCAAATAACTGGTAAACCAGGTATTGAGCCCCAAATACGGATCAAGATCATTCGGGTAATTGCCACCGCACAAATACCCGTGGCAGCTACGATCATAAACTTGGCATCTGATCTGTTTAAAAACACCTGGCCACGGGATTGGTAAAAAATCCAACAAGTGAAAGTTAAATAGGTCAGACACTGATTGAAGAAATTGATCTGCAAAACGAGATAAATACTGAGGTGAAAAATCGTTGCGGCAATGAGCCAGCATTTCCATATTCGACGGCTTAATAACAAACATAACAGCGGGGTCATTTCGAAGATGACCGTGAGATAGTCTAGCCCTTCATGAACCCATGCGGGTAAGAGTGCCAGCCGCCGACCTATGAACGTTAGGCTCTGTAGGTTTTGCTTATAGCGGTACCAACTAATAAATCCGGAAGTACTAAGATCCCAGTCAATCCACGAAATCATCTTTTCAAATCCGGCCGTGAACATGCCGGCAGAAATGCATAGTGCGATCACTGACGGAGCCCAGGTGCCAGCAGAGTACCTGCTGGAATCGGGCAATAAGGCTAGTTTTCGCCCCCATCGACCCTCCCAACTCAAACTAACGATCGTAATGATCAACAAGATATCGTCGTGGTCAATTTTTCCGATGGAGTATCGAAAGCAGTTGCCATACAGCAAGGACATGCCCAAAAGCGTGCCGGTGATTCGTGAACGGATACCTAGCGCCAGGGCGAGGCACAGTCCGCGAATGATCCAGTCCAAATAGGTCAGTGGAATTTGAAACGGTAGATAATGAATCAACTGCGGAAGGCCCGGCACCGGATGAAAGAACTCGGCCGGCACCGTGTCCAGCCATCCGTAAGACGCGACGGGAATCACCGCACAGAGCATGCCGCCGATGAACATCCGCAAGATCGCCAATTGCGTCTCATCGGTCCGGCACGAATCGTCCACTCTTCGCTGAGCGGTGGCGCCGAGCAGTTTTAAACTGGAAGTCAACCGGACAAGGTTGGTTATCATGAAACCTTCGCCCACTATCGAAGTTGGATGGATTTGGTGGTTGCCGAACCTTCATGGATGACAGCACCCGTCCGCAGATTCAATCTGGCTGGCTGCTCAACCACGAGCAAAATGTCCGTGGAGGGGAATCCGGCAGTTTGAAGCCAAGCCCTCAGCGTGCGGCGCTGTCTCTCGATTCGCCGCTCTAAACCTGCATCATTCAGTGCTGAAATTTGGTCTTTATAGGCAGTCTCGACGAGGAAAATTCCATACTTGCGAGGAATATTCAGCGGCAATAAAGTTGCATCGCCTCCCATTATTTCTTTTTGAGATCCAGTTTGGTCAACGGCATATAACCGTCTGCTGTTGATCGGGATCGTGTCGTCATAAACATGAGCTCGCTTAGCGCCATCTGGCAGAAGCAGCGCCGGATAGACCTCGAAATCAGTGAACAATCTCAAGAGAAACGGTATCAGAAAAATCGCAAAGCCGATGACGTATCGCATGCTGGCGATGTCTCCGAAAATTCTGTGTTGACAGCCACACTGATTCGTTGTTCGACGTCGACCCAGAGGAAACCCGGAAGGACCTACAGCAAAACGTCAACTCGATGAACACGAAGTTAGTCAGACACTGAGATCAGCACAAGGACGGGCAGTGCCACCTTTGTTCCGATTGCTGTACCGCCACGGGAAAGCCTTGCCGAACGGAGTTTGCCGAGTAGAATCGGCTCGTCACCCGTCTTCGCTCATCGCCAGTCCGTCTGATTACTCGTTTGATAAAATCCCGGCGAATCATCACCACAATATGGCAAAACCACCGCAGCGGCTGCATCCTTGGGGCCACCGTGGGTGCGATCCGCAGTCGCTATTGGAATTCGTTTCGGCCACCTTACGAGATGATCACGCAAGAGTTCAGGCGTGGCTGGAGAGGCCGATTTCGATTGCTGAGTACATCGAGGTGTTGATTCGCAGGCATCGTCTAGGGGCGTTTCTTTTCTCCCGGATGCACGGTCGGGAATGTTGGGAGTTGCTACCGCTCGAATCACGCAAACGACTCACCCAATCGAAGACGGCTCAGGATTTAATCGCCAGCCAGTCGCTTGATACCCTGGAAACCGTCCGCGAACAACTTGCCTCTAGAGGTATTCCTTTTGTGGTTTTGAAGGGCGTGGAAATCGCGACTCGATTCTACGGAGCAACGGCCGCTCGAGGGTATCGCGACATCGATCTGCTGATCTCCGAGCGAGATCGAGACGCCACGCTGGATTGTCTGCAAACGGCTGGGTGGCACCGCTTGTCCCGCATCTTTCTCTCCACGCAATTCGCAAGTAAATATCAGCACGCCTTTGACTATCGAAAGGGTGACGCACTGTTGGATCTGCATTGGGCGCTAACTCGTCTGCCCGGCCTGGCGATCTCGACCGAGGAAGTGATGAGTCGTGCCCAGTCACAACGTCTGGCGGATTCCAATTACCAAGTCTTGGATCAGGTCGACGAACTGGTTTTGCTACTCATCTCGGCCTTTGCCGATATTCAGCGTGGTGCCTTGCGATTGCAG
>JBJSXJ010000233.1:0-66843 GCA_046086325.1 Planctomycetota bacterium | reverse complement strand
CTCTCGGGCCCGGCACCGCAAGCGGCTGGCTATACGAACCAATCCATACGTCCGCTGCTCGCGCGATCTGCACCTGGTTCCACTTCGCTGATGATTGGCGGCGGAGATCTGCTGCGCACCGACGGTCGCTTGCTGGCCACCCACTACACGCGGCTCTACGAGCGCTGGCGCTCACGTTGGTTGAACAGTGGCGGGACGGATTTGGCAGAGGAATTTTCGCGGCGATTTTTTCCTGCCAACGGCGCTCACTTGAAAACAAATCCGGCCACGATTTCTGAAACCGGTCCCTTTCTGCTGGATGCTCGTGCCTACCCGGCACTGAAGCAGCTGTTTTACGTTTCGTGTGGAGTGCCGTTTGATTTCAGTCTGGACGAGGCGCCGGCGGTGTGCGCGGCGATGGAATCGGCTGCGTTGGTCTATGTGCGCGATGAACCGTCACGAGCGAAACTGCGAGCGGCCGGGGTGGCTCGGCCTATCGAGGTCGCGCCCGACATGGTGGTCACATTAAGTGATCTGTTCTCGGTTGACCATTTGCGTGCAGCGGGGCGTGCTTGGATGCGAGTGCAAGGAGTCGATACGACTCGACCGATCGTCTGCTTTCAGTCGTATCCACTCGACAACTATTCCGCTGACCTGGTGATCCAGCAGTTGAAAGAATTTCAGCAGCAGTCGGGCGGTGAGGTGGTGTTATTGCCGGTGGGCCATTGTCACGACGACCAGCAATTCCTGCGTCATATCGCTCACTATGGCTACGGCCGTTTTCATTATCTGGAAGAGTCATCGGTGCGTGGCATGCTGGCGGTGCTAGCGGGAAGCGATTACGTGGCGGCGACCAGCCTGCATGCCAACATCACCGCATTCGCGCTGGGGATCCCGCATCTTTGCTGTTCGTCCCGCATGACGAAAGTTGCTGGTTTCCTGGAGCAAGTTGGTCTGCCCGAATCGAGCTTACTGGTCTCCTGGTCGAAGCTAGCCGAGTCGCTGGGAGCGTTAAGCTTGGTAGATCACAACCTGCTGCAGGACCGAGTCGTAAAAGCCAAGCGTCGAGTCCACGACGTGATCGGTCAGCTCGCCACCGCACTCACCCAGTCCCCCGCCCTCCGCGCCGCATGAGCCGTCGCCGGATTGGCTCCTGGCAATTCGATTTTCCGCGGGGCTATGTTTTGCCACCACTAGGTAATCCGTTTTTTGGACGAGGACTGATTACCTTTGTCGTATTTGGGTCAAAACAATCTTGTGCTGTACCCGTGAAAGCCTCGATTAATAATGTTCTGACCATTACATCGTCTTCAAATACCGTCATCCAGATACTGAAGAAGCCACACCCATACGCTGTACGCGCAATCTGCCGGCGAAATCCATCAGTAGGATTAAGGTTCAAGTCAGCTTTACTAACCTGCGCGATACACCAAACCTCTTTTCTTTGAGTTCGTCGGTCGATCGCGACCAACTGGCTATTCGAGTTAGTGTCGTTCGCCTCTTGCTTATCGAGGCCTATCAATGCGAGGGTTTCTTCTGCCATTACCTTTTGGGCTGCAGTTAATTTGGGATTGACCGTTATTCGACCATCGTCTGAGTACCGATATGCGGCCGCCGTATTATCGCGATCGGGAAGAAGCAGTTAGTCCAGAATTACTGACTTATCTTTTTTGGTTGAATTGCAGTTCGTGCAACCCAACAAAAAGTTATACCAGTGACCTTTCAGCGCTACATGAGCCTTCTTGGGCTGTATGTGCTCCACTGCGAGCGCTGACGGAAAACGACGTTCACAATACGAACAAAAGGGACCAATTCGCTTGACCAGCATGGGAAATGCGTCTCGGTAGTTTTCGTATTCAATTGCCTGAGGGCTGTCGCCACGATCGATCGGTCGCACCTCAAGCCCCTCTTTGCTGAGCGGTGGCCGAACTCGACGCATTGGTACCCAACCTAGCGGCATGTTTGAGCTCTAAAAATGCTTGATAAGCGGGATTATCAGCATACCTTGCGACACGATCGGCAAGCTTTGCTTCATAATGACTGCGCATCTCTGCGGGAGCGTTCGCTGCCTCGTCGAGGGTGGTCAGGTAATCTTTGGCAGCCGTCACCATTTCGTCGTACCGCAACGCCACTTCTGGACGATCCACTCCCATCAGTCCACGTACGATTTGTTCTACACCGAGATTACCAAGTTGCGGAATAGTCTGTCCCTGGAGGTTAATCAGCTCGTCTTCGCGTAAGGACTGCACGATAAATGGCGAATGAGTTGTCGCGATGAACTGAGTCTTCGGAAAGGTTTCCCGTAAGGCTTCGACCATCCCACGCTGCCACTTGGGATGCAAGTGAACATCTAGTTCGTCGATCAGCACAACGCCTGGTGTTTCAGCTAAAACGCGGGGTAATGGTGCATCTTCGGGCCTGAGCGCATCGGCTGGTACAAGAAAGTTGTTTTGCGTAACCATCTTGATGGCCAGGTCGGCAACCATTGCTAACATAACTCGCTGTCCGGCGCTCAGATTACTAAAAGGCTGGTCGTTGCCGTCAATCGACAACGCGATCTCACCTGCATCACCGTCATATCGAATTCCATCCGCGCCGGGGACGCACCCTAACACAGCTCTTCGTACAACATCAAAACCGGGACGCGGTTTTCCTCGATGACCCATTTCGATATGTTCGCGTTGAAACCATCGCGCAAGATCAGAAACCCTTATGCGTTCGTTTAAACAATCGTAGAATGCCTCCCATCGGTTTGCCGGGCCATTTGACTTCACCTTCGCCTTTTTGCGTTCGTTATGCGAAAGCCACGCTCGGCCTGCTCCGTAGTAACAGATGACCGGAAGTAACACTGGTTCGCAGTGGCTGGCTCGATCATAAGCTGAACGAATCGATGCTAATACCGTTTTTGAGCAGTCGTTGCTCACCTTCGTCCTGCCCACCGCGAGTTCTTGCCCCCAGGTTACGTTTTCCAGGTCGAGGATATTTCCTGTGACTCGCACCGACATCGACTCGGGCACGCGCTGATACTGCTTTCGGTCACCACTCGCGGTGGTAATCAGCCGCTTATCGTCTTTGCTGAGTCGGCGGTGGCTATTGGCAAGCAATGAATCGGGCACCGACTCTAACCAGACGCCTAGCGTTACGGCGAGCGCGTCGAGGATCGTGGTTTTTCCTATTCCGTTTTCACCGATCAGTACGTGAAAGGATCCGGCATCTGGTGGTCCTAAAAACGACCTGGGAAATTCGACTTCAGCCTCGATGAACTTTCTAAAATTCCGGAGTTCTAAATGGTCAATACGCATGGGAAGCCTCCCCATTATCCCGTGGCCAACTGGTAGGAGCGATAGCCGCCGCTTAGGTTGCGGACTTGGTAGCCGTGCTGCATCAGTATACGCGTTGACAAATAACCTCGCATGCCAACTTGGCAATAGACGACGAGCGGGCGGTCGACGGGTAGTTCGTGGAGCCGGTCGCGGAGATCGTCTACGGGAATGTTGATAGCTCCGGGTATCGAGCCGGCCTGGAATTCACTCGGCATGCGCACGTCCACGAGCGACGTTCCTGCCGCGAGCGTCGGTAGCTCGTCCACGGCAATCTGCGGATGATCACCGCGCAGTAGTCCAGCTGCCACGAAGCCCGCCATGTTGATCGGATCCTTCGCCGATCCAAACTGCGGCGAATAAGCCAGTTCTAAATGTTCCAGATCAAACACGGTGAGTCGCGCTTGGATGGCAACCGCCAGCACGTCGATCCGTTTATCCACTCCCTCACCACCAGCAATTTGTGCACCGAGGATTTGTCCGTCGGTGGGTGCGAAGAGCAGCTTGATAGTCATCGACTCGGCACCCGGATAGTAACCGGCATGCTGCGCGGGATGAATGTAAATCTTGCGGTACTCCCGTCCCGCTCGGCGCAGCGATTTCTCACTCGCACCCGTCATCGCCACAGTCATCTCAAAGAGACGCAAGATCGCGGTCCCCTGAGTGCCACGATACGGAGGTGGGTTGTGATTAGAAAGGTGATCGGCCGCTAGTCGCCCTTGGCGATTCGCGGGTCCGGCGAGCGGAATTTGCGTGGATTCGCCGAGCACGAAGTCGCGCACTTCAATGGCATCTCCCACCGCATAGATATGAGGATCGCTGGTCTGCAGATATTCATTGACGCGAATGCCGCCGCGAGTGCCAATTTCCAGACCCGCTGCGACTGCCAGTGAATTCTCGGGCTTAACGCCGACACTCAAGATCACAAAATCGACCACCTGCGTCGCGCCCGACTGATAGCTGACACGCACTCGTCCCGCTTCATCGGCATAGCTGACGACTTGATCGCCCAAACGCAGGTCGATTTGGTGCTGACGCAGATGAGCGGCTGCGGTGGTCGTCATCTCGGTGTCCCAAGGTGGCAGAATCTGCTGATTGCGTTCGACGATCGTCGTTTTCAGATTGCGGCGCACGCAGTTCTCAGCCATTTCCAAGCCAATAAAGCCGGCACCGATAATCAGTACATCGGTGGCACCGCGATCAATCGCAGCTTTGATGCGATCGCAATCGCGGAGTTCTCGCAAGGTGTAAATCTGCGGATGATCGCTACCGGGCAGTGGCGGGCGCAGCGGCGCGGCACCGGGCGACAAAATCAGTTTGTCATACGACTCCTCATACTCCCGACCCGTCGTCAGATCGCGCGCGACCACAACCTGTCGTGCTCGATCGATAGCCACGACTTCGGTCTGTAAGCGCAAGTCCAGGTGATAGCGACGACGCAAACGTTCGGGAGGGGTGACGAGCAGTTTCGCTCGGTCTGTGATTTCACCGCCCACGTAATAAGGCATGCCGCAATTGGCGAACGACGGGACGGTGCCGCGTTCAAAGAGCACAATGTCTGCCGATTCGGCTAGTCGTCGCGCGCGAGTGGCAGCGGAGGCACCTCCCGCGACAGCACCTACAATGACAATTTTCATGCGAGGAATCTCCTGGTTGGATACGGGCGGGAGGGCTGGGGTCGCGGAGTGCTATTCGGCGGTAGAACGGGAACCGTCCGGTGAACCACCCACGGGGTGACCGTCTGGCAAGGGTCGAGCGGCCGTGAGAAAGCCCTTTTCAAAGAGCAGTTTTTTGAAGGTGCGGAAGTAACCGAAACTGTCTGGGTAGACCCACACGGTGACCGTTGTGCGCGCCGGATCCAGTCGCTCGAAGCGCGCCAGAAAATCGGAATTCGCCCGCAGCGCCTGCTCCACCGACTCGCCCACATCATCCGCCATCGGCAGCATCAGGAAACGATCCAGCTCAGCACGCTGCTGTACGGGTCCCGTCGATCCGGGACCGACTCGCTGTTCCGTCCGTTTCATGGTGTAACGAATGGAGAAACCATCGACGGGGCCGAGTGTCTCGGTGAAGGAGGGTGTTTCCTGCAAGCGATGAACCTTGCGCGGCACATCGGCTTTCAGCCGTTCGACCAAGTCGTCCCACGGGATGAAGGCGAGCCTGCCGCCGGCCAGTCGCAGATGCACTTCTTTGCCAAAGACTGTTTTGGCCATCGGTGTGGGCAGATGCTCCAAGATCCCTTTGGTCGGGCGAGCTCGTTCGAGTGCTAATTGGGCGCGCTGCAGGTCAGCCAGTTCGCGTCGCGCTTCTTCGAGTGCTCGAGATTCATCGAATTCCGAGCGACGTTCTTCGGCCAGCTTGTCGCGTTGCTCTTCGACGGCGCGTTCGGCGAGTGTGACGAGTGCTTGCACGCGATCACGTTCGAGTCGCCGGTAGTTCACTTCGAGCTGGTCGCGCTGCAGCTTGCCGGCGGTTTCAAAGATCGACGCCTCGACAGCATTCATGGACCGTTTGGCTTCGCGGATATCCGCGTCGGTGATGAGCGGCTCAGGAGTGGTGGCAGCGGAGTCTGATGGGCTGGAGGCACTGCTGTCCGAGTTGTCGGTGGCGACGGCATCCGTGTCGTCGGCAGGATCGTTGGTGGAGTCGAGTTCGGAGTGGGAGGCGGCGAGTGCCGCGGCGGCTCCATGCATGACGACCGCTTTTTTGGCGGCGACGCCCACGACGATGATCAGGATGATGATGATCCCGACCAGGTTGGCGACGACGTCCAGGAAGGAATCCTGTCCGGGTGCTTCAGCGTGTTGTGTTGCGCGACGGGCCACGAGCGTTACTCGGTTGTTTTTCTTGAAATTCCAAACCGCTCTCGCTGAGCATGCGAGTGAGTTCCTGATAACGGGCAGCCGCGCCGGGCAATACCTCGACGCTCAGCACGGGCTTCCAATAACCACCAGCGACGGCGATCCCCCAGCGTTCGGTATGCTTCCAGATCGCCGCGACGAATTCTTCGGTTGAGCTCTGGGGATTACTCGGGTTCCACATCACGGTCCGCGGACGGAAGTCATCGCCGCGTTCGGGCATGATGACTAGTCGATCCGGTAAGCAGCGGATGCGAATGGGTCGAGTGATTCCGGTGGAGTAGCTCGCTTGTTTGGGTAGTGCCCAATTGGCACCACGCTGGGCGGCGACCGCGGCACCGGGTGACACGGAAAAACTGCCGGGCGAGGAGCCATTGGCGGATGAATTCGGGGAACCAGAGGCACCGGCACTGCCAGTTGAAGAACCGCTGGCACTGGTATTGGTGTTGCCACTGGTGGAAGAGGCGGAGTTGTATTGGGAGGCGGCACCGCCGTAGAAGGAGCCACCGGCCGGAGGGCGAGCGTCAGCGGAGTCAGAGGAGCCTGGCGGGGGAGAGACGCCGGGTAAGGTAGCGGCAAATCCGGGTGCGCCGCCACCGGCACCAGTTCCGTTTCCACTTCCACCGGGAGCACCTGCGGAGGTCCCGCGACCTGCGGCACCACCGCCGCCGTTGGCTCCGACTGCGCCACCTGATAGGCCCGATCCGCCAGCACTGCCTGTTTGCCCTGAGCTGCCAGCACCACCCGCTAACCCAGATCCGCTAGCACTGCCTGTTTGCCCTGAGCCGCCAGCGTTGCCTGCTATTGAACCGCTTCCCCCAAGCGAACTGGTGCCACGCACCAGTTGCTGGCTGCCGCGGCTGCCACCATTACCACCACCTGCCAGCCCCGCTCCGCTACCACCGCTGGCACTTGCACTGCCAGCATTCGCACCGCCAGCATTCGCACTGCCTGGGCCGCTGCTGAATCCTGGGCCGTCCGCCATCGGCTGCTCGCCCTGGAACCGACTCGGCATCGCGGCCGCCAGCGCCGACTGACGCTGCCGCGCATCCCGGATCGTCCGATTTAATAACTGTTCGAGTTCTGGATCCGCCGGGGGAAACTCCAGGCGAGTCTCCGCGTCTACCAACTCATATCCAAACTCTTCTTCCCACGACTTCATCGCCGCCCGCGCCATCGCATACGCAATCGCCCCACTCGGCCGCACGATCAAGAGCGGATACGGCTCGCCCGTTTGCTGGGGATCGTTTACTTTCGCCCAATACTCGCGGACCGTGCGCAAGGCCGCATCGAGCGGATTTCCTGGCCCCAGCGGACCTTCGAAATCGCGCCGCATAAACACCACGCCCTCGGGATGCAGCACGATTCCTTCTTCACCACACTCAATGTAGATCGGTCGGCGACGAGTGCCGTTCTGGCCGGTGTAGGGAACGATGGCGAACGAAGGCGGTCGCTTCGCGTTACGAGCCCGCGTCTCTTCCAGTAACTTCTTGGCTTCCGCGATCTTCTGCTGGAGCTCGGCTAATTCGGCCGCTTGCGCATCGGCCTCTTTTTTTTGTGCTTGATCCGCGGCTTCCTCGGGCTCGCTGCTGGTCAACTTGTCATGCTCGATCATCAAGCGTCGATGCTGATCTTCCAGTCGACGAATGTGATCCTCCAGGTGACTCAATTCCAACCGTTGACGCCGCAGCTGTTCGGCTTGCGAGGCATGTTGTTCTGCAAACTGTTCGCGCTGCCACTCCAGCTCTTCGTGCAGTTCCCGCCGCTTGCGCTGCTCTAGCTGCTCAGCTACCAGTTGCTCGCGTTGCTGCTGCCGTAACGCCACTCGCTGTTCACGAGCGGTGCGCTGCGCCTCTTCGACCGCTTCCGCCACAGCGGAACCGCCCTGCACGCGTGCTTGCTGCAGCACCAGCACCAAGAGCACGATGAGTGAACCCATGGTGCAGATGAGCACAGCGAGAAACGGAAATAACGCCAGTCCTTGGGAGGTCCGGCGGAATACGGCACGTCTCATGCAGCCTTGCCTCGAAGCACTCGAAGTTCGTCGGCCGTTAATCGTGAGCGGTCAGTCAACGCAATGGTTTCGGGAGTATTCGACAGTCGAGTGGTGAGGAGGTGGATGGCAGCGGTCAAGCTCATCACCATATCCTCGAAATTCTTCGTGCTGGCGAGCGCGGCGAGGTTGGAATTCAGTGCTTGTTCCAAACCAGTCACGTCGCTCGATGCCTGCAGCGCTCGGGTCAGTACATTGCAGGATCGTTCCCATTGATCATGATGCGTCGTTAAGTTCGCCGTCATCTGTTCGCTGGCGACGCGGAACATCGACTGCCACTGCTGTTCGGCTTTGACGAGCGATGCCTGCCAGATTTCGGCTTGTCGCTGTGATAATTGTTCGGCGCCGCGACTGAGCACTTGAAGCAGCCGCTCCACCATCGCCACCTGCGGATCACTGCTGGTGACCAGCCCAGGAAACCGCCCCATCAACTGTTCATTTGCCGCTCGATCAACCGATGACAGCAACTGCTGCTCCACGCGGTCAATCACAAACTGAATGAACATCAGCAGCATGGAGAGGGTGAGCGCGAGGGCGGTGGTGTCGAACGCGACGTACAAACCTCCGAGCAAACCTTGAATGGCGGTGTCGATGGATGTCGCGAGCAGCTCGGCGTTTTTACTTAAGTCGCCCAGAGCTTCGGTGATGCCCATCACGGTGCCGAGGAAACCGAGCATCGGCGTCGCCCAGATGACGATGCGCACGAGCGAATAGCTTTCCTGCTGAGCGGCCGCTTCGACATCCGCCAGATATTTCAGCTCGTCGGCCAACTATTCAGCCGAGCCAGTTCGGCGCACCATTTCGAGTGCATCGCCGAGTCGTCGAGCGAGGTGTGAGCGTCGTACGCCCGTAGGTAGTTCGTTCAGATCGGCGAGCAGTTGCGGGCAGTCGCTGAGCGCATCGCCACCGGTTTTTACCGGCCGCAAGGACACTCCGCCAAACGCCCAGTACTGGCCCGCCACCTCGGTCAGCTTCAAGATCAGCGCAGCCATGCCGATGAAGAACAGCGCGGTTTCGCAGTAGGTCACCGGATGCGACGCAAAATAGCGATGCATCAGCGGATGATTCAGTGGGCCGCGATGAATCAGGACAAAGAACAGAGTGGTCGCTCCCAATCCCAGAAACACGGGCCACCCCAAACCGCTGATGATCGACAGCAGCGACGGGCAGCGAGTCTCGGTGGACGAGCCAGCGGGTGAAGACGGTTGGGATTCAGACGCGTGATGATCGGCGTGAGACACCGTGAGCATCCTTTCTCGCAGTGCAACGAATTGGTGTGACGGCCTAGCGATAGAATCGACCTGATCGCTACACCTTGTTCAGTCTTTATTGGGCGACCTGATTGCGATTTCTTTCCCTGAAATAAAACTTTGCCAAAGCTGCGCTGCCTACTCAACCGATAACTCTTCTATCCAACACATCACCAGCCCTGGTGAACGTATCCCGGGGGGGACCGAGTCCGGAGCGACCTGAATCGAGGTCGCCCGGGCTTTTTTTTTGCGCATGCCGCTAGCAGCACACAACGGCGCGGTCGTGCGACAAACATTCAACACAGACTGCAGCTCGGATTTCCCTTTAAGGTCGATAGGTCGCGGAACAATTGGGAGTTTCCCAAAGTTGGGCCGCGATGATAGGAAACCCAGCTTGGTGAGTGAAGTCGAATATCAGCTTGGCGATGTTTTCCGCAGTCGGATTGTAATCCACCAGACATAACGGCTCCCCCATCTTCTGCAGGTACTCCGCAGCTGGATCGTCTCGATGCAGAATCATGCGATGATCGAGGGTATCATCGAGCCACTTGCCGACAATGCGCTTGACGTCCGAGAAGTCAATCAGCATGCCGCGATGATCCAAATCGGGTGATTCGAGGGTAATTACAGCGCGGCCATTATGCCCGTGCAGAAAGCGGCACTTGCCGTCGTAGTTCAGCAGGCGGTGACCGTAGCAGAAATCAAATTGTCGTTCGATCCGAAACATGGACAATCCTCATAGTCCGGGTAAATTGCCCGGTTTAGGTTGTTGTATCTGCCGCAAAATTCTCACCCCGTGACCCCACGTCGCTCCGCGTAGACCGTTCGATCTTCGAGTCCTGCAGCGCGGAAAGCCACTCGCCGCTCCTCGCACTTATTACACGCTCCGCAGTGGTTTCCCGCGCGGGGCGCGATGCACGAAAAGGAGAGCTCGAGCGGTAAATGAGCTCCCAGCTTCATGACTGCTGGCTTTTTCAACTGTGCAAACGGACGCGAAATGCGTATCGGCTTCATCATCGCTTGGGTCATGGCCCGTTCGAAGTCGGCGAAAAAGGCGTCACTGGCGTCTCCGAAGGGATTGGAGGCGAGTGGGGCGAGTGCCAGTTCGGGGACTTGATGCAGTTGGCACCAGAGGATGGCTTTGACGAGGAGCAGGGCATTGCGACCCGGTAGAAAAACGGCTTCGTCGGGCGATTCGGTTCCGGGAATACCTTGGCCGGTGGTGCTCCAGTGGTCCCCGTAGAGGTCGCGTACTGGCTGCTGCAATTCGACCACGGGCCGCAACCGTTCGCCATGCCGCTCACGCTGCGACTCCCAAAACTGCTCGACTGCCCGCCGCTCCTCATTCTCCCATAGCAATCCGCCGCGAATGAAAATGGGAAACACAGTTCGCCCCTCTTCCAGGAGGACAGCTAGTAGAATGGCGCTATCGAGGCCGCCGCTCAGCAGGAGTCCCAGGGGAGATGATGGTGGATCCACCGGAAGATCTTTATCCAAGGTCAGAGGTGGATCGATCATAGAAGCCTGCACGGGGTGATTTGGGAAGTTGTCCGGCATCCGTGGGAGAGATTAACCGTGCCGGGAAAAAACAGACGAAAACTAGACTCGCTATCGTTATTTTGACACAATCAGACTAAGCTTATCCTCAGCCGCTACAGGCTATTCGTCCGGGCTCGGGAAACAGTAGTCGCTTTTCATTGTTAAGCAAGTCCTGTTAAAGAAGTCTTGTCAAGCAAGTCCTAACTTCATTCTTTCATCCACTCAGGGCAGAGGAGGCATCCCATGTCAGATCGTCGTCGTCCAGGTTTCACCCTGGTGGAATTACTCGTGGTCATTGCCATTATTGGCATTTTGATGGGCTTGCTGATGCCCGCCGTGCAAGCTGCACGCGAGGCGGCTCGGCGCATCAAGTGTGCCAATCAGCTCTCGCAGCTGGCGGTCGGCACGCTCACGTGGGAAACGAATCGGCAGCGCCTGCCGGGTTATCGAGAAGTGGTGGGTGGCAAAGAGGCATCTTGGTTCGTGCCGCTTTTGGCTGAAATGGATCAGCAGCCGCTCTATGACCTCTGGAACGAATCCTCGGTGTCACTCACCGACCCTCGGTTGGCTCCTTACATCGCGACCATGCGTTGCCCCAGCAACTCGGCACCGGATTCGAACTTCCCGCACAATTCGTATGTGGCCAACGGTGGTTACAAGCCGAGCGGTGCGAATCCCGCCTCCACGCCGCTCACCGCCGGTGCGCCTTACACCTTCACCAATCCTTACGTGGAAGGGCCTGATAACGGTTTGTTCGTCAACGCCTTGCCAGCTCCCGCGAATTGGAATGGCACGGTGATCATGCCCAGTAAAGTGACGCTGTCCAACATCAAGGACGGCATGAGCAACACCTTGATGTACTCGGAATCGCTGCTGGCGGCTTACTGGACGAACGGTACGCTCAATAACAAGTACGAAGCCAGCTCGGCTCCGGCTTTCCCGGGCGGTTCAAACTTGTTCTGCTGGCTCTATCGTAGCGATACTCCTCCACCGCTCCTTGCTGCCGACACCAACCTGCCTGATCCCACCGCCACGACTCAAGCGATGAAGATCAATCAGATGAAGAAGCAGGTAAATCAATGGTCGCAAATGACGGAAGAATTCCTGCGTCCTTCGAGTAACCACTCGGGCGGAGTCAACGCGGTGTTCGCCGATCGCCACGTCGCGTTCTTGCGAGAAGGGATTGAGTATCGCGTTTACGTGCAGCTGTGCACGCCTAACAGCGAGAAGGCGGTTGATCCGTACCGCTACATTCCGCTCAAGAGTGCCGATTACGAGTAAGCCGCACCGGAACTTGCAACTCGCAAGTTTCATCGTAGATCCAACCACCAAGGATTCGTTGTCGACCACAACGAATCCTTTTTTTATTGGTCCTTCCACGTTTCCCGTGGTAACTCACCCTATTTCTTCCCCAGTTTGCGTTGAGCTTGGAAGAAGCTGGTGAGCAGGCCTCCGCAAGAATCGGCGAGTACTCCGCCGATCACGTGACAGCGATGATTGAGGCGTGGATCGTTGAGAAGTTGATAGAGTGATTGCACGGCGCCGGCCTTGGGGTCGGTGGCGCCGAACACGACGATGGGAATGCGCGCCTGCAAGATTGCTCCGGCACACATTGGGCAGGGTTCCAGGGTGACGTACAGAGCGCAGCGTTCCAAGCGCCAGTCGCCGATTTGACCTGCGGCCTGTGTGATCGCGACCATTTCAGCATGAGCGGTCGGATCATGGAGCTGTTCACGTTGGTTATGAGCGGCTGCGATCACTCGCCCATCGCGCACAATGACGGCACCGATCGGCACTTCGTTTTCGCCCTGAGCGGCTTCGGCCTCGCGCAGAGCTTGCCGCATGTAGTATTCATGCGGCGATGCCAGCGGCAGTTCTTCAAACTCCTCGTCCCAATCGCTGCGATCCACTATTTGACCACCCGATACTGAAAGTTCTTGAGGGCGGCTTTGGTTTCAAAGGTGGCGATCCCCAAGGGGCGAGAGGGATCGACTTCATTACGAGTGTGAATGCGTTTGCCTTTGATGTCTTCGTCAATGATGGCTTCACCATCGATCCAGCACTTAATCCGATCGGCACGCACCTGTACTTTGAACTTGTACCATTTGCCGTTATCGAATTTGATGACTTTGGTGGTGTTGTTGTCGGAGGCATCGTGACCGTCGATGCAGGAGATGCCAACAACGCTACCGGCCCAGCCACCCACGATAAAGCTGGCGTGCGAATCGCGCACCGGGAATGTCAGCCCCACAAAGAAATCACTTCCCTCCACGCGCTTGGCTTCCAGGCTGATCTCGAAATCCTGTTTGGGAAACTCCTTGGTCCAGGTGAGGCCAGTCAGGGGCGAGCCTTGTTCGAAAATCAGCTCGCCGTTTTCAATATGAATCTCGCCGTCACCGCCAAAGCGAGTGGGCTTCCAGTTGGTGAGTGACTTGCCATCGAAGAGAGGTCGCCAGCCTTCCTCGGCGTCGGCGGCCTGCAACTGTCGCTCGGGATGATCCAGGAATAGGCCGGACAAAAAGGTACCGAGCGGGCCGGCGAGGGTCAGGCCGGTTGCTAACGCCACATTCGCCTTGATCAAGGTTCGTCTGCTCCAGCGTGTGTCGCCGGTTGAGTTCGTCAATCGCATGGTTGCCACGGCTCCTGTAGAATCGCGTTTCAGGTTGCTCAACTTTATAACCAGCGACAATGCTAGCGTATGTCACTTCGAAAAAAAATCGTCCCTGTGTGGCTCTGGTTTCATCCCTGGCTTTCCGGCGTGGTGCTGTTTTGTTACTGGCTGGTCTGGGTCATCGGCACTCACCTGCCCGGTAATATCCTCAGCGTCTGGTATTACACCTGGTTGTATGGAGAATTCACGGGTGAGAAGGTTGAGCCTTCGTGGTCGATTCCGCACCTGGACAAAATCATTCATGGCTGTGCCTATTTTGGTCTGGCGGGTCTGGTCTGGTTGGTTTTTATTGCGGGACGTCGACGCCCCGGACGCTGGTTGGTGTTGGCCGCCGGGCTGCTCAGTCTGCATGGAGTGCTGGATGAGTTGACGCAGGCGCTGATCCCCGATCGCTATGCTGACTTCTATGATTGGCTGTGCGATACGACGGGAGCGACGATCGGCATGCTCGTCGGTAGCTGGCTCGATCGACGCTTTTTTAACCAGCGGACAACCGACTGAGCCGCGCCTGGAGCCGCGCCTGGAACGGTAAATGGAACGGTAAATGGAACGGCGAATAGAACGGTCAATGGAGCCACGCATGGAGCCACGAGTTGCGCCGGCAGATTTGCACTATTCGGCTTGGGCCCCGCGTGATGCTCCGTGGCGTACGCTGCTGCAACTACTGGTCTCAACCATTCTCGTGGTGGCCGTCGACGGAGCGGGCAGCGGTCGCGGTCTGACCATCTTCGTCGTGGCAGCCTTGTTGCTGGTGAGTGGGCGACAGTGGTTTCCCGTCTGGTATGAGATTGGTCCGGCTGGCATTGTGGAATCGACTTGGTGGGGGAGTCGTCGAGTGGCGTGGTCGCAAATCGCTCGCTGGCGGCCGCTGCGCGACGGGGCCTTGCTGCTTCCCGATTGGGATGACACTCCGCTGGCCGCCTGGCGTGGTCGCTGGTTGCCGTGGAATGGCCGGCGCGAGCCACTCCTGGCTCTGCTCGAGTTCTACGTACCACGACCAGTCTCCACCCCGACTCCCAATACGCCCACGGCTCCTGCTTCTCCCCCGACTCCCGCTTCTCCCGCTTCCCCTACCGTTCCCTCATAACCGGAGACGAGCATGTTGAAACTGATCTGTTATCCGCCGGTCGAGGAAGAACGGCAGCGAGCGATGCAGGAAGTGGCTGCTGCTGGCCAGTTGCAAGTCATCTCGTGTGATACCGAGCAGCAAGCTTTCGTGGAGATCGAAGGAGCGGATGCGTTCTTCGGCAAGATCACGCCGCCGCTACTGGCTGCAGCACGACGCCTGCGCTGGGTGCAGTCGGCAACGGCGAGTCTCGAACATTACATCTTTCCGGAGCTTGTCGAGCATCCCTGCACGTTGACGAACATGCGCGGACTGTTCTCCGATGTCATCGCCGATCATGTTCTGGGTTATATCCTCTGCTTTGCTCGCAACCTGCATCTGTATATTCGCCAGCAGCAACAAGCAGTGTGGGCGCCGATCGGTGGTGAAAACCAGCGCACCACGTTTGCGGCGGGGCCCTGTTTTGTCAGCGGCATGGATCGAGCTCATCGACACCTCAGCGATGACACGCTGGGGATCGTTGGCTTGGGACAAATCGGTCAAGAGGTCGCTCGACGGGCCTTAGCGTTTGGGCTGCGAGTGCTGGCGGTTGATCCGGTGGTGAACAAGCCGCCGGACGGCGTGACGCTGCTCGGCGGCGTCGATCAGCTCGATGATTTACTCCGTCGCAGTGACTACGTTGTGATCTGTGCACCACACACACCCGCCACGGCAGGGCTTTTCAACGCGCAGCGATTGACCCAGATGAAATCGACTGGCTATCTGATCAATATTGGTCGAGGTGCGATTGTGAAGCTGGACGATTTAGTCGCGGCGCTGCAAGCCGGTCGAATTGCTGGTGCGGCGCTTGATGTCTTTGAAACGGAACCCTTACCCGACCAGCATCAACTCTGGCGAATGCCGAACGTCCTGATCACTCCCCATGTCGCAGCGTGTTCAGTACACATTGCCACTCGCCATCGCCAGACGCTGCTGGAAAATATCCGCCGCTTTGTGGCGGGCGAGCCGCTGAACAACGTGGTGCGTAAGGCCGAATGGTTTTGAGGAATGCGCGCAGCGGCGCAGGCTGCTGCCGTCGTCCGGCTTCTTATCGTGGGTCGCGACGTAAATACTGGTCGAACCAGTCGAGATTTCGCTGCATGCAGTCGAGTAGTAAGCGCGGTTCCTCGATCCCGTGAGGAGTTCTCGGATAGACGACCATTTTCGTCTCACATCCTTGTCGCTTTAAAGCGTTGTAGAGTTCTTGTCCTTGGGACAGCGGCACTCGTTCATCGCGTTCCCCGTGCTGGATCAAAGTTGGTGTTTTGACACCTTTGATATGAAACATGGGGGAGTGTTCTTGATAAGTCGCTGGATTGGTCCAAAACTCGCCCCGAAAATAATCTGGCAGAAATCCAGGAATATCCGCCGTGCCAGTGAAGCTCATCAAATTCGTGACGCCGGCGCCCACGGATGCAGCGCGGAAACGCTGCGTCTGCGTGATGGTCCAAGAGGTCATGAAGCCCCCATAGCTCCACCCCATCACGCCCATGTTTTCTGGATCGGCGATACCGTCTTTCACGAGCCGATCCACACCCGCCATGATGTCTCGGTAATCGCCACCGCCCCAATCCTGATAGTTTGCATAGCGGAATGCTCGACCGTAACCACTACTGCCGCGCGGGTTGGGGCGCAGCACCAGATAACCGCGGGCCGCAAATGCTGCTACAGGATAATTGCCAGCTACACCCGGAAAAGTTTGAGTGAACACGCCCATCGGACCACCGTGAATAATCACGAGGAGTGGATAGCGTTTTTTAGGGTCATAGCCGCGAGGGTAGGTGATCAGACCTTCGACTTGGAGTCCGTCGGTCGAGGGCCAGCGAATCAAACGAGTTTCACCGGCATCGTACTTGGGGAGGTCCTGATTCACCTTGCTCACGGCGAGCGGCTGCCACGACTCGACCGACGTTACCATCGCTTCTGCTGCTTGGCTGAGAGTTTCCCAGCTAAAACCAAAATGAGTGTGAGTGTGATTCAGTGCCACACCCGTAATAGCCATCCCCTCACCGCTCGATAAATCCTGTGGCGCTGAGGCGTCGCAAGGTACCTTCATGACGCGCAGATTTGTTCCCCGTATTTCGGTGACAAACAGCGACTGGCCATCGCCCGACCAGCCGATGAGTTCCGAATAGCGACCGAACTCGTCGGGTGTAGAGGCGAGAGGACGCGGCTTGCCACCACTTGCCGCAACAAGATGTAATTGGCGATGACCGGCCCAGGATGGAGGTGAATCACTTTGACAGAAGGCGATGGTCTGCCCGTCGGGTGAAAACAACGGCGCGGTCTCCGCCGCCGCACTCTTCACCAAGGAACGCTGATTCCCAGAGGCGACTTCGATGATGGAGAGATCGGCGGTGCCCCAGTCGTCAGCCAGTGGTGAACGGGAATGAGAAACCACGAGCGATTGACTATCGGGAGACCAATCAAACGCGGCACGTCCTGGCCGCCCCGTATCAACCACCAGATTCATCGTCTCCGGTGATAACAGTCGTGGTGTGCGCTGCAAAACAGGTGATGCATGGACCGCTGCCAGCCAAAGGCGTTGTTTCTTGATGTTCTCATCGACGACTCGACTGTCATTCTTTTCGGCAAGTTGCTGCTGTTCCGTGGCACTTAGCGGCTCCAAGGCGGTGAAGGCGATCGATTGGGAATCGGGTGCCCATTGATAGCTGGATAGATCTGTTTGACTATCGGTGAGCTGCAGTGCTTCGCCGCCATCTGGTCGAATGAGCCACAGATTTTTCTTGCCCACTCGATTGGACAGAAAGGCAATCCAGTCGCCAGACGGAGACCACTGAGGGTCGTCGCAGGAATGCGAACTGAGTGTGAGAGGTCGCAGCGCTACGGGGTTCCGAGCTTGTTCCCCGTGGGATCCCAAATAGAGCGCAGTGCGATACTCGCTCTGTCCATCATTCATGACGGCAGAACGAACTGCGACGACGACTCGCTGGCCGTCGGGCGACACCTGGACGCTGTTGATGCGTCGCACCAGTAGCATGGTTTCTGGTGTCCATTCACGTTGGTCAGCGGCCAGCATCGTGGTAGTCGCTAAGAGCAATGTCCCGATCATTTCGAATTCCAGTAAATCTTGACGTTGTGGGTTTGTCGTCCGACGGCGACGATGTCGACGCGTCCGTCACCATTCAAGTCACCCGCTGCCAGATCCTCGACGGCCACGCTGCCTGGGTCGATCACTTGTCGCGACCACTTACCGGCAGCTGCATCGGTGGGATCATAGATGCGCACTCCGCGACGATTCTGGGGATCGAGATCATCGCGCACGCCGATGATCAGTTCTTCGTCGGCGTCATCATCCAAGTTCGCGCAGAATACGCCGTGACCCCAGGCGAGTTTTTCATCGAGCAGATGACGTTGCCAGAGCCATTCATTGGGCTTTGCGCTGGGATCAATGGCGGGAGCCGCTGTGGTGGGTCGCGTGTAAACAACAACTTGACTTCCATGCCATGGTTCAATCGTCGCTATGTAATCGGTCTTCCCCAATTTCCCATATTTGATTTCACTGGCGCCGCGATTCGGTGAAGTGGCTTGATTGCCGGTGCCAATTCGAGTGCGTTGCCAGGAGCCGCTGGGAGTGCGGCGCAGCCAGTGCACTCCTTCAAAACTCACCAGCAGCAAGTCCAGCTTGCCATCGCCATCAACGTCGGCCGGGATGAGATTGTGGGTGACATGCACATCTTCATTGAGGACTTTGGGGACCCACGGCTCACGGCGCGGATCTTTCGGGATGGTGTAGGCGAGTAGCCGAACGGGCGCTTCAGACCAATTCGGTTTCGTGGTTCCGCGACCCATCAGCGGCGAAACAATCAGCTCGGCACGCCCATCGGCATCGAGGTCCGCGAACTGCATACGATGGACCGTAGGCTCCTCGCCAATCGGATAGACTCGCCAGGAATCTTGTGGTTTCTCGCCGCGACCGATCCATTGGATGGTGCCGCCAGTGGCGGTGTCGAAGGGGCGCCAATCAGCTCCTACTGCGAACTCTGGCAATCCATCTCCATCGATATCGTAGGGAGCGAAACAGACGTTATCTTTTTTGGTTTGTCCCGGGCCCACCAAAATGTGCTCGTTCCAATTTGGGTTTTCCAACCAGAGAATTCGGTCGGAGTCGACGATGCAGATGTCGAGTCGTTTATCGGCGTTCATGTCGAGGAGACGGACGGCGTAACCCACGGTGAGTTTCGTGGGTAACTCTTGTTCACGCAGCGCGACGTCGGCGGCCAAGAGTGATGGGCTCCGGTTCGCCAGTGTGCTAATTACAAATGTGCTAGCGACAAATGCCAAGTTGGCGATCAAAATCACCAGCCGGTTGGTACGAGGTGTGGTGTTCATGGAAGAATCCTGAGGATCGTTGGTCGAGTTTTGCGAGGGTCGGCTGGTGGATGCAACCTTCCCCATGGGATAGTTGCCACCGTACAATCCGGAACCGGTGGCCAGTGTAACGTCTGCTGATGCTGCCGCGCAACCAGGAATCGAATGCCGACATGTTTTTCTTCTTCCCTCTTTGAGCGACTTAAATAATCATGCAGCCCGTATTGATCTCCGGTCATTGGCGTCCCGCGTATGGGAATCAATCGTTTCGAGCGGAAAATCCTCGCACCAAGGAGCCGTTGGCAGACGAGTATCCGGTGAGTTTCTGGGCGGACTGCGACGAGGCATTGACGACCGCGACGGCGGCAGCCGCAGCGCTGCGCGCGTTGCCGCGGGAAGCGATCGCCAATTTTCTGGAACTGTTTGCGACGCGCATCGAGGCTCGACGCGCCGACTTGGTCGAGATGGCTCATTTGGAAACCGCGCTGCCGAAGGCACCGCGCTTGAATGATGTCGAGTTGCCGCGGACGACGGCGCAGTTGCGGCAGGCAGCGGCGGCAGCGCGCGAGGGCTCGTGGTCGCTTCCCACCATTGATACGGCCGCGAATATCCGCTCGTACCTGGCACCGCTGGGACCGGTCTGCGTATTCGGTCCGAATAATTTTCCGTTCGCGTTCAACAGTTTAGCGGGCGGAGATTTTGCCGCTGCGATTGCGGCTGGCAATCCGGTAATCGGTAAAGCCAATTCCTCACATCCCGGCACGACTCGGTTGTTTGCCGAAGAAGCTTTGGCAGCGCTGCAAGAAGCGGGTTTGCCAGCGGGAACCGTGCAGCTTATCTATCGAACGGGACATGCGGATGGCGAACGATTGGTTTCGGACCCGCGAGTGGGTGCGACGGGCTACACCGGTAGTCGCTCCGCAGGCTTGGCACTGAAAACGGCCGCCGATCGAGTTGGAAAGCCGATTTATCTGGAGCTGTCGAGCGTCAATCCGGTGGTGATCTTGCCGGGTGCGCTCCGCGAGCGACTCGATGATCTCGTGCAGCAATTCTCGAGTAGCTGCTTGATGGGGACCGGACAGTTTTGCACCAATCCAGGACTCGTGGTGCTCGTCGCGGGTGCCGAGACGGAAGAATTCATCGGCAAGGTGGCGGCGGCATTCCAGCAAGCGCCCGTCGGCACCCTGCTGTCGAAGAGCGTGGAAGCCTCGCTGCGGCAGGGAATCAATACGCTCACCGCTGCCGGTGCGGAAGTGGTGGCGGGTAATACCAGCGGTGGAGGAGCCGGCTACTGTCACGCCAACACGCTGTTGCGAGTAACGGGAAGTCAGTTTTTGCAGCATCCGGAAGAGCTGCAAGCGGAGGCATTTGGCAATGAGGCGTTATTTGTTGTCGCGGATAGTTTGGCTCAAGCCGGTGTGATCCTCGATCACATGGAAGGTAATCTCACGGGCTGCATCTACTCTGACACGCGCGGCAGCGATGATGATGCGTATGATCATCTGGCACCACGGCTGCGACAGCGAGTGGGCCGGTTGCTGAATGACAAAATGCCGACGGGCGTGGCGGTCAGTGCCGCGATGAACCATGGCGGTCCATTTCCCGCGACAGGCCATCCGGGCTTTACGGCAGTCGGCATTCCAGCATCACTGCGGCGCTTCGGCATGCTGCAATGCTTCGATGGCGTGCGGCCTCAGCGATTACCCGACGCGCTGCGCGACAAGAATCCCGGCGGCATGTGGCGGCTCATCAATGGCTCATGGAGCACGGGCGACGTGGGCGGCTAAGCGGCGCGAAAGCGGCCGCTCGTGGACCGATTCCAGCCGACAGAAACGGATAAAGACTGCTCGGTGACGACCCCCGTGGGCCGAGGGTTGTCTAAGGCAGCGGCACAATTCGCGGCTGACCAAATAAACCTCGCGTATAGAGGAAATTGGTTGGCACGTTCGCTGGCGGTGGAACGGCGGGCCTCATCGTGGTGACAAAGTTCGGTGACGCTGTGTAAGCCGGTGCGGCAGCATAAGCGGGCGCGGCAGCGTAGGCGGGTGGAGATCCGTAAATGGGTGCAGCAGCGTAGGTGGGTGCAGCAGCGTAGACCGGAGCTGGAGTGTAAGCCGGTGCGGCAGCATAGACGGGCGGCTGGGCGTAGGCTGGTTTGGCGGCAACCGTGGGAGCAGCCGGGCGTGCCGACCCAAACCAACTGCTCACCGGGAGATTCCACCAGCGAGGTGGCGGCGCTGCATAGGACGGCGGCGCTGCATAGGACGGCACGACATAGGGAGTACCCGCGGCGTAGGCCGGCGGCGGATAAGCGGCAGCAGAATACGTGGGAGTTGGATACGTGGGAGTTGAGTACACGGGAGCGGCATACATCGGTGCCGCGTAAGCAGGTGTGGGATAAGCAGGTGTGGGATAGGCGGGTGCTGAGTAAGTGGGAGCGGGGGATCCTGCGGCGGGATTGGTGGGCAGCGTTTGCCAAGTTTGCTGTGCATTGGCGATCGAGGTGAGTGACAGTAACAGCAGGCCGCTCAGAGTTGTCAGGCGAGTCATTCGTTGGTTCCTCGTGCCAGGGTACCAAAGGGTCCAGGAGTCCGATTGCCGGATGATGGTCGAGCGAACGGCAGACGACTGGGAAGGCCCCAGTGCGCTGCGGTGCGACTAACCTTCAACTTCAGCGGTTTCCATCATTTCGTGGCAACTTTTCCTCGTCAAATGGCTGGTACTTCGTAATGACCGTTGAAATCGATTTTTTTGGAAATCAAATTCCGGTCGTAACGATTAGCGAGTCACTGACAAGTCAGGCAGTTAGCGGCGCCGAGCAGTGGTTGTGGCTGGAGCCCACGACCTTGGTGGCGGTATTTCCGAGCCCATTGGGCTGGATCGCGGTTCGGTGGCGTGGTGCCTTGCTGGCACAACTTTCCTTCGGACACGAGACCGCAGCAGAAGCTCTGCAGGCGATCCTGTCCGGCTCCCGAGACGCTCGCCTGAACCCGCAGGAGGCGACAGTGTTGAGCGAGCACACGGAGCTGGTGCGACGCTTGCGACGGTATGCGGAAACGTTTGCTGATGGTGATTTTCGAGATGTGGCGATTGATGAAGTTGGGCTGACTGATTTTCAGCGACAAGTGATTGCCAGTTGTCGTTCAATCCCACCTGGCGAAACCAGAACCTACGGCGAGTTGGCTCGACAGGTCGGATCGCCGCAAGCGGCTCGAGCGGTAGGCAGCGTGATGGCGCGCAATCGAGTGCCGCTCGTGGTGCCGTGTCATCGCGTGGTCGGAGCGAGCGGCCAGTTGGTTGGTTTCTCCGCTCCGCAGGGAGTAACCATGAAACAACGTTTGCTGCGTGGCGAGCGAGATCGTGCGTCGTAGCGTTGGGCGCCTCGCTTCCGTATCATGGCAACATGCTTATCACCAGTGTTCATAATCCGCGAGTGAAAGAAGCGGTCAAGCTGCGCGATCGACGCGATCGTCAGCGTCAGGGGCGACTACTCATTGATGGAGTGCGCGAGCTGCGTCGTGCGCTCGAGGCGGGAGTCGAGATCTTAGAGTTATTCTTCTGTCCGGAACGATGTGCGGGCGAAGAGGACTATGCACTGCTGGCTCAAGCCGGTGAGTTGGGCCAGCGTGCGCCCGAGGTCTATACGGTAACACCGAATGTGCTCGAGAAGCTCGTCTATGGTGAGCGAGGCGAGGGTTTGTTGGGAGTGGCACGCTTACCGCGCCCGACGCTGACTGATCTTCAGCTTCCCCCCAGCGGCTTGATCCTGGTGCTCGAACAATTAGAAAAACCCGGCAACGTGGGAGCGGTCTTACGCACAGCAGATGCCGTGGGTGCGGCGGCAGTCATCAGCTGTGGTGGCACGGACCTCTATAATCCCAACGTCATTCGCGCCAGTGTGGGGACCATCTTCACCGTGCCGGTCTGTGCCGCTGAAAGTGCCGCCGCGAAAAAATGGCTGCTCCAGCATCGAGCTCGTTTGTTCACGGCGCGCGTCGACGGCGCCGCTGAATACACCGCCGTGGACCTCACCGGACTTGTGGCCCTGGTGTTTGGCGCGGAGTCGCAGGGGTTGAGCGACGAGTGGCGGGGACCGGAAGTCACGCCGATTCGGCTGCCGATGCTGGGACGCGCCGATAGTTTGAATGTGTCGGTGGCAGCGGCGGTGATGAGTTATGAGTCGTTACGGCAACGCCAGATGGCGATGACTGCGGGCGGATAAACTCGAGTGACCCAGGCGTCGGCATCGGGAAGCTGGCCGGGATCAAACCGTTCATCCGATTCCACCACCAGCAAGCTGCCCGGTGGAGCTCGATCACGCAATTGAGTTACGAGTTGAATTACTTCGTCGGGGCGAGTGACGAAGAGGGAATAAGGCGGACAGCAGAAGATCAGCCAAGGCCGTCCTTGCCATTCGCTTAACAGGTCACGACGAGTGCCATCGGGATTGGCCAGTGTCCCGGCGAAGAATCGTTTGGCCCAGACAAACGTGTCGCTCGAAAGCACCTCGACGCGATCTTCCAGTTGCATTTCAGCCGCTCGGCGCTGCATCTGTCGCGCCGTCGGAAAATGTCGTTCGAGCAGCAGAGCGGCGGTGGCACCGCGACTGAGCGCTTCGAAGGCCAGCACACCGGTTCCCGCAAACAGATCGATAACCTGCGTACCTTTAACGTTATCGGCGAGCAGGTTGAATACCGCCTCGCGCACTCGGTCCTTCATGGGACGCAGGTGATCGCCGCCCAAAAACGGTAACACTCGACCACGTAGCGATCCGCCAATGATTCGCACCTCACCCGTCGGCTGCTCGGAGCCGCCACGAGGAGTGGGCGCGGGTCGCGGCGCTGTTTCCTCGAACGAGGAATCTTGCCGAGAACGATCGGTTGAACGACGACGTCCCATCCTCTCAACCAACCTTTCTGCCGCTCGACATAACCTTGCCGGCGACCGGGTAAACGAACCTCAGGGGAGTTTTTCAGCGACCGCGAGGCCACTGCACGGGTGTGAAGTTTTTAGCAGCCTAGGCGGGGGGCGTCTACCCGCGGCATCCTTCGCTGGTAGAATACGGAGCTTGCAGGACGTGGGCAACAGCCTGTCCCTGAAGATGCTTATCAGGTCTTCCCAAATAGTGGAGTGCGACGCGATGAACAAGATCGGCTATCTGCAGCGAGTCTCGGCGATGCGGTCTTTTTGGTGCGGAAGTTGGATGACGACAAGCCTGGTGGCGCTCGGCTTAGCGGTCGACCCGCTTGGGCTGCGAGCGGACGACGAGCCTAAACCAGCGGCTGAGAAACCAGCGGCTGAGAAACCAGCCGCGGAAAAACCAGCCGCTGAAAAACCAGCGGCTGAAAAGCCGGCGGCTGAAAAGCCGGCTGTGGTCGAAGGTGAGCAGGCGATCAAGGAATACCAGGCGAGACTGGCCGAGTGGAAGGGCGTGCTCAAGGAACTGCGAGCGATCAAAGTCAAGTTCCAGACGGCACCGGACGCAGAGGCGGCGGAACTGCGCAAGGCGTGGGATGAGTCGGTAACGAAGGGGAATGCTTTGATTCCGCAACTGCGGACACTCGGTACCGCAGCCTATGTCGCGCAGCCCAATGTGGACCTCGCTCTGGCTCGTTTCCTCGTCAACATGATTGAGGATGATGTGCGGCAGGATCGCTACGAAGATGCATCCGTGCTGGCACAGACGTTACTGGACAACCAATGTGAACTCGCGGAACTCTATCAATTCGCAGGTGTCACCGCTTTTTCGCTCAATCAATACGACAAAGCGGAAGAGCTGTTCAAGAAAGCCGCCGATGCGAACGCGCTCACGAACGATTTAGCGAAGAAGTTTCAAGCTTCGATTGGTGAATACAAGCAGCTCTGGGAAGTGGAAGAGAAGCTGCGAAAAGCAGAAGCGGAAAAAGATGATTTGCCGCGGGTCAAAATCAAGACTACGAAGGGCGACATGGTGGTGGAGTTATTCGAGAATGAAGCTCCGGAGACCGTGGGCAACTTCATTAATCTGGTGGAGAGCAAGTTCTACAATGGGTTGTTGTTCCATCGAGTGCTAGGGAATTTCATGGCTCAAGGTGGCTGCCCGATCGGCACCGGCACGGGCGATCCCGGCTATAAAATCTACTGCGAATGGCCCAAGGACAATCATCGTAGTCATTTCCGCGGTACCTTGAGCATGGCTCATGCGGGTAAAGACACGGGTGGATCGCAATTCTTTCTGACGTTTGTACCGACGAGTCATCTGAATGGACGTCACACGGTCTTTGGTCGCGTGATCGAGGGGCTGGATGTGCTGGCGAAGATTCAGCGCATTAATCCCGAAGATCCATCGCGCACTCCACCCGACAAGATGTTGGAAGTTACGGTGCTGCGAAAGCGCGATCATGAGTATGTGCCCAACAAAGTGAAATAATTGCGAGCTCGTACTAGGACCGGCGATGGGTAACAATTCCCAGACTCGTGACGGCCTGTGGTACGCTTGCCTGTTATGGATGACGGCGAGTGTCAGTGGCTTGTTGAGTAGCGCTGAGCTCAGCCGCCGGGCCGAGGGCGAAGAGCGGTCGGTATCGGTAGCCGAACCGCTGCCGGTCGAGGAGTTCACGAAAGTCAAAGCGGAATGGGATGCGCTGGAGAAGCGACTCAGCGACATGATCGCGCAGTTCCGGGAGGTACCGGCGGAGCAGCGCGAGCCGCTGCGTAAGGCTTATCTGGAACTGGTAGCCAGTGCCCCGCGAGCTCTGTCGCGACTGCGCTCCTCGTCGATCGCCGAGTATCGCCGACTGGGTAATGAACAGAAGGAAGTGGTCCGCACGCTGCTCGGCTTACTCGCGAACGATCTCAAAGCAGACCAGTATGCTCAGGCGCTGGAAATCGCTCGACTGTTAATCGAGCGTGAATGTCCGGACAAGACGCTGCCGGGCAAAGCTGCGGCTGCGGCTTACGGCCTAAATGATTTCGTTACCGCTGAGCGTTATCTGCAGCAAGCCGCCGCTGCCAACTCGCTCGATGCCGCACAAAAGATGCTGCTGGCTGAATTACCGGAGATTCGCGAGGAGTGGGAGGAGGAGCAGCAGCGCCGAGAGCTGGAGCGAAAGGCGGACGACTTGCCGCGTGTGCGTTTGACGACGAGTAAAGGCGAAATGGTGGTGGAACTATTCGAAAATGAAGCGCCTCAGACCGTCGCCAACTTTATTCATCTGGTGGAGAACAAGTTTTATGATGGGCTGACCTTCCATCGCGTGGTCGGCGGACTACTCGCGCAAGGTGGCTGTCCTAAAGGTGACGGCACGGGAGGACCTGGTTATCGCATCTACAGTGAAGCGGAACGCGAGGATGCTCGTCATCATTTCGCGGGTTATCTAAGTCTGGCACAAGATGCCGGGCCGAATACCGGTGGCTCGCAGTTCTTTTTCACCCTCGCCCCCGCATTTCAGCTCGATACAAAACACACGGTCTTCGGTCGAATCCTCGAGGGCCAAGAAGTGTTGACGAAATTGCATCGGCGCCAGACGACTCAGGCACCCGAAGAATCGGATCGTATCGTCCGCGCTAGCGTGCTTCGTAAGCGCCCGCATAGCTATGAACCTCGCAAGGTTATCCCCGGCAATAAGTGATATTCGTCGCACGCGGGGAGTGTTTCGCACGGAGGCACGGAGGGTGTTTCGCACGGAGACACGGAGGCACGGAGGGTGTTTCGCACGGAGACACTGAGGCACGGAGAGGATTTTGCAAGGAGGCAGGGCGTTGTTCCAAATCAGCCTACTTCCTATGAATGTTGAATGGGTAATTCCTCCGAGTCTCTGTGTCTCCGTGCGAAACCTACCCGTGTTCTCCGTGCGCAATCTGCCTGTGTTCTCCGTGCGCAATCTGCCTGTGTCTCCGTGCGCAATCCAACCGTGGCTCCGTGCGCTACGCGTTGTTGACTTCGGTGCCGCCGAGATGGAGATCTGCCACGGAATCGCTGCCATAGATCCAGAACCAATCGAGATCCGCGTTTCCGAATAGGGTATCGACGGCGGAATCATCGGTGGCTGTGGAACTGTTGACGGTGACGCTGCCGTTGGTGCCGCCACCGTTTACCAGATTGGTGATTCGATCCAGATAACCGATGTCGCTCCGTTGCCACTCGGCTTGCACGGCCAGCACAGACGCCAGATCGAGTAGTCGAGTGGATTCGTTGTGGTAGGTCAGCAAACTGCCGATGACGAGATCATCGCCATTGCCACCGTTGATCGTATCAGCACCGCTTCCGCCGACGAGCAGATCAGCTCCATCGAGCCCATTGATCGTATCGTTGCCGGCGCCACCGAAGATCACGTTGTTCGCGGCGTTCCCGGTGAGCGTATCACTGCCACTGGAACCGACCAGCATTTCAAACGTGGAACCGCTCGACAGCATGATCATCAAGTTCGCATTGAGCGTTTGCAGGGTGGTAGCTGCGAGATTTACGGCGAGGGCGGTGGTGGATGCACCAAAGTCGAGGAGATCGATTCCGCCACCGGAGGCTTCATTGAGCGTGTCGGTCCCGAGTAGGGTATCAGCTTTGAACTGATAAATGTCGTTGCCATCGTTCCCGCTCAGCGTGTCATTGCCAGCATTGCCAATCAGGATATCGTCACCGGCGCCGCCTGAAATCGTGTCATTTCCCGCGTTGCCTTCGATTTGATTGTTGTTGGCATTACCGGTAAGGGTGTCATTGAGTGATCCACCGATGAGTCGTTCAAAGCTGGTTGCGGAACCGAGGTTCAGCGACAAATTAGCGTTTACGGTTTGTGTTCCGCTTAAGCCCAGATTCACGTTTACCGCGACCAGCGTGGTGGTGGTAAAGTCGAGTGTGTCATAGCCGCCATCCGACTCGTCGATTGTGTCACTTCCTTGGGCCGTATTGGTATTGAAACGATAACTGTCATTCCCGGCTCCTCCGCGCAGCACGTTGCTCACCGCATTTCCCGTGATGGTGTCATTGAACGCGGTGCCGATGAGATTCTCGAAGGCTGTGGCGGAACCCAGAACCAACGACAGGTTCGAGTTTACGACTTGACTGGTGGTAGCGCCGAGGTTGACCGTCACGCCTAACGTGCTGGAGGCGGAAAAGTCGAGTGAGTCGACTCCAGCCGAATCCGCGAGCGTATCCGTTCCTAAAGCGGTCGAGGTGTTGAAGAGGTACGTGTCATTACCAGCGCCGCCGTTCAGCGTATCGTTGCCACCGAAACCAGCCAGCGTGTCATTGCCATCGCCGCCGAGAATGGTGTTCACGAGGGAATTGCCGTAGAGGGTATCAGCCAGTGGAGTGCCGGTTACGCTTTCGACCGTATTGGTGGCAGTTAGGCTCAACGACAGATTCGAGTTCACGACTTGAACAGCAGTGGATCCCAGATCGACTGTCACGGGAAGGGTGGTAGTGGAGGAGAAGTTAAGCAGATCGATGCCGCCACCCGCTTCATTGATCGTGTCACTGCCAAGAGCGGAATCAGCGTCGAATAGATACGTGTCGTTGCCGGCACTGCCGATGAGCGTGTCGTTACCATCACCACCGGTGATCGTGTCATTGCCAGCGTTGCCGGTGATGGTGTTGTTATTGGCGTTGCCGATAAGGGTGTCGGCCAGCGAGCCACCGAGCAGGTTTTCAAAGTTCGCACCGGAACCGAGGATCAATGCCAGATTCGTATGAACCGTTTGCACCGTATCGAGATTCAGATTCACGGACACGGCGACTGTCGTAGTTGTCGTGAAATCAAGCGTGTCGATTCCACCGCCTGATTCGTCAATCGTGTCGGTGCCGAGTGCCGTGTTAGCGTTGAAGCGATAGCTGTCATTTCCGGCACCACCGACCAGTAGATTATTCAGGCTATTGCCGGTGAAGGTGTCGTTCAGGCCAGTGCCTATGATGTTTTCGAACGCTGTCGCAGAAGTGAGGACGAGAGATAGATTGCTGTTCACTACCTGAGTGGTCGTGATGGCAAGATTGACCGTAACGCCCAGGGTGGTGGAACCGGAGAAGTCGAGCAGATCGGTGCCAGACGGATCGGTCAGAGTGTCGGTACCTAGCGCACTGTTGGCCACGAAGCTGTAAGTGTCATTGCCATTGCCACCGTTGAGCGCATCGGCTCCACCAAGACCGGCGAGCGTATCGTCGCCATCGCCTGCCAGGATTGTGTTCGCCAGTGAGTTCCCCAGCAACGTGTCATTCAGCGCGGTGCCAGTCAAATTCTCGATGGTGGATGCCGAGCCGAGAATGAGAGAGAGGTTGGAGTTCACCGTTTGGATGGTTGCTAGCCCTGCATTCACGGTCACCGCCAGCGTTGTCGTGGAGGAGAAATTGAGCGTGTCGGTACCACCGCCCGATTCGTCAATGGTATCGGTGCCGAGTGCCGCATCCGCCGTGAAGGGATAGAGGTCATTACCGGCGCCGCCGATGAGCGTATCGTTGCCGCCGCTGCCGACAATGGTGTCATTCCCCGCGTTGCCACTGATGGAATTGGCGTTGGCATTTCCGGTGAGTGTGTCGTTGAGTGCACCGCCGAGCAGGTTCTCGAAATTTGTGCCGGTTCCCAAGATGAGTACCAGATTGGAATTGACCGTTTGGGCGCCGTTGACACTTAGATCGACGGTGACGGCCGCCGCTGTGGTGCTCGAGAAGTCGACGGTATCGACTCCGCTGCCGGATTCTTCCAGAGTGTCGGTGCCAGATGCCGTATTCGTATTGAAGCGATAGCTGTCATTTCCCGCTCCACCACGGAACAAGTTGTTGGCGCTGTTGCTCACGAAGACATCATTCAGCGCCGTGCCATACACATTTTCAAAAGCACTGGCCGAATTCAGCACCAACGATAGTCCTGTATTGACTACCTGAACGGTTGTAAGACCGAGATTGACCGTCGCACCTAGGGTGGTGGAGGCTGAAAAATCCAGCAGGTCAACTCCACTGGAGTCCGACAGCGTATCGGTCCCGAGCGCCGTGTTGGTGTTGAAGAGATAGGTATCGTCACCGTCGCCGCCGTTGAGCGTATCGTTTCCGCCCAAACCGGACAGTATGTCATTGCCGCCATTACCAAAAATCATATTGGCATTGGCATTCCCAATGATGGTGTCGTTGAGCGGGCTTCCCCAAACGGATTCGAACGTGGTCGCAGAACCAAGGATCAGCGACAGATTCGAGTTGATGACTTGCGTGGTCGCGAGCCCCAGGTTCACGGTGGCAGCTAGGGTGGTGGAGTTTAAAAAGTCGAGTGTATCGACGCCGCCGCTCGATTCGTCCAGAGTATCGGTACCCAGAGCCGTATCGGTGCTGAAGGTATAGCGATCGTTGCCCGTTCCTCCAACGAGCAAATCGTTGCCGGCGCCGCCGACCAGCACATCGTCGCCAGCACCACCGTTGATGACGTTCGCCAGCGAGTTGCCCGTGAGATTGTCGCCGAGTGAACCACCGATCAGATTTTCAATGGAAGTGGCGCTGGTGAGGGTGAGTGACAGATTGGAGTGAACTACTTGTGACGTTGTCAGACCGAGATTCGCGGTGACAGGCACCGCGGTGGTGGTGGTGAAGTCCAGCGTATCAGTGCCTCCGCCCGATTCGTCGATCGTATCGCTTCCCTGTGCGACACCAGCATTAAAGCGATAGGTGTCATTTCCCGCTCCACCTTTCAGCAGATTGTCGAGCGTATTACCGGTGAGGAAATCGTTGCTTGGTGTGCCATAGACATTCTCGATGGCATCCCCCGCGGACAGAATCAGTGACAGATTGGAGTTCACGGTTTGCGACGTGGTAGTAGCCAGATTCACGGTTACGGCTAACGTCGTCGCGCCGGAGAAATCGAGTGTGTCCGTGCCACTGGTATCGGTAATGGTGACCGCACCCTGGCTACCGGAAACACCATCAATAGCCACATCCCAGCTCAACAGATAAGTATCGTCCCCCGCACCTCCTGTCAGCGTATCGCCACCGCGCGATGAGCGCAGCGTGTCATTCCCGGCTTGGCCATCGATCACGTTTTGTAGACCATTTCCCCAGAGCGTATCGTTCAGTTGACCACCAATCAGGTTTTCGATCGTTGTCGAGGAAGGCAACGTGAGGCTCAGGTTCGAATTGATTAACTGCGTGAACGTAGCCCATAGACTGCATTCAATTGTCTTCGTGGTGGTGCTGGAAAAATCCAGCGTATCCGTGCCGCTGGAATCAACGATCGTGTCGAATCCCTGAGCCTCGTCGGTATCCAAGGCGTAGCGATCGTTGCCGTCACCACCATCGAGTGTATCGGCGCCAGCGCCACCGGAGAGGATGTCATTTCCCAAGCCGCCCTGGATCAAGTTATTGGCGGAGTTGCCGGTGAGTTGATCGGCGAGAGGGGTGCCGATGATATTCTTTAAGACAGTCCCCGCGTTGATCGTCAAAGTTTGATTCGCGCTAGTCGTTTGAGCCGCAGTGAGCGATAGATCCAGAGTCACTCCGGTTGTGGTCGTAGACGAAAGATCTACTACGTCGATGCCTGCAGAATCAGTGATGGAGTCGCTGCCGAGTGCACTGTCGTGATCGAACCAGTAGGTGTCATTGCCGTTGCCACCGTTGAGTGCGTCGTTGCCCAGGGAGCTGATGAGCATGTCATTGCCATCGCCGCCGTTGAGCACATTATCTCCGGCACCACCGTCCAAAAAATCAGCCACGGTACTGCCGGTAATTGTGTCGTTGCCCGCTCCACCCAATACAAAAACCGGTAGCGTCGCCGTCGACGCATTGATCGTGTCATTGCCCTCCCGCCCACGAACTCGAATTTGCGTGATGCCAGTCGGGGAGTAGCTGTAATTGCTCGAGCCAACGGAAATGTTCAGTGCGCTGTCGATCGTAATCGTGTCGGCTGACGGGCTGCCGTGGACGTAGATCACACCTGCGCCGGGATTGTAGGTGCCGACAAAGCTGAGTGTGAGATCAGCGGCATTGGAGGGTGGGTCAACGCCCAGTGCGTAGCTGCTGTCAGCCGTCAACAGGATGCCATAATCGGCGGACGATTCGGCAGTACCGAGACCTGGTAATGGAATCTTTCCGGTCCCAGTTCCAATCGGGTAGGTGATCGTATGCGTTCCTAATGTTAAGTCGGCGGCGGCTTGGACGAGGACGGTGGCCAAGGAGGTATCGCCGACGTCGGGCACTGTGTCGGCGGAGAGCAGTGCCGTGAATGAGAACGCGCTGGAGTGAGCGGCCAGCATCTCGTACGTCACAGACAACGTTGTCCCATCGGTCGACGTGACCGACAGGAGCTTCACTGGTGCGGCAGGTAAAACTTGATTCCAAGTCACGCTGCTCGTTCCATCACCATAGTGCCCGAGAGCATCGCGAACGGCGAAGTTTTTCACGGACAGACTGAAGGTGCCACTGTAACTGGTGCTGATCGTCAGGCCAGAGATTTGATACTGATTATTCCCGAGGGAACTAATGGCGACATCATTACTGAGGGCGATGGGCGAGCCGTTGAGGCTCAACGCCAGATCACTCGTCGTGAACGTTGATTCCTGAATCGGTTCGCTGAACGTTAGCGTGGCGGTTGAGAGCGGCAGGATGCGCGAGTTCGGTGTGATTGCGGCGAGCTGCGCGACCGGTCGTGTGCGATCAAGCTGAATGGCTGTGCCGGAGTTGATGAGGGCATGGGTGCCATTGTTGAACGAGATGAGTTCACGAGCTCCCGACGCCGATCCGTTGGAAACTCCAATCGTGGCACTCGTACCACGATTCATGGCTGTGAGACCAAAGTCTAGATCGGGATAGTTGAACGTAATACGGCCGTCGCTATTGCCCGTATTCAATTCGAGTATCGCTTGGAATGTGCCGATGGTCGAAGAGACGTTGGTGCCCGTGACGTTACTCCACTCCACAATCAAACGATCGGCGGTGCCATCCGCGTTCGTATCTTCCAGTTTCGCGAGAACCGCTCCACCATTCGTGGAACCTAACACTAAATCGTCCCAGAATGGTGCAATCGTCGGCTGAGTGGGTGAACTCACCAAGTTATTGTTGGAACCGGAACTATTCGCTGATCCAAACGTGATCAAACCGTTTTCAGAGACGTATAACGACGTGGCGCCAGTGTAGTTCGTGCCATAAAAGCGAAATGTGTTGGTGTCGAGATTAACTGCGGCAGTAGTAGTGCCCGAACTGCTATTGAGTAGTGTTGTGACGCCGCTGCTGCCGGGGGTGAGATCGAGCGATTCATAAGTTTGAGCGGCGTGCAGATAAATCGACGGTGTGGAGGGGGCGTTGGCGGCGAGGTAGTTGAGCGTGCCGTTTACGTTCAGCCGACCGCCAGTAATCGTTTTGCCGCTGTAGGCGGACTTCAGATCAACCCCGGAGCGCAGCGCTTGACGAATCTCGCCGTAGGTGGCATCGGGGAATTCCGAAAAGGCTAGTGCAGCCGCACCCGCTACGTGGGGCGATGCCATCGACGTGCCACTTAGGTAAGCATATTGATTGCCGGGATACGTGCTGGCGATCTCGAGGCCGGGTGCCGCGAGATCAACCGTGGTTGCTCCATAGTTCGAAAAGCTGGCCAAGGTTTCCGTACGCGTGGAGGCGGCGACGGCGACCATATTGGGCAACCCATAGGCCGCGGGATAGAACGGCGCCGAGTCATTATTCGAACCGGCATTGCCGGCGGCGGCAACAAAAAGTCCACCCGCATCGCCAAAACGAGCGATCGATGATGCCACCGAGGCATCATATCCACCGCCACCATAGCTGGCGTTGATCACGCGCACATTGGTGCCACGTTCGTTCATCATCGTGGCATAGTTGGTCGCTAAGACCGAATCAGAAACGTAACCTTGTCCAGAGGAATTGAGGAACTTGAGCGCCATGAGCTTGACGTCCCAATTCACGCCGACCACGCCGATGGAGTTATTGCCACGGGCTCCGATCGTGCCGGCGACGTGAGTGCCATGGTACTGGTCATCCAGCGGATTGCCATCGTTATTGAAGAAGTCGTAGCCGTAAATGTCATCAACAAAGCCATTGCCGTCGTTATCGATTCCGTCCCCCGCGACCTCCCCCGGATTCACCCACATGTTGGGTGCCAGATCGGGATGCGTGTAATCAATTCCCGTGTCGATGACCGCGACGACCGTATTGCTACTGCCTGTCGTGCGATCCCTGGCCGCTTCCGCATCAATGTCAGCATCCACCGTGCCGCTGAACTGTCCGGTGTTTTCCAGGCCCCACAGATAGGTTGAATACAAACTGTCGTTGGGCGCGCGCTCCACACTCACCACGGAATCCGAACTGAACGATTGCACGACATCGTTCGTCGATAGCCAGTCCCGTACCTGAGCCGGATCCGCCCAGGTACGCAGTTGGATTTGCCCCACTTCCCCCAGTCCTCGCACAAGCGAATAGCGAAAAGGAGCGTTCCCTAGCAGCGGTTCCACGTCCGCAACTTGGGCGAGCTGGTTGGTGCGAGCGTAGTCCAACTGCACATTCCAGAACTCACCGCTTGCCGGCTGTACCGCCTCCATCCGTGTCGCCGACTCGGCACCATTCACCACTCCAAACCACTCCGGCCGCACCCGCAGCTCATGCGGTGCCGCTGTCATCAGAGTTCGCTCTTCCAGGAATTCCATGATAAATCGGCGACGCAAACGACGTTGTGAAACAGGGGGCATAAACAGGTCCTCGGATGACACAAAACGCTAGGGTTATTTCAAACAGGTGAGAAGAATGCGGACGTGAAGCGAGCTAAGCGAATGAAAAGCCAAGATTGGGAAGCGAGGAATCTCGAAGCGCAGACTGTTTGATGGCTAGAGGTGAACGGTGATCTATTCTGGCCAACTACGGTATACGTACGAGCTCGTTCTCAGTTCAGGAAGCCTCTCGAATAATCGCCCATCGCGACGCCAGTAGTATTACGAACACGAAAGGTGTTCGCTATACCAGTCTACCAGAACGCGGAAGATGGTTCTTGCCATCCGCCTCGAACTACCGTCTCATACTGGCTTTCACACCTCCGTGCTTCCCCGAGAGTCCTATCATGTCTCGCTTCACTCGACTGCTAGCTGTTATTCTGGCTGGCATGCTTGTCGCGGCTACCGATCCTGCCGCTGGCCAAAACTCTGCTGATCGGGCCGCCGCCAAAACACCGGCCGTTTGGACTCAGTCGCGCATCCAAGGCGCGCCGCAGCCACCTCCCGCCTATCGCCTGCGAGCGGTTTATCCGCAGGTGGCGTTCAGCAAGCCGACCAGTGTCGAGTCGCTGCCTGGGGCGAACCGGTTGTTGGTGACTGAAATTGGTGGCCGTATTTTTACGTTACCTGCCCCGGTTGCGAGTCGCGCGCCTGCGAGTCGCGCGCCTGCCACTGGGACGGCGGCGGGAAAAGAACCAGGAGCCAGCCAGAAGGCTGATCAGGAGCCCCTTAAGGTGACGAGCTCGGACCTGTTGGTCGATCTGCGTACCTTGCTTCCCGCAGAGTTGTCGTCCAAGAACCTCTCCCTTTGGGATGCCGAACCGCATCCAAACTTCAGCCAGAATCACTATCTGTTTGTCTGCTATGTGCATCCGGGCGACGGCGGTCATACTCGCGTCTCCCGCCTCCAACTCACCGGTGACAATCCACCGCAACTCGTCCCCGGCAGCGAACAAGTCATCATCACATGGCCTGCCGGTGGACATAACGCTGGTTGTCTGGAGTTTGGCAAGGATGGGTATCTTTATGTGGCCACGGGTGATGGTGCTGGCCCCAATCCGCCGGACGGGCTGACGACCGGCCAAACGGTCGATGATTTGCTGGGTGCTATCCTCCGTCTGGATGTCGATCATCCGGCATCGGCTGAGCAGCGCTACACCGTTCCTGCAGATAACCCATTTGTCGACCTTCCCGGTGCTCGACCCGAAATCTGGTTCTATGGTCTGCGCAATCCCTGGAAGTTTGGTGTTGATCCGCAAACGGGTGAGATGTTCGTCGCGGACAATGGCTGGGAAACATGGGAGATGGTGCATCGTGTGGTGAAGGGAGGGAACGGAGGATGGCCGATCATGGAGGGGCGAGCCGCTTTGCGGACGGAGGTGCCCGTTGGCCCGACGCCTATCCTGCCGCCGGCGGTCGATCATCCGCATACGGAAGCTAACTCCGTGGTTGGTGGAACGGTTTATCGTGGAGCCACCCTGCCGGCACTCGACGGCTGGTTCATCTATGGAGACTACATTACCGGCACCATCTGGGCGCTACAGCGCAACTCTGAAGGTGGCTATTCGCGCACCACGCTACTCGATACCGACCTGCAGATTGTGGCCTTCACGCAGACCGAGTCGGGTCAGTTGCTCGTGCTGGATTTCGATGTCACGGGACAGATCTACGAACTGCTCCCCGCGAACAAGCCCGATCTGTCCGCGCGCTTTCCGCGGCGTTTGAGCGAGACTGGTTTGTTCCAAGACGTCGCCAAACTGAAACCTGCCGCGGGCGTGTTACCTTACGACATCACCGTCGCGCGCTGGATGGATGGGGCGACGGCCCAGCGCTGGATCGCCGTGACTCCCAACTTTCCCCACGGCACCGTGCTCGTCAAACAACTCTTCATCCCGAAGCAAGCCTCACGAAAAGGCGCGCGCGCGACAGATAACACCGACACCAGCGATCTGCTGCGGCTCGAAACGCAGCTCCTGCACTACGAGGATGGAGAATGGCATCCATACAGCTATCTGTGGGACGAACAGGGACGGGACGCGGAACTCGTCGATGCTCAGGGAGCAAGTCGAGTGATCAAGGCAGCGGATATTCATCAGCCTGCGGGGCAAAGTGAGCGGACGTGGCATGTCAACGCCGTCAACGAGTGCAAGCTTTGTCACAACGCGAATGCAGGTAACATCCTGGGATTTGTTCCTCATCAATTACACGGCCGATCCGCCACGGACGAGCGGCTGAAAGCGCTTGTCGCACACGATTTTTCGGCCGCTGCCGGGATCCGCTCCGCGAACTCGCCCGCGGCGACTACGTCCTCCAAGAAGAATCGCGAATCCACTGAGACAGCTCACACCGCCGCCGCCAGCGCCGAGCTGCGGTTGGTCGATCCGCATGATCCGCAAGCATCACTGGACGATCGAGCGCGCTCTTATCTGCATGTCAATTGCAGCATGTGTCATCATCCGCGAGGCAACGCCATCGTGTCGTTCTATCTGCGGCGTGATTTGCCCTTCGAACAACTCAACACGAACAAGGGCACCGGCATCGGCACCTTTGGCATGTCCGAAGCGAAGATCATCAAGGCGAGTGATCCGTATCGCAGCGTGCTGCTCTACCGCATGTCGAAATTGGGATATGCCCGCATGCCGTATATCGGCTCTCGACTTGTCGATAGTGCCGGCGTGGCGTTGATCGAAGAGTGGATTCGTTCGCTCCCGCTGCCAGCAGACGCCGAGTCGCCGGAGCAGACTCGTTCAGCTCCACTGACCAAGAACTCCACTGCCGCCCGAGCACTCGAACTACTCGCCACTGCTGACGGCGGCACTCCGGCGGAGCGACAAGCAGCGGTGAAAGAGCTGCTGAGCACGACGGAAGGTGCGCTGGCACTGCTCACGCGGCTGCATGCCGGGCGACTGGCGGTCAGCGATGCGGCGACGACGGTGGAACTGGGACGCGCGCTGTCGCAAAGCGATATTCGGGGTTTGGTGGAAACGTTTGTACCGGAGTCGCAGCGTCGGCCGACCCTGGGACATCGCGTGGATCCTCGAGTGGTACTGGAACGCCAAGGAGATAAGGAACGCGGGAAACTCATCTTCTTCAGCGATGGGGCACGTTGTCGAGCGTGTCATGATGCGGCGGACCGGGAGCAGTCACTCGGTCCCACCTTGCGCGAGATCAACAAAAAGTATCCGCAGATTGACGAACTGATTCAGCATGTTCTGCAGCCGTCACAGAAGGTGGATGAAGCCTTCTCTGCTTACACGGTTGAAACTGCCGACGGCCGTTTACTCTCCGGGCTGCTCGTAAAAGACAACTCGACCGAAGTCGTTCTGCGAACGGCGGAAAAACGCTTGGTGCGAATCCCTCGTGAGGATGTCAGTGAATTAAAGCGGAGTGCCAAATCACTGATGCCCGATGGGCTTCTCAGCGACCTCACGGCCCAAGAAGCTGCCGATTTATTGGCTTATATAAAGTCCTTGGGAGTGGCACCGTGACGGGCTCGCATGGGGCTCACCGTGGTCGAACCTCGTGGGCCATCGGCCTCTTGCTGTTCGCCCTGAGTGGCTGCAGCTCGAAAACTGCAGAGCCACCACCCGCTGCACCACCAACTGCCAGTTCGTCATCCCCAGCGACTTCCTCGCGGACCGAGATTTCTGCGGAAGTGGCCGCCGAGATCGATCGCTTTTGCGCCGCCTGTCACCTCGGTCCGCGAGCCGACTATTTTCCTCGTCATGCCTGGCATGACGAAGTGGATCGGGCTTTTGGATTCTTCGTGGAATCAGGTCGTAGTGATCTGAAAGTTCCACCCATCGCCACGGTTGTTCGTTATTTTCAAAGTCGTGCCCCCGAGAAACTCAGCTTTCCTCCGCCAACGTACGCGGAACGGCCAGCCAGTATGCGCTGGGAGAAACAAGAGTGGGAAATCGTGACGGACGGCGCACCCGCCATCGGTAATATTCGCTGGACACAACTCCTACCCGACCCGCAACCAATCTTGCTCACCTGCGATATCCGCAGCGGTGAAGTGCGCGCGGGGCATCCCACCGGCAAATCGCGATTACTGGCCAAGCTGCGGCACCCATGCCGCGCTGAGCCAACGGATTTGGATCACGATGGTGTGACCGATTTGGTCATCGCCGACCTCGGCAGCTTCGAAGCACGCGATCATCAGGACGGACGAGTAATGTGGTTGCGACCCGGTGCGGAAGGCCAGCCGTGGGAAGCGGTGGAGTTACTGGCGGGACTAGGGCGAGTGGCGGATGTGCGCTCGGCTGATTTCGATGCCGATGGCGATCTGGATCTCGTCGTGGCCGAGTTCGGTTGGCAGAAAACTGGCAGCGTGTTCTGGCTAGAGAATCTTAGTGAAACTGCCAGTCGCCCGAAATTTGTGCGACATGCTGTGGATAGTCGCGCCGGTGGAATTCATCTGCCGATCGTCGACTGGAACGCCGACGGCAAACCCGACTTCCTGGCACTCATGAGTCAGGGTTATGAAGAGATTCTCGCCTGGATTAATCAAGGCGACGGAACCTTTCAGCGTCAGGTCATCAGTCCGCCCCAAGATCCTGCTTTTGGTTCCAGCGGAATTGAACTGGTGGATCTCGACGCCGACGGTGATCTTGACTTGCTGTACAGCAACGGCGACACGTTCGATAGCAAGATTGCCAAGCCCTACCACGGGCTGCAGTGGCTGGAGAATCGTGGCGCCGAGGGCTTCATTTCCCATCGGCTCGCTGACCTCATCGGGGCCTATCGAGCACTGGCCGTCGACATGGATCTCGACGGCGATCTGGATATCGTCGCCGCAGGATTTCTTTCCGGCGACCTGGTCGACCCACCACCGCTCGACCAACACGACTCCGTGATTCTGCTCGAACAAACGTCGTCTGGTCGGTTCTCGCGGCGGCGGTTACTGCAGGGATCGTTCGACTTCCCGTCGATCGAGGTCGCTGATTTTGATGGCGACGGCCGGCCGGATATCGCGGCCGGCAATTTTCAACGAGTCATTCAGCCGAATAAACCGCGGGCGGTTATTTGGTGGAATCGTCGTTTGTAAACAGGATGTTGTGAACCACACCTGCCAGGGCAGCGCCGACGATCGGAGCAACCCAGAAGAGCCACAATTGGGCGATGGCCCAGCCGCCAACAAACAACGCGGGGCCGGTGCTGCGCGCGGGATTGACCGACAGGTTCGTCACGGGAATACCGATCAAGTGGATCAGAGTCAGTCCCAGACCGATCGCGATCGGGGCCATGCCGGCAGGAGCCCGCTTGTCCGTCGAACCCAAAATGATCATCAGGAAGACAAAGGTCAGAACGACTTCCGACACGAAACCAGCCACCATCGAGTACTTCTGCGGTGAATGTTCGCCGTAACCGTTCGAGGCAAACCCGCCGCTCAAACTAAACCCATCCACGCCGCTGGCGATGACGTAGAGCACGCCGGCGCCGAGCACCGCACCGAGCACTTGCGAGATGACGTAGGGCACCAATTCGCCAGCTGAGAAACGCTTGCCGACCATCAGCCCCACCGAGACGGCTGGATTCAGGTGACAGCCCGAAATATGGCCGATCGAATAAGCCATCGTGAGCACGGTCAAACCGAACGCTAAGGAAACTCCCAGATAGCCGATCCCCACGTCGGGTACGCCCGCCGCTAACACCGCGCTACCACAACCACCAAAAGTTAACCAGAATGTGCCGAGAACTTCGGCTGCACATTTCTTTCCTAACGACATTGATAATGCCTCCGTAAATGATTGAAACCGTAGTACTGCGACGTGGACCAGCTCGCGCCGGTCTCACCACCGCCGACAATTACCGATTTTGGTCAAGCCCACAAGAGTAATTCGCGCTCCGTGAAAACGGAAACGATTCCCGCAGAGAATTCCTAACGAAAGAGTGACCCGCCGCGAGGTGCGTCGGGGATAATCACTCCAGTCGTCAGAGTTTATGAGGCGACCTGGTGTTGAGGTGGTTAAAGGGTTACCCACCACTAGTGGCCAGCAGGTTACGGAAGTAGATCACACTGAGCACGATCATCAGGTTCAGCGTAAACCCGATTAAGGCCATTCCGATGGTATCGGTCGCCCGCTCGGTTGCCGAGCGTTGGTCGTGGAGAGGGGATGGGGAGGGCTGTCGAGCAGCTGTGAGCTGGCGAGCACCGGTGACGAGTGCTGCGAGTCCCAGGAGGAGTCCCACGACAACCATGAGCATCGTGGTCCAACTCACCAGCCAAGTCAACCAGCCCCAGCGATCGACTCCGAACCGTCCCGTGATTCGATTCGCCAGAAAATTACTCATCAAACAGATCATCGCCGCCAAAATCGACCAGCGTGCCCAGACACGCGAACGTCTGGCAGCCGCATCGTTCTCCGTGGGTTTATGTTCGTCGCTCATGTACGATCCGCCGATGATCGCGGGCTTTGTGGGTGGGATGGTTGGTCGGACATTGGGCTGAGAGCAGACATTTGGCGTAGCAGATCCTGTGTGGAGCTCACAGCAGGGCGGCGTGGTGCTGGCGCAAACGGACTGCTGGGCGGTTGAGCTGCAGGGGCAATGAGCTCGGCGGTCACGATCACCTGTCGCGACTGGCGTGCTTGCTGCCGTTTGACCTGCCGCTGGCTAACGGTGAACATTTGCCGGAAGCGATAGGAGATCAAGAGGATCAGCATGCCGAGCACCAGGATGAGTTTGCTGGCCGTGTGAATGGCGCTTCCCATCGTATCCAAGGCGGGGTTTTCGGTCGCTAGAATCAAGGCACCGACGACGGCTACCAAGAAGCCGGTGCCAGCGACCATCCAGCCTGCCAGAATTGCGTAATCGGTGGCACTTTTGTTCTGGTTCCAGGGCAGACCGGGAGCGTTCCAGCCCTCCCCTTGGCCTGCTTCGCCGTCACGACGATCGAGAGGATGTGTCATGCTGGCGAAACTACCTTTCGCCAACGAACTGCCATCATGCCTGCGATTAAAGCCAGCACACTGGCGCTACTGGTGACGATCAAAGCCCACCAGCGCGACCACCGCGAGCTCAACAAATCGTTCAACTCCCACCAGTTGATGAGCGGACTGTTGGGCTGGGCGTACATGAGCAGTCCCAGCAGCACTGCATGCGCCATGGCCAAGACGAGCAAGAACAGCGCGATCACCCAGAAACTGCTCCAGTCCGCTAGTTGGACGACATAGCAGAGATAGGCAAAATGGATTACGGCTAACAGCAGCAGGAGACCAGCCCAGCGAGTCACCCCCGCAGATTTTGCCGCTTGCCAGTGACTGATGACATCGAGGAGGGCCGGTAACGTATCGATGAGCAGCAGCGTCAACATGGCGATTGCCAGTCGCCATGCATCGTCGCGCAGCAGCGCTGGTCGTACAATAGCGCTTCCCGAACCTTGGCCAGGCGAGCGAACGATCACCAGCGGCAGTTCAGCAGGTTGTCGATTCATCGGCCCTTGTCATCCATTTCCCAATTCACGTCTGGATTCGTCTTCTCAGCTTTTTCTGGAACTATGTTTCCATCCCTGGCAGCTCCATGAAAACCGTCGCAATTATACCAGCCGCCGGACACAGTCGGCGCATGGGTGAACCAAAATTGCTTCTGCCCTGGAACGGTCAGGCAGTGATACAGCACGTGCTGCAAGCCTGGAAAGCGACGGCAGTCGATCGCATTCTGGTGGTGGTCCGGCAGAGTGATCATCAGCTCGCCGCCATCTGCCAGCAGGAGCGAGTGGAGGTGCTACAGCCCGCGATTGATCCACCCGATATGAAAGCTTCGGTGCAGGTGGCCTTGCGCTGGCTGGAAGCCGAGTCGACTGAGACAGGTCGAGCGTTACCTGGTGCTTGGCTACTCGCACCCGCGGATCAACCACGCATCGCAGCTGCCGTCATCCAGCAGCTACTCGCCGAATTTGCTGCCACCGCAGCAACCATTCCAGTCCCCGACAGACCGGTGCCCGCCATACTGGTCCCCGTCTACCATGGTCGCCGCGGACATCCGGTACTTTTTCCCTGGCAGCTCGCCGAGGCCGTCCATCGGTTGGAAGAAAATGATGGTGTGAACCGGCTGCTCCGCGATTTTCCTGTTCACGAGATCGCTGTTTCTCAGCCGTCGATCGTGGACGATCTGGATACCCCCGAGGATTACCAGCGACTCACCGCACAGCCAAATTCTTGATATGCTAGCGATCGCTAGGTTGGCAATTCTGCAGACGAGCGAATTCTGATTTGGCCGAGATTTCAAACAACATGATGAGTGTCAAGCGATGAATCAAACGGATCAGGATGGATCGACTTCACTGCGTCGTGAACCAGGATCAGTTCGACGAGCCGTGGTGCGCCTGGCAGTGATGCTGGCTGTGGGCCTGGCCATCTATGTCGCCGAGAAAAAAGGCTGGTTGCCCTCGAACGTGCGACCATCGACCAGCACTTCTGTCACCCCTGACAACTCGACGGTTGCCAAGCCCGCGAACGACGAATTCGATGGATCGGACGAGTCGGCGGCAGCGAGTAAGACGCGTGGGCCGATCACGATTGGACCGGCAACCGATCCGGAACCGCAGGACAGCGAGCGGACAGACGCGAGTTCTCAGTCAGCACCGGCTTCTAGGGCACCATCCGTCCCGACGGCACCATCAGGATCTACAGCGACCACAGCACCCACAGCGACTGCGAAAACCGTCGTCATTCGCGGTCAGACCATTCGTGATGAGGATGGCAAAATTGTCTATCAGGGTGACGTCGATATCACCGCGACGCTCGCTCGTATTCGCCGCGGTGAATCGTTTCCTCATCGCAATGACGGCAGTGTCTTTCAGAATCGCGAAGGACGTTTACCGCGGAAACCAACTGGTTACTACACCGAATATGTGCATCCCACGCCAAAGCTACGCGGCCCCGGACCGCAGCGCATCATCCTCGGTAAAGAACAAGAGTGTTACTACACTGCCGATCACTATCGCACCTTTCAGCCTATCGTGACCGGAAAACGGGATCGTTCTTCAGTGGCAGAGTAACCGTTTTGCCGGTTTCAGCGGCCTTATAGATCGCTTGAATGATTTCCACTGAGCGACGCCCTTCGGCACCATCGATGCGCGGTGCACGTCCTTTTTTGATGGCGTCGAGCACATCCTTAAATAGCAGCATGTGACCGTGGTGACCGATGGCCGCTGGATCGGCGGCCCCGCCACCTGTCTTCGTCTTGTCTCGCATGCGCTCCAATAACGCTTCATCGCGCTTGGTAACTTTGGCAAATGACCACTGGCGAATACTCTCCTCCTCCAGCACGGCAGATCCCTCCGAACCGTGGATCTCGATGCGTTTGAGTGCACCGGGATAGGCCGCGGTCGTCGCTTCGATCACTCCGAGCGCTCCATTCGCGAACTTCAACGTCGCCATCGCCACATCTTCCACTTCAATCCGTTCGTGAGCCAACGTGGCGACTCGCGCGGTCACCTCGGTGACGGGGCCCATGAGCCAGGTGAGTAGGTCGACGCTGTGAATGGCCTGATTCATGAGCGCTCCGCCGCCATCCAATTTCCACGTTCCTCGCCAAGCGCCGCTGTCGTAATACTGCTGAGTGCGATACCACTTTACGTAGGCATCGCCAATGGTGAGTCGCCCGAATCGGCCGGCATCGACGGCCTGCTTGAGCAGCAGAGCGGATTCGTGAAAGCGCGAGGGGAAGATGGTGGCGAGGGTCACTTGATGGTCGCGACAAGCTTTGATGATCGCATCACAGCGACTGAGCGAAATTTCGAGTGGTTTTTCCACGATGACATGCTTGCCGGCCTTCGCAGCGGCCACCGCCGGCTCCAGATGCGCTCCGCTGGGCGTGCAGACCGTAACGATATGAATGTCGGGATTGGCGAGCATCGCTGGCAAATCGGCATAGGCCTGACAGCCCACTTCTGCGGCTAACCGTTCCGCTTTTTCGCCGGTGCGGCTATAGCAGCCAACGACTTTCGCACCACGAATATCCGCAATCGCCTTGCTGTGAAACTTGGCGATCATCCCACAACCAATAATTCCAAAACCGATAGCCATCGCTGCACACTCCCTAGCCTGTCCGCCCGAGCAATCTGAATTTCGCCCAGTGTATCAGGCAGCGGCCATCAATAAACATCGTCCGTCACCTGTTTTTTAGGACGGACGAATCGGAAAAGGCGGGATCACGAAGGGCACGAAGGTGAGGGGACCACGAATTCCACGAATGGTCTCAATCAGCAAATTCTGCGAGCGCTTACAGTGCGCGCCGATAGCGTTTGCCACCGCGTCGCTGGAGCTCGGCGGGCACCGCACGAGGTGGTGAGCCAGCGCCAGCCGACTCGTCGGCCCCTGCTGCTCCGTCGCCGCCATCGGTCGCAGTGCCGGCGGCACCAGCCGTCTGGCCTTCTGGTCCTGGTCGACCCGGTGCTGCGGCGGGCCCGCTGCGCGACGGTGCCAAGTCGGGCATCTGATCGCGTTTCAAGAGTCGATCGATGCGCTGTTCGATGCTGGTGAGCTGCGGACCTTCGTGCGGGCAAACAAACGTATAGGCCACGCCTTCGCGTCCCATGCGGCCCGTGCGCCCCACTCGATGCACATAATCATCACAGAATTCGGGAATATCGAAGTTGATGATGTGCGAGATACTGGAGACATCGATGCCTCGTCCCACGACATCGGTGGCGACGAGATAGCGGACGTTGCCAGCGCGGAATTTACGCATGACGGAGTCGCGTGCTCCTTGACCCATGTCACCATGAATACAGGAGACACCTTGGATTTTCTTGCCGAGTTTTTCGGCGATCCGATCGGTACCACGTTTCGTGCGGCAAAAGACAATTGCCTGTTTTGGCTGTTCGCGTTCAATCAGTTTGACCAGCAAATCAAATTTCTGATCAGGATTGATCGTGAAATAAAACTGTTCGATCGTTTCCACCGCCACTTGTGGCGCGCAGTTGACGACCTTGGGCTTCACCATGTAGCGCTCAGCCAGCTTCTTGATATCGGGCGGCACGGTGGCGCTCAGCAATAACGTCTGGCGATCACGCGGGCAGCGCCGCAAGATTTTTTCGATATCCGGTCGGAAGCCGATATCGAGCATCCGATCGGCTTCATCGAGCACCACACACCAGATATCGTTGAGCTGCAAGGTACCGCGACTGATGTGATCGAGCACTCGGCCTGGTGTGCCCACCACCACTTCCGCTCCCCGCTTCAGCTTTTCGATCTGTCCGCGAATGGGAGTGCCGCCGTAGACGGCGACGCAGTCGAGGTCCAACCCATCGGCCAGTTTCACCACTTCGTCGTGCACTTGCACAGCTAGTTCTCGAGTTGGCACGAGGATGATGGCCTGCACGCCAGCAATTTCATCGCGCGGAGCGACTTGTTCCAAGATGGGAATCACAAAGGAAGCGGTTTTACCCGTGCCGGTGCGCGCTTGACCTAAAACATCATAGCCTTCGAGTGCGAGCGGAATTAAACCGGCTTGAATATCTGTTGGATATTCATAACCAATATCCTCCAGCAATTCCAACATCTCTTCGGATATATCTAAATCTGCAAAACGAACTTTTTCTGTCATCTCGTATCCAATTAAAGTTATTTCTTGGGGCCGTCATCCGGCTTGGCTGCCGGCACAACAGCCGGCATCTTTTCGCGGTATTCGCGCCATTTCTTCACCGCCTGGGCGCGGGCATCGGCCGATTCAAAACCGGCTGTGATCGGTGAAAACAATTGTTGAGGATTTGTTTGTAACCGTTCAAATCCATAATCTTTCGGCTGCTGTTTGGTGAGAAGCACTAATGAGGCCAGAGCCACGTCACGCACTTGGGTATTGATGTTCACGTTCTGAATCTGCCACGTGCCAATCGATCGTTCGTCGGTGAGGCAAGATTCGAGCAGCGGTAGATGCTCAGGGCCACCCAATCGAGCCAACATCAGAATCGCATATTGGCGAATGTAGGGCTGCGAGCCCTGGTTCTTCATAATCTTTTCTGCAGGACCAATTCCCTCCTTCATTTCATACTGCATGGCCAGCATGATGCCCATATATGCTAAATTGTCATCTCCCCGCACAATCCACTCACCGAGCATCTTTCGCAGGAGCTCCTTATGGATGCCCGTGGTGATGGCATTGCGGAATGACGGTTGATGACAGAGTGAATAGAGCTGCTGGCCGGCTGCCAAGTTTGATTCTGCACGAGCTTTCACGGCCACATGCAGGAGCGCCGCCATACTGCCCGTGGGAATCTCGGCATTCTGGCCTTGTAAACTGCGCTGAAACTCTTGGACTCGAGCTACCAGCAGATCGATCGCTGCGCCAGGGCCGCGGTCGAGAGCGGCGAGTAGTTCTGGTTCGGCGCGTTGCATTTCCACGAACAACAAGCGGGAATCGCGCGTATCGCCGTAGCCGCTGCGATAAGCTTCCCAGCCCGGTAAATCACTGCTCTTTCCCGATCCGGCATCACGCAGGAACGCGGTGAGCTTCAATTCGAAATCCTGCTGAGTGATCAGTAATAAGATGCGTTCGCAGCGATAGCGCACCTCACGATCGGGATGTCGCCGGCCAGTCTGTAAGACGGCGACAGCCGGTGGTCCCATCCGCAGCAGCTTCTCGGCCGCTTGCTCGCGCGCCGAATACTGCTCGTCACCTAACTGGTCCAGCAAACGGCGGAGATCGGCGGGGGTAGCTGGTGGGGTGGTTGCGGCCGTGGCGCCCGCGGCGGCAGTGGCACTGGGTGTCGAGGAGTTGGCGTCGGGCTTGGCTTCTGGTTTCGCGGCGGGCTTGGGGTCAGGTTTGGGTTCTTGGGCCGAGGCGGAGGGAAGGGGCGCAGCCAGGAAAAGTGGCCCGAGGTAGGGGAGTGGGCTGCAAGTGGTCAGCAGCGCCAGCAGAATCTTGAAGCTTGCTGGTCGCTCTACGATGAATCGTGGCAAGTGGAATCCTCTCGTGGCTAGGTCAGATGCCGCGCAGCGGTATCGGGAGGGGGCGAGCCCAAGTGCAGGGTCGGAGCGGTACAAACGACAACCGGTCTCTATTGTACGTTTGCGGGGGCCTATGTGGGAAGCGATTCCAAGGCCCTAGTGGGTGATTTCCCCAGATGATTCCCACTCACCTACCGCTGGGCGATCGCCACTGTGCGTACCGCTGATCCCACGTTACTCGCCCCGCGCCGCTGCTTGTAGGGTCACTGTTGGCGCATTACAATCCCACGACCATGAGGGATTTGTGGCCGCTTGCAGCCTGACCTGCTAAAGAGCCGTTGGCGTGGATGGTAATTGGATCCGAGCGTTTGAAGCTAGCCTTCGAACCGCTTTTCCCCCCACGTAATTGCTCTTCCGGTCGCATCGCATTCGACGATGCATCAGGGCCTATGGCGGTCGTTTTGGCCGAGTTTTCCCGAGCGTGTTTTCCGAGTGACGGTTCCTGCTGTTGCGGTGCGCTGGGGTAGGTTTGGAATTGGGGAGCTTGTAAGCGATGACCGGACGGCTGCAACTGGAACGTATTTCTCCCACCACCGAATTAGGGGCTTCGACACTGGCGGTACATGCCGGGGAGGCTCATCACAAGCTGGCGGATGCGATTGTTGATCCGATCGTTTGTGCGGCCACCTATACTTTCGATAACACGCAAGCCGTGCTGGATTTTATTCAGCAAAAACAGCCGCGCGAGGAATATGGGCGTTATGGAAATCCGGGCGAGAAGGTGGTTGAACGGAAACTCGCCGCACTCGATGGCGGCGAAACCGCGCTGCTCTTCGCCACTGGAATGGCGGCGATCGTCGGACTGCTGATGGCGAAGGTGAATGGTGGCGACGAGGTGATTTTTTTCGACGAATGCTATCACCGTAGTCGAGAGTTCTGCACCAAGCATTTATCGCGGTACGGCGTGGTTACTCATCAGGTGAAAACCGGTGATTACGCCGCGATGGAAGCCGCGATCACTCCCCGCACCAAGATGCTCATCAGCGAATCACCGACGAATCCGCATTTGAGTGTGGTGGATATGGAAAAGTTTGCGGCGATTGGTCGCCGTCACCGTGTCGAGACGCTCATTGATGCCACGTTAGCGACACCTTACAACGTGCAGCCGCTGCGTTATGGCGTCGATTATGTACTGCATTCAGCCACGAAGTATCTGGGGGGGCACAACGATCTGCTGGCGGGTGTCATCGTCGGTAGCGAAGCTCAGCTCGAACCAGTCCGCAAACTGCGCGGCATCATGGGAGCCATTAATTCGCCGCAAAATATTTATTTGCTACAGCGTGGGTTGAAGACGTTTGAATTGCGTATGGAGCGTCAGAACGCCAATGGCTTGGCGATTGCTCAGTTTCTGGCCCAGCATCCGCGTGTGGAGCGAGTTTATTATCCCGGCCTGGAAAGTCATCCTTATTACGACGTCGCGCGGCGTACGATGCGTGGATTTGGCGGTTTGATCACGTTCTTGTTGCGGGATGCCGACTGGCGCCAGACCGCTGACGTGATTGATCGTGTTTGTATTCCGCGGATTGGCCCTAGTTTGGGCGGTGTGGAATCGTTGATCGAGCAACCGATGGTGATGAGCTACTTTGATTATGCACCGGAAGATCGAGCTCGTTTCGGGATCTACGACAACATGATTCGGCTCGCCTGCGGCATCGAAAATACGGCCGATTTGATTGCGGATTTAAAGCAGGCTTTAGAGCCAGCTGGAGCGTAAAAATTTCCGTCTTGACCCGGAAAGACGCTTTCCCGTATTCTCCCGCCTCACACGAGCAACCACGAGGTTGAGTCTGCATCTGGAGCAAGTTGCCTGCGAGCTTGTCTCTGCGGACCGCGGCGTTCAACAGCAGCACGGAAGCTGTTCGCGAACGACGGATTCCTCGTGGTGAATTGGGTTCGAGGCGCGCGACGACTCACAGGATGTGAGTCGTCGCCCACCGTCCAATCGCTCCCGGAACATAGCGGAGTTCTTAGCCCCCCTGGGACCCGCTGTTTCCGGGGGCTTTTTTTATGCGCGGTCAGTTTTTGGTCCGCTAGCGCGCAAAAAAAATCGCGGATCAGTTGGACCCTTGTGGAGTCCATCTGATCCGCGTGTTGATTCAGCAACTGCCGGAGAGGCTGGAGCGATTAACGACGGCCGTAGCCGCCACCGCCACCATAGCCGCCGCCGCCACCACCGTAGCCACGGCCACCGCCGCCGCCACCGCGAGGACGATCCTCACGAGGACGAGCTTCGTTGACGATCAAAGGACGACCTTCGTGATCCTTGTCGTGCAACGCTTCAATGGCGCTGTTGGCTGCGCCAGCGTCTGCCATTTCCACGAAGCCGAAGCCCTTGCTGTTCCCCGTGTCGCGATCCTTCACCACTTCAGCCTTGACCACTTGGCCAAATTGGCTGAAGAGCTGTTCCAGGCTTTCGCTGGTAACGCGATAGTTCAAATTGCCGACATACAGTTTCTTGCCCATCATTCAACTCCTTGAAGAGAGGGCCCTATGGCCTGTTTGCACTTTCCAGGCCCATGCGAAAGGGACCAGACATGGTGGTCCGCCAAGTAAAAGAGCGAGTAAAAGCGGCGGACCAATAGGACCAATTGCAAACTACGGAGTATGCGGCGCTTCGAGTCATCGACCTTAATACCGGAGGTGATTGTATCAGTGAGCCAGCGAAAAGCCAGAGGTATTTTTGCGGGAAGCCACTCCCGCCGCGAATGCGTCGCTCCAGGTCATCTCGACGGCGTCCGACTTCCTGTGGTAAGCTACAAGGCCCTGAATCAGGGACTGGCATGTTCCGGGGAGGGCGGTTGCCACCAGCGGCCATGCGGTGAGAAAACAGCGGTGAGGATCGACGGCGTGATTATCATTCTTAAGTCGGGGGTGACGGACGAACAGGTCCAACATGTAGTGGACCGAGTGGAGGAGCTGGGGCTTCGCGCTCACGTTAGTCGGGGTACCTTTCGAACCATTGTGGGCGTCATTGGCGACGAACAAAAGTTGCAGACGGAACCGCTGCTGGCGATTCCGGGAGTAATCGAAGTGGTGCCGGTACTGCCACCGTATAAACTGGCCAGCCGTGAGGCTCATCCGCAGTCGAGCGTGGTGGATGTGGCGGGTGTGAAGATCGGTGGCGGCTATCTCGCCATGATCGCCGGTCCCTGTGCCGTCGAAGATCCCGCTCGCATGTTGACGATCGCTCGCGCGATCAAAGACGCCGGAGCCAACATTCTCCGTGGCGGTGCCTTCAAGCCGCGCACCAGCCCCTACGCCTTTCAGGGACTCGGCGAAGACGGCTTACGCATCCTGCGAGAAACTGGCGATGCAGTGGGACTGCCGATCGTCACCGAAGTGATGGATCCACGCCAAGTCGAAGTGATCGATCGCTACACCGACATGATTCAAGTCGGTGCGCGCAACATGCAGAATTTCTCGCTGCTCACCGAGATTGGACGCACTCGTAAACCGGTTCTCCTGAAACGCGGCATGTCGGCCACCGTGACCGATTTGCTGATGAGTGCCGAATACATTTTGTCGCAGGGTAATTCGCAAGTGGTGTTGTGTGAGCGGGGCGTGAAGGGTTGGGACCCAGCCACTCGAAATCTCTACGACGTCGCTGCCGTTCCGCTCGTGCAAGGACTCTCCCATTTACCGATTATTGTCGATCCCAGTCACGCGACGGGACGTCCCGACCTGATTCCGCCGTGTGCCCTGGCGGGGGTCGCTGCGGGAGCGGATGGAGTGCACATTGAGGTGCACGATTGTCCCGAAAAAGCGAAGTCGGATGGTCCGCAAGCCCTGCTCCCCAAACAATACGCCGAGCTCGCGCAGCAGATTCGGCGCCTCGCGGAGCTCTTCGGACGTCAGATCTCGGTTCCGCCCAGTAAGTCTTAAGTTGGAGTGCAGCGCATGCGACGTCCGTTTATCGCCGGCAACTGGAAAATGAATTTGTCCAAGTCCGATAGCTTGGCTCTGGCTCGCGCCCTCAAAGCAGCGGTGCCAGCAGGCGGCTCGGTCGACGTCGCGGTTTGTCCGCCGAGCGTCTATCTGGATGCGGTGGTGACGGAGCTACAGGGGAGCGCCATCGGTGTCGGTGCTCAGAATGTCTATCACGAAGCCAACGGCGCGTACACCGGTGAACTCAGCACCGCCATGCTCGTCGACATCGGCTGTCGATACGTCATCCTCGGACACAGCGAACGACGACATATTTTGGGTGAATCGAATGCCGACGTGAATCGCAAGCTTCAGGCCGCGCTCCAGGCAGGCTTGACGCCGATCGTCTGCGTGGGCGAAACCCTGGCAGAACGCGAAGCCGGTCAGACCACCGACATCGTTCAGGAACAACTCAGCGGCTCACTCGCCGGACTCAACGCCGCTACAGCGGGTCGAGTGGTCATTGCGTATGAACCGGTATGGGCGATTGGCACCGGCAAAACCGCGACGCCTGCGCAGGCCGAAGAGGTGCACGCCGAACTGCGACGCATGTTGACCAGCCGCTACGATGCCGCCACCGCGCAGCAAATTCGCATTCAATACGGCGGCAGCGTCAAGCCCGACAATGCCGCTGAATTAATGGCTCAGCCCAACATCGATGGCGCCCTGGTCGGTGGTGCTTCGCTGAAAGCTGATAGTTTCCTAGGTATTATTGCCGGTTCGCAGTAGAAGGTCGCACGCGACGGTACGAGCCAGCGGCTAGCCGCCCTGGCCGGTCTGTCATCATCCGATTTTTGTTCGAATGGAGCATCAAGATCCCATGTCTGCACTGCTGTTCGCTCAATTCTTGCACTACGTGTTCGGAATCCTGATGTTCCTCACCGCAGTGTTCCTGATTCTCTTGATCCTGGTGCAGCGCGGACGTGGCGGCGGCTTAGCCGGTGCACTGGGCGGCATGGGTGGTCAAAGTGCGTTCGGCACCAAGGCGGGCGATCTCTTCACCCGCATCACGATCATCTGTGCCGTCGTTTGGATCGTCTTGTGCGTCGGTGCGGTAAAGGCACTCAGCACTTCATCGTCCGGTCCCTTCAAGGCCAGCACGGTGAAGAATCCACCGGGTGAGATTGAATCGGCCGATGATGGTCGCAGTCCCACCAGCGAAGACGATTCCAATCGTCCCAGCGATCTGCCGAACAGCGGTAGTGAGCCAGCACCGAAGACCGATCCGGTAACAGAACCAAGCCAGGACGAGCCCAAGAAGGACGAGCCCAAGAAGGACGAGCCTAAGAAGGAAGAGCCCAAGGCCGAAGAGAAGAAGGCCGACGAGCCTAAGAAGGAAGAGCCGAAGGCTGACGAGAAGAAGGCCGACGCGAAGAAGGCGGACGAGAAGAAGCCGGAATAGTGCAGGTCGGGACGAAACGGCCTCGGCTAGCGTCCGCCGCGTGAGTTCCCATCGCTGCGTGACCAGTCGGTCCGCAGCGGTCATTCAGGTGCAAGGTACCAAACGTGCTCTTAAGCATGACCGGACATGGTGAGGCGCGACTGCAGGACGTTGGCTGTAACGTCTGGGTTGAAGTGCGCACGGTCAACAACAAGTTCTTCAAGCTGACGCTGCGCACCACCGATCGCCTGGCCGCTCTGGAAACCGCCATCGAGAACCTTGTCCGCGATCAAGTACGTCGTGGGAGTGTTCAGGTGAGCGTGCAGATTCAGCGGGAATCGACCCCCGATGACTATCGACTCAACGAAATTGTCCTGGCCAGTTACCGCCAGCAGTTGGCCGCGATCGAACAGCATTTGAAGTGGTCGGAACCGATTCGTCTGGAATCGTTGCTGGGGTTACCCGGAGTGGTTGACGAACGAGCCACTCAGGCGACCGATGTCGAGCAGCAGTGGCCGCTGGTGGAGCGTGCTTTGCGAACGGCACTCGAGCACCTCCACCGCATGCGACTGGATGAAGGCCGTTCGCTGCTCGCCGACCTCCAGGCCAATCGCCAAGTGATCGCAGCGGAATTGGCTCATATTGAACGACTTGCGCCCGGCGTTGTGGCGGCCTACCGCCAGCGGCTGCTGGACCGCTCGCGTGCCTGGGCGAAGGATTTAGGCGTCGAAATCAACCCTGCCGACATCGCTCGGGAAATCGGCTTGTTTGCCGATCGCAGCGATATATCGGAGGAAATTGTGCGATTGCGGAGTCACTTGGAGCAATTCGACAGCATTTTGAGGGCCACGGAGAGCAGCGGTCGTAAGCTGGAATTCCTCACTCAGGAGATGTTTCGCGAGACCAACACGATCGGCTCCAAGGCCAACGATACGCAAATCAATTTGCATGTGATTGAAATCAAGACAGCGATCGAGCGATTACGAGAAATGATTCAAAACGTGGAGTGAATGGGGAAGGGGATGACCGGGAGTGCTCAGTCAGGTCGCATCGTGATCGTGTCGGGACCGTCGGGTGCCGGCAAGTCGACGGTGCTGCGCCGCCTACTGGACCAGGCCCCATGGCCGCTGGCGCTGAGCGTTTCTGCTACCACCCGATCGCCACGACCGGGGGAGCGGGACGGGGTCGACTATTACTTCCTCTCCAAAGACGATTTTGCCGCTCGACGAGCTCGGGATGAGTTCCTGGAGTGGAAGGAAGTTTTTGGGCGGGGAGACTGGTATGGAACCCTCTGGAGTCAGGTAACCACTGGCTTACAGCAGGGGAAGTGGTTAATCTTGGAGATTGACGTTGCCGGTGCAATGACCGTAGTGGAACGATACCCGGACGCCATCACGATCTTTTTGCACCCCGGTTCGATTGACGAACTAGAGCGACGATTGCGAGGGCGCGGCACGGAATCCGCCGAATCGCTGCAGCGCCGTCTGGAAGTTGCCCGCCAAGAAATCGAATATCTCCCACGCTACCAGCATTCGGTCGTCAATGACGATCCTGATCGCTCGGCACAGGAGATCATCGGACTCTTGCGGCAGTACGCAGGTTCCACCTGAAACTGGCCCTTAACGCGAGAAGAGTTTCATGCACGAAGAATTGAAAGAAGAAGCGATCGTCAACAAAGTTGGTGGACGATTCAAACTGTCGACGCTCATCCAGAAGCGCCTCCTGCAACTCAACCAAGGCCTGAAGCCCATGGTGATCACCGATTCGCAGGACAAAATGAAAATCGTGCTGCAGGAAATCCTTCAAGACAAAATCTTCCTCGATGCTTCCAATGAAGTGCGAGTGACGGGTGACATGCCGATCAGTCAAGAAGGACCCGACTTCAGCATCGGCGACTAACATGAGTGGTCCTGGCGGCGGCATCGATGAGTTCCATCGGCCAGACGTAGCGCCCGAGCGTGTCGTTGCACCCGAGATCGTGATTGGTGTTACCGGAGGTATTGCCGGTTACAAAGCAGCGGCACTGGTCAGTCAACTGGTACAAGCCGGCCACGCGGTTACCGTTGTCATGACGGCGGCCGCGCGGCAGTTCGTCGGTCCAGCCACTTTTGCCGCGCTCACCAGTCGACCCGTTGCAACTCAGATTTTTGACGACGCCGCTTACCCGCTGGGCGCCCACATCGAGCTCGCTCGCCGCGCACAACTATTATGTGTGGCGCCCGCGTCCGCCGACTTTCTCGCCAAGGCCGCTCACGGACTAGCTGACGATCTGCTTTCAACTCTGTACCTGGCGTTCACCGGCCGAGTGCTGATGGCGCCTGCCATGAATGCGGAAATGTGGGCCAAGCCAGCCGTGCAGCGAAATGTCGATCAACTGCGGCTCGACGGTGTCCAGTTCATCGATCCCGAAGAAGGCTGGTTGAGTTGTCGAGTGCGTGGGAAGGGGCGAATGGCTCAACCGGAATCCATTGCCGCTGCCGTCACAGCAGCACTCGCCCGTTAATCTCTCCCGGCGCTCGCTATGGCTCGCATCCTCATCACTTCCGGTCCCACTCGCCAATACCTTGATCCCGTCCGCTATTTGACGAACGCGTCGAGTGGCCGGATGGGACAATCACTCGCCATTGCGGCTTTGGAGCTGGGACACGACGTGATTGTGATCAGTGGCCCAGTGCAGCTCACTTACCCCAGCGCCTGCCACGTGATCCCGATTGTTTCCACGGAGGATTTGCTGCGCGAATGTCAGCGCATGTTTCCTCAGGTGGATGGCGTGATCGGCTGTGCCGCACCTTGCGATTACCGGCCTCACCGGGTGGAAGAACATAAGATCGTGAAAACCGGTCAGCCACTCGTGTTGAACCTGATTGAAACCGCCGATGTGATGGCTACCTTGGGCCTCCAAAAAAAACCTCATCAGTGGCTCGTCGGCTTTGCCTTGGAAACCACCGACGCACGCTTTCGAGCACTCGTCAAAATGGAAAAGAAGAGCTGTGACCTGATGGTGCTCAACGGTCCCGAAGCGATCGACTCGCTGGCCAATTCCGTGGAATTATTGGATGCGCAGGGACGTACAGTTGCTTCCCTCACGGGCGATAAACTGGCTGTCGCTCGCGGTATTCTCGCGGTCATTCAGCAGCGCTTCGCCACGCGTGACACAATAAATCCACAGACCACGTAAACGCGCGGTCCAGGATTCCAAAGCCACGGTTGAGTGACCCGCACCTGCTCAACTTGCAGACCTGTCACCGCATCACTCGACCAGAACCGCGCCAGGACCGCGGGATTAAGTCCCGTAAAAAAATTTCGCTGCGCGATCAGTTGCTGCACGAGTTCCGGTAATGCCTGCGGCGCAATCCGATGCAACTCTTCACAACTGTCCGACGAAACAAAATCGGTAATGAAGAGGATCGTGCCGCCCGGTCGCGTGCAGTGGAACAGTAGTCGCAGATGCTCCGTGCGCAGTTGCTGGATAAGCGGTAAATAGTCGTCGTGCCAACCTCCCAGCTCATGCACAACCCCCTCCATGATCTGACTGAGCAGACAAGTCGATACGACAAGGTCAAAGTCTTTTTGCTTACTGAGCGCTCGCACACGCTCCGCAACTTGCTCACTAGCGGAAATGGCGGTACTCGTCTCCGTAGCGCCCAATTTTTCAGCGCCCCTGTTTCCAGCGCCCCTGTTTTCAGCGCCCATATTCGTAGTGATGGTATCCAGCCCGCTTAAATCGATGGGCGCATGACAATCAATCGCCGACCAATTGGCTCGTGGCTGCCGCTGACGAATGCTGCCGATCGCTCCTTCATCTAAGTCAAACAGATGGAGTCGCACCGCCGCAGCACTCTGCTCCCCGCTCAGCCGCGATGGAGCAGGCCCGTTTCTTGGATCGAGTTCGGCGGGCGATCGACCAAAGCTAGTGAGCTCTTCCAGATCGAGGTCGTTGCCGTTTCCCGCACCGAGGATGGCGATGCGTAGCGGAGACAGGTGGGGTCGATGAGCGTGCTGCCACTCAATCTGTTCACGGATTAAGCGAGTTACCTGCTGGCGCTGCACAGCGCAGCTCGTCCAGGAATCACGCGTCTCATGATTCGCCCGCAACTGCCGGTTAATCAGGGCTTGCCGCGCACTAGGCATCAGCCGCGCGGCGATTGTTTGACGAGCGGCAGCGGTTAATCCGCCACGAGGTTCTTCTGCTGCCTCAGATCTGCTCACGGTCGCGCCATGGGGAGTTACTTGCGACGAGCTTTTTCGAGCACTTCGGCGATGGTGACAACGGCTCCATCACGTCGCTTGCTCTCATCCGCTGCTTCCATGAAGGCGTAGATTTCCAGTGTCTCTTCGGCGGTCATCAAGGGCTTGCCGGTGCGAAAGAAGCGCACGATGTCGACCACTAGTGGTTCATACCCATCGTACTTTCCAACTTCGCCTTCCCCTTTGTCCCCGACCGCTTTGCCACCATAACCGCTGCCTTCGCGAAATGTCCCGGAACGACCATCAGACCATTGACCCACCACTTCAATTTTTCCATCGGCCGTCTTCCCGCGCTTCACGGATTGGCAACCGGTGCCGAGGACCGTGAAGAGCGATTCCACTCCGTGAATTCCATACCAGAAGAGGTCGGGGTGAGTTTTTTCCAGGGAAGCAGGACTGAAGGTTTCGCACGACTTGATCCGGCCGAGGGAACCGGCGCGAGCAGCTAATGTGGCTTTGCCGTAGCGCAGGGAGGAGGCAGAAAAAAGTGGCACACCGGCCGCCTTCGCCTCCGCAAAGATGGTGACGGCATCGGCCAGAGACGCCGCAATCGGCTTATCAATGAAGACTGGCTTACCCGCTTTCAACACCGGTCGAACCTGTTCCAAATGCGGTCGCCCATCATTGGTTTCCAGCAGCACGGCATCCACTTTGGTGAGTAGTTGATCAATCGAATCGACGATTTCAACGCCCAGCTTGCGTACTTCATCCGTGTAGCCCGGTACCCGCGAGACACTCGATTCAATATCCGGGCTTCCTTTGGGATAGGCCGCTACAACTCGCACCCCTGCCGTTTCGGGGCCGGGAGTTTCTTTGTTCAGAATCTTGGTGAAGGCGACTGCATGAGACGTATCAAGTCCAATGATGCCCACTCGGATTTGCTTGGGCGCTTCGTCTGCGACAGCTGGCCGATGACCAGTAGTCATGAGGCCCAGGCCTAAACCAAGCATAGCGAGACTCCACGGACGCCATCGATTCAGCAGGCTCATCGGAAATCACTCCCGGAGGTAAGAAATAAATCGCTGGTCGGTCAGCGACTCCAGCGCGGCGGGGTCACGATTGTACCATCTAGCGGGCTGCTGGCGGTGGCATAGAGTCGGCGAGCAATGCGCCCCGATTGACTCGCCAGTCGTCCTGCTTCACACGCCAAGCGCATTGCGCGAGCCATGCCGATTGGGTCTTGCGCGTGAGCAATGGCGGTGTTGAGCAGCACGGCATCAACTCCTAGTTCCATCGCAAACGCGACATCACTCGCCGTACCCACGCCGGCATCGATGATCACTGGATAGTCCGGATCGCCGTCTTTGAGGTATTCGAGGATGATGCGAATGTTGTTGGGATTTAGGACTCCTTGTCCGGAACCGATGGGGCTTCCGGCAGGCATCACCGCTGTTGCACCAGCTTCCTTCAGACGACGTGCGATCACCGGATCATCGCTGGTGTAACAGAGCACTTGAAAGCCGTCCTGCACGAGGCGCTCGGTGGCGGTGAGGGTGGCGAGTGGATCAGGGAGTAAGGTTTTGCTATCGCCGAGCACTTCGAGTTTCACCCAGTCGGCACCTGGGTTACCGAGATCTCGCAGAATCTCGCGGCCCAGTCGAGCACAGCGAATGGCATCATCGGCCGAATAGCAGCCAGCGGTGTTGGGGAGCAGGATGTAACGGTCGAGGTCGATGAAATCGAGAATGTTATTGCCTTGCCCGTCATGCAGACGCTCGCGACGCACGGCGACGGTCAAACAATCAGCTCCCGATTCGTCGATCGATCGACGCATCATATCAAACGACTCGTAACGTCCCGTGCCGACAATCAACCGGCTCTGTAGTTCATGAGTACCCAGGCGCAGAATTTTTTCGGCTGTCGCCGTTCGTTCAGTCACAGACTTACCCACCTCCCACCAATGTCACGACTTCCACTCGGTCACCTGCTTGCAACGTCACAGCAGCATGACGTTCACGAGGCACGACGTCGCCGTTTACTTCTACGGCTACTGGCCGCGAAGCCAGTTTTAATTCGGCGAGCAGTACCGAGACCGTGGCGCCCGGTGAAAGATCACGCGGGGCGCCATTGTAGATTACCTGCATACTGAGCCGTCAGCGTTGGAAGGAAACTGGAGGGAAGCGTGACGGATGATGAATGCGTCACCGAGTAGCGTGAAAGACTGTTGCCGTTTAGTCGCGAATGGCGAGATCGCGGCAGCGTCCGCCGCCGACCTTAACCAGCTTCCCAGCTTGCATGGAACCCATGTTGGCGATGGTGCGGTCCCAGGGAATCATGTAGGCCACCCAGGCGCCGGTGTTCACATCACCGACATACAGGACACACTCGGCCGGGCGGACGTTGCCGGCAAATCCGCTCCGCAAACTAAAGGCCCCGGTCACCATGACGAATGAGGGCTTGTTATTACTGCCCGCTTCCACGCCCAGGTCGACCATCACATTATGCTTGTACAAACCGCCGAGCATACCGCTGCGACCATTCGGAACCCAGCACTGAATTTCACCGCTGAGATAGTCGAGGATGAAGAGGCCTTCGATCCCTTCATAAATAGGACCGGTGCACATGGCGAAGCTGAGGCCGCCGTGCGAGCCGGCAGCATTGACCTGACTAGGTAGCGGAAAACTGGGAAACGGCAGTTGGGCGGGAGTTTGAACACGAGTGGCCCAGGCGCCGACGAGCATGCCTGCTCCTATCAACAGTCCCACGCTCAATCCACTTGCGAACGCCAACCGCGATCGTTTTTTCAACCAGCGCAACATGATACTGCTCCTCAGGAGGCTTTTTGCTCGGCCATCGATTCGTCCCACAGTCGGTATGGTACTGGTTTCACCGTTATCGTGCCAGACTTTCGTGGTGCTGGATTAGGGGTAGCTTTTGGCTGGCGTGAATCCGTGTGAATCGGCGGTTCTCGGCGGTTGTGGAAGCGGGCGGCGGTAGTTTACACTTCCGCCTCACGGCTCGAGTTGATCTCTGGCCAGGCCACGATTTTCAGCTGTAGTTTCTTTAATTTCGCGGAGATTCACCTCATGGCAACCAATGGCGCATTAAATCGCAAACTGAGAATGGCTCTGGTCGGTGGCGGGCAGGGTTCGTTTATTGGTCGAGTGCACGCGACGGCGGCGGTCCTGGATAACCGCGCTGCACTGGTCGCCGGAGCGTTGTCGTCGAGTGCCGAGAAGTCGAAGGCGTCGGCTCCGGATTACGATATCGCTGCGGAACGCGCGTATGGGTCGTATCAGGAAATGTTTCAGGCGGAGAATAAATTACCTGCCGAACAGCGCATCGATTTCGTTTCGGTCACCACTCCCAATCACACGCATTTTGAAATCGCCAAGGCGGCCGTGGAAGCGGGATTCAACGTCATTTGCGACAAGCCACTCACGTTCGATCTCGCGCAAGCGGAAGAGCTCGTGAAGGTCGTGGAGAAGTCGAACGTGGTGTTTGCGGTGACGCACAACTACACCGGCTATCCCCTGGTTCGCCAGGCTCGAGAGATGATCTTGAGTGGTGAGTTGGGTGAGATCAATGCGGTTCGCGCTTTTTATATTCAAGGCTGGTTACGTACTCGCTTGGAGCTGAGCGATCAAAAACAGGCATCTTGGCGAACCGATCCCAAGAAGAGCGGTGTGGCGGGCTGTTTCGGTGACATTGCGACTCATGCCTACAATCTCGCTCGGTACATGACGGGACTTATTCCAGCCGACGTCAGCGCACACTTGCGCTCGTTTGAGGAAGGTCGAGCGCTGGATGATTATGGCACGGCAGTTATTCGATTTGACAATGGAGCACTTGGTACGGTGACTGCGTCGCAGATCAGTCATGGTCGCGAAAACGATTTATTCATCGAAATTGATGGCACGAAGGGTGCGATTCAGTGGCGTCAAGAAGAGCCGAATGTGATGGTGGTGCGTCGCAATGGTGAGCCCCATCGGTTGTACACGCGCGATCCCAATGCTCCCTTCATGAATGACTCTGGCAAAGCTGCCTGCCGCTTGCCCAGCGGCCATCCGGAGGCGTTTTTCGAGGCCTTCGCGAATATCTATCGGGCCGCGTACGATGACATGATTTTGCGTGCCACCGGTAAGCCTTTTGAACGACGCGATACGATTTATCCCAACGTCTTTGATGGCGTCGAAGGAATGTACTTCATCGAGCAATGTGTGGCGTCGAGTGCTGCTGCGGGTAATTGGCTGCCGCTGAAGCACCCGCGAGCTCGTCGCTAAACAGACCGTTCGCTCCGTTACAGGAACTCTTTCTCTCAAGTCAAATCGAGTGACCAACCATGGCTGATAAGCTTTATCTTGCCGTCGATCTAGGTGCGTCGGGAGGGCGAGTGGTGGGTGGGCGTTTCGATGGCACTCGCCTCACCCTGGATGAAGTCCATCGGTTTGAAAATGGTGGAATTGCCGCTGCTGATCGACTGTACTGGGATTTGCTCAGTCTTTGGACTCGCATTCAGGAAGGATTGCGAGCGGCGGCCAGTCGGTTTGGAGAGCAGATTGTTAGTGTGGGAGTGGACACTTGGGGCGTAGATTTTGGGCTGCTCGGTCGTGGCGATGAACTGCTGGGTAATCCCTACACCTATCGTGATCGACGAACGAATGGCATTTTCGATCGAGCGTTTGCTGATATCAGTCGAGCTGAGGTTTTTGCGGAGACTGGTGTGCAGTTCATGGAGTTCAACACGTTGTTCCAGTTGTTGGCGATGAAGTATGCGCAGTCGCCGCTGCTGGAGGTCGCGGAATCGTTTCTGATGATGCCCGATTTGCTCCACTGGTTGTTGAGTGGTGAGAAGGCGAACGAGTATTCCAACGCATCGACGACTCAGTTTCTTAACCCGAAGACTCGCGCGTGGAGTAAGAATCTGTTTGAGCGTTTGGAATTGCCCGAGCGGATTCTTGGTGAGCTGGTGCAGCCGGGAACTAGCCTGGGGCCGTTGCGTGCGAGTGTGGCAGCGGCCACAGGTCTGCGTAACGTACAGGTGGTGTTGCCGGGTACACACGATACGGCCAGTGCGGTGATGGCGGTACCGGCGAGCAGTCGACCGGGCGAGAGACCGGATTGGTGTTACATCAGCAGCGGGACCTGGTCGCTCATGGGTGTGGAGGTTCCCGAGCCGATTGTGAATGATCGCTGTCGAGAATTGAACTTCACCAATGAAGGTGGAGTGGGCGGAACGACTCGATTACTGAAAAATATTGCGGGTTTGTGGCTGGTGCAGGAGTGTCGTCGACTCTGGAAGCTGGAGGGCCATGAGTATGGCTGGTCACATTTGGTGGAATTGGCGGAACGCTCCCCGGCGCTGCTCTCGCTCATCAATCCGGATCATGGCGACTTTGTGGCACCGACGAACATGATCAAGACGATTAAAGAATTCTGTGCCCGCACGAAACAGCCCACACCCGACTCCGTGGGTGCGGTGATACGTTGTGCGCTGGAAAGTTTAGCGCTGCGGTATCGCATGGTGCTTGGTTGGCTTGAACAACTCGTCGGTGGTCATATCAGCACCATTCACATCGTCGGTGGTGGTACGCAAAACAAACTACTCTGTCAGATGACGGCTGACGCGTGTAATCGACGAGTGGTGGCTGGCCCGATTGAGGCGACGGCGAGCGGCAATGTAATGTTGCAAGCGGTGGCCAGTGGTGACGTTGGTTCAATCGCACAAGCACGCGACGTCATCCGGCATAGTTTTGCGGTGGAGGAATACTACCCGCAGCAGCCGTTGCCCTGGGACTACGCCTATGAGCGCTTTGTGAAGCTGTTTTAGTATTGTTACTGCGTGATGGGATCTCGGCTTTAGTCGAGTTCTGTGGCGCTAGGGTGATAGTAAATCAGGGAGCGGCGGGGCGACATGTTGAGCTGGTGGCGGTATTTGGAGTAGCTGCGAGAGCGTCGCGGCGATTTGTGCGGGACCGACGGGGTTATCGAGTCGCTGTTGTTTGCGAATGCCAGCTCCGATCCAGAGCAGGGGTACATGAGAGTCGGTGCGATAGGGTAGGCCGTGCGTGGCTGGCGTCGAGCCTTGGATACAGTAGGGGGGCAGACAGAAAACTACATCGCCGCTAAGTCGAGGATTAAAGGAGCGACGGAAGAGTGAGAGTGGTTCAGAGCCGGTAGCGATGAGGTTTTGCAGGGGTGGGGCGATGTGAGCGGCTGGAATGTCAGCGGCTGTTCGGTCGGAGCTGATCAATTCCTCGCGAGTGAATGCTAGTGCGACGCCGGCTTCTTGGGCGAGGCAATCGCGAGCGATGGTTCGATATTGTGCGACCTGAGTGGGCTCAACCGATTCAATCAGACGGGTCGACAAAAAGAGCTCGCGCGAGGTCAATCGTTCTAAGTACGTGTTGGCAGTTGGCGGTGGACCGAATTTATCGACCAGAGTCTGTTCGATTTTGGTGCGCAGTTTTGCGAGGTCTCCGAGGGGGTTACGACGAGCGGGTAGGCCGATCGTCTGTGCATATTCTGGGATGGGTGTGACAGCATGATCAGCGGATAAGACACAAACCCATTTTCCGACGCCGACTTTGTCGTCGAGCATTCGTAGGAAACTTCCTAGCAAGAGATCGGTGCGGTATGTGATATCCTCGACTTCTAAACTATGAGGACCGAAATTATGTCCCACGTAGTCATTGGCGGAAAAACCGAGATTCAAGATGTCAGGAATTTCATCTTGCCCTAAATGCTCTCGTTCGATGAGCAGTTGAGCGACTCGCAACGTCATCTCATTACCAAAGGGTGAACAGAGAATCTGTTTATAATATTGAGTATTTGTTTCCGAGACAAATTCATGAGGAAAAGCGCGTCCTAGTTTTTCGTAGTTACCTTCAAAAGGAGCGTCGTCAGCGTGTCGCGGAGAGTATTTTTCTGCAGGGTAAAGCAATTGCCAGCGACTGCCCGCGTAGCATTTCGCGGTATCACCTTCGTTGAGTTGGATGAGGTAGTCAGGCAGAGCGGCTCGATAGTAGCGGCTAGTGACCCAATTTCCTGAGTTGGGGTCAAACCAGTAGGCGCTGTCAGCTTGTTTGCCGGACATCAATACGGCTGCCCGATCTTTGAGCGTCACACCAAATACTTTGGCTTGGCCACCAGTGGTTCTTTTAAGCACATCGCCGACGGTCTCAGCATGCATTTTGAGAGGTGAGACACCTTTGAGTTCAGCTTGGGTGGGTGGAGTGCCTACGATGGGGTAATTTAAATCCTCGACGCAATACACCTCTTTGCCGAGTCGACGGTCATACCAGGTGTTATCGATGATACCGAGTGGTCCCGGATAGTTGCCGGTCATGAGGACTGCATGGCCGGGTGCTGTTACGGTGTAGGCGTGGCGATGATGACATTCTGTGAACCAAGTGCCTTCGTTGGAACAGCGCTGAAAGAAACCATCTGGAGTGAAATTGTTTCGAAAGCGTTCGAGGTATTCGTAGCACAATTGGTCAACACTGATGACGACCACCAAGCGCGGTTGTCTGCCGGTCGCATCGGCTGCTGCAGTAGCGACTGGCCTAGCGAGTCCGGTGGTAGTGGGTGCGGAGGTATCCGCCGCACTGCTTTTATTGATGATGGAGTGAAGAAAGATGGAACTAACGGCAATCGATGAGAGAGCGAGCAGAGTGATGGAGAGTCTTGGACGCGTTCTATCCGTTGCGCGGGTAGATCGTGAGACGCTCCTGTGGGTGGGACTGTGATCAGGAATCACAGTCGGTGAGCTCGTTGATTGCCGGAACATTACATGATCCTTCGTTAGTCAGCAAATCCTACTTTGTTTCCACGACCCAGATATTGCGGTATCGGACGGGGTTACCGTGATCTTGCAGGAAGATGGGCCCGGGCGCAGGGCCAGGTCCGGAGGGCGCGGCGGTGGTCGAGCGGTCGCCGGGTAATTCGACATCTTTGTGGATGACAACCCCGTTGTGCTTGACCGTGACGCGCGGATTAGTGACCAGTTTACCAGCGGCGTCAAATTTTGCGGCAGTGTAATCGATGTCATAGGTCTGCCAAGTGAGCGGCGGGAAGCACATATTGACATCAGGTTTCTTGACAGAGTAGATGCCGCCACACTCATTGTGCTCGCCACTTAAACCAAAAGAATCGAGCATCTGGGTTTCGTAGCGGCCTTGCATGTAGATTCCACTATTGCCACGACCCTGACCACGTTCCTCGGGTTGGTAAGGCAAGCGGAACTCGATATGAAGCTGATGGCTGCCAAATTTGCGTTTGCTGGTGACTCCTTGCATTAGGAGTCCATCTTCGAGTCGCCCGTTTTCCCATTGATCCGTGTTTTTGCCATCGAAGAGGATAATCGCGTTAGGAGGTGGAGCGGCACCGAGTGTGGTGCTTTTTCGTTCGACTTTTTTCAGGGTACCGAGTTGTTGTTGGTCGGCAGCGACTGTGATGGTGCCGGCTTTAAGCGTGGCGGTGGCTTGGTCGCCTCGGAAGACAACCGAACCGTCTTTGGATTCGGCATCCATTTCGAGTTTAGGGCCACCGTTCCAACCGGCACCCGGTAGTCCACCGGGATAACCGACTGCGTGAAACTTGCCCTGTCCCAGAGCGATGATTTGAGCACCATATTTAACATCGCCGTCATCCGTTTTGATGATGCCTTCGTATTCGCCCTGCAGAGCGTAGTCGGCATCCGCCTTTGTGGGATCCGTGATTGCAGGTCCTTTGGCCCAAGCATTGATAGCTAAGCAGGTTAACACTAGAGCGCTCAAGCAGCTCCAAAGAGTCGAGGCAAGGCGTTTCGTTTGAAATCCATTAAGTCGCATAATCCGCTGCTTTCTATTGAGGAACTAAGAGGTGTAAGAGATGGTCTTGGAATTGTTTCGCAATTGACTGGGGCGATCGACCAGGGCATCGAACTATGAAATCCAGTTGGAGACCATCGATCGGCGGCTTATTCTGGAACCCGACGATGATGAATGCAAGCGAGCCGGCAGTTATCCAAACCTTAATATTAGCCTGCCACCGCGCCATTGACTTTGCTGCTTTGACCCTGGATTGCCTAGCCTTTTTCTTGGTTTTATCGCGTTTCTTTCACTTCGCTGACTGTCGCACTTACTCTGCGGCACCAAAACTGCCTAAAACACTCTCTTCGGATGATGCCAAACGGGCTCTTTTTCCCTTCGGGACGCCTTCGGCGCGCACCTCACCCTCGCTCGATGTTCATCGAACAAAAAATTAGAGCACCACGACGCAGTCCTGATCGCGGACGCCGTTTCGGCTACCAATTCTTCGCCGTCGGCTATTCTGATCGCTCGGTGGCTTCAGCTTTGAAGCCGCACCCGCGCGCACCCCCCCGCATCCGCCGACGCCAACCGCCATCACCCCGATCGGCTCGAGCCGCCACCCCGCTCCTTCGTCCGCCGATGAGCCTCCGCAAACATCGCCGCCATAATCTCCAGCTCCCGATTAAAACGACGACTTGTCACCCGCATCGCAAAATCCCACTCCTCGGCGTTCACCCCCAAACGCTCCAGCACCGGCGGCAACGCCAGCGGACGCTCCACCACCATCTCGCCCGCCTGCAGCTCACGCCGCACCTCCTGCTGCCGCTGCTCATGCGTC
>JBJSXJ010000232.1:0-12253 GCA_046086325.1 Planctomycetota bacterium | reverse complement strand
CCGGCCAGAACAGAATTATTTCTTTTTAGCCATTTGCCTACGAAAACGACTAGCACCATCATGCCTACACCTCTGCCACCAGCCGCCGGTACCCGAATGAACACCCCCACTGCATCCAATAGCTGGGCTACCCTCCTGGGTGGAATCATCTTGCTTTTGGGCTGGTCCCAGAGTGTTCGAGCTGATTTGCAAGTCGGCGCCGCCATGACGGATGTCACGCCCTTGCAATACCCGGTGCTGGTCAATGGAGGCATGACCAGCAACTCCGCGAACAAAGCGGTCACCCCGCTCTACGCCCGCGCGATTGTGGTCGATGATGGCCGCGAGCGGCTGGCGCTGGTGGTCGTCGATAGCTGTATGATGTCGCGCGAACTGCTGGATGAGGCCAAGCTGCTGGCTGCTGAACGAACGAAAATTCGTCCACCGCGGATGATGATCTCGGCCACCCACACGCACACGGCACCCGCGTCTATGGGCTGCCTGGGGACGGATGCGGATCCCACCTATGTTCCCTATCTGCGTGAACGACTGGCGGTCGCCATCGCCGCAGCCGAAAAGAATCTGCGGCCAGCTCGCGTCGGCTGGGCGGTTAAGAATGCCTCGGATTACACCGCCCTCCGCCGCTGGATCATTCGCCCCGACCGAATTGGACTCGATCCCTTTGGCAATCCCACACTTCGCGCCAACATGCATGCCGGTGCCAATCTCGATCAAGTCACCGGGGAGTCTGGTCCCAAGGATCCCGATCTGTCGCTCATCGCTTTCCAAGCACTCGATGGCGCTCCCATCGCCCTTTTAGCCAATTTTTCGATGCATTATTTTTCCGGTGTCGAGCCGCTGCATGCAGATTATTTCGGACTCTTTTGCGAGTCATTTCAAGCGCAGTTGGCGGACCAAGTTCCAGCCGGGCAGCCACCCTTCGTAGCCATCATGTCCCATGGCTGCAGTGGCGACATCTGGCGACGAGACTACACACGCCCCGCACCACCCAAAGAGCAAGCTCCCACCTTGCAGTCGTACACCGCCGGACTTGTCACCATCGCCCAGGAAGCTCACCGTCAAATCCGCTATCAGCAGCAGGCCGACGTGGCGATGGCCGAAGCCCGCTTGCGGTTGCGATATCGAGTGCCGGATAAGCAGCGATTGGAATGGGCGCAGCGCATCGTCGCCGACATGGGCCAGCGTTCCCCCAAGACAACCGAAGAGGTTTATGCTCGTGAACAGGTAATCTTGCACGAGCGACAAAGCACCGAAATTGTGTTGCAAGCCATCCGGCTGGGTGAAATCGCAATTGCTACCACCCCGAATGAAACCTACGCCCTCACCGGACTCAAACTCAAACTACAAAGCCCGCTCACCCAAACGATGGTCATCGAACTGGCCAACGGCGGTGACGGCTATATCCCACCGCCCGAACAACATCTACTCGGCGGCTACAACACTTGGCCCGCTCGGTCTGCTGGTCTGGAGGTTGAAGCCGAACCGAAAATCACCGCCCAGTTACTCGATCTCCTGGAACAAGTAACCGCCCAGCCGCGCCGACTCTATCAGCAAAGTCGTGGTCCCGCAGCCGTCGCCACGTTGGCCGCTCAACCACAAGCCTACTGGCGACTGGATGAATTTGGGGGCCGTCGAGTGCTTGATAGTTCCCCGTTTCGTCGTCATGCGATCTATGAACCGGGAGTCGTATTCTTTCTCGAGGGCCCTCAATCCAAACGGTATAACCTGGGTGAGGAAACGAATCGCTGTGCACATTTTGCCGGCGGTCGTATCGATGCCCAGCTCGAAAACCTCTCGTCGACACTCTCCTGCTCGCTCTGGTTCTGGAATGGCATGCCCAGCGACGCGCGTGACATCACGGGCTGGCTCCTTTCCAACGATCACCCACAGGGACGCAGCCCTTACGGCGAGCATGTTGGGCTGGGAGGAACTCGCGGCGGAACTTCTGGTAAACTGATTTTCCAAATCGGCGCGGATGAAAAAACGCCGCTCGTCGTCGGACGAACCGTGATCGAGCGCTGGACTTGGAATCATCTCTTGCTGGTCCGCGAAGGCCGCCATCGACGTCTCTATCTAAACGGCAACCCGCAGCCCGAACTGGAATTCGAACTCCCCGCCGCCAAGCAGTCCCCGACCGCAAGGGCGAATGAAATTACGAGTCCTAATCCGCCATCGCCCGCGCAGGCCACACGCACACCGCAGCTCGGTTCAGCACCTCCAGCCGACACGTGGTATTTTGGTGGTCGAGCGGACAATCAGGACAACTGGGAAGGCCGACTCGACGAAATCGCCGTCTTTTCCCGCTTATTAACGGATGCCGAGCGAGCAGCGATCGCTGGTCGCTGAGACGAAATCCTTCCACCAGATCTCTAAGGTATCTTCGACCTATGGCCCAACTCGATGCCATCGAACTGGATTATCGCTCTCGGATTGAACAAGCGGCGACCGTTCGGCGGCAACTCACACAGGCCGATCGATATTGGAACGCGGCGCGCGGAATCGCCAGCTTGCTGCTGCTGGTAGCTGGTATCGGTTGGTATATCGGCGCTCTACCGGGCTGGTCGTTGCTGCCACTGGGACTGCTTGTCATTTGGCTAGCGCAGCGTCACGAGCGGCTGCTGGAGAATCTCACGCAAGCTCAGCATCGGCAGCGTTTCTACGAACAGCAATTGGCGCGACGTCAGCGTCGCTGGAGCGAGGTGGCCATTCCGCCCGTTGATCACGGTGCGAACCCCGCTGTCGCCCGCGATCTTGACCTCGATGGGCCCCGCTCGATTTTTCACTGGCTGAGTCTCGCACAGACTCCTCTGGGGCGTGACACGCTGCGTCATTGGCTTCTGCCAGCCGACCGAGAAGGGGCGTCGTCTGCCGAATTTACGGCCACAATCACCGCGCGACAACACGTCGTACAGCGACTGGCCCAAGAGGATCAGTGGCGCGAAACGCTTTGCTTACACGCCAGTCGACTCGGTGAGGGTGCTACGAATGGTCGAGCATTTCTGGAATGGGCCACCGGCTCGACTTGGCTCGGGGCACGGCCGCGCTTACTCACCGCCGTCCGGCTGCTCTCCGTCTTAATGCTGCTGATCCTGATCACCGGCGCCATCGGCCTCACCCTGCAACTCGTTTCGTGGCCGCTGATCGCTGCCGTTGCCATCCCGCTGCTGCTGGTTCATTTTCTGATCTGCTTCCTGTACACCGGCTCGATCCATGAGGTTTTTGATCGCGTGAGTCGTCGGGGAGACGAAGTTGGTCACTACCTGTCGATGCTCCAGGTCGCTCTGCAATTGCCCGCTCAGGTCGGCACGCTGCCGCTCGGAAAAAGCGACTTGAGAGAGGTCGCGGCAGCGGGACTACAGCAACTGGCAACGCTTCATCAACTCATGGTGGTGGCCAATCTACGACGAGCGGGACTCTTGAGCCTCCTGGCACTCATCCTGAACTGGCTGTTTCTCTGGGAGTTTCATCTGCTGGCGCTGGTGGAACGCTGGCAACGACGCGAGGGACGCCATGTCGCCGATTGGCTGACCGCCATCGGTACCCTCGAAGCACTCACGTCGCTGGCCACCGTCGCCCATGACGAACCAACGTGGTGTTTTCCCACCATCGACCCACACGGTAAAAAACTCGTCGCCCACGGGCTCGGTCATCCGCTATTGCCGCAGCAGGTACGAGTGACCAATGATGTGGAACTCGGTCCGCCTGGTACATTTCTGTTGGTCACGGGATCCAATATGTCTGGAAAAAGCACGCTGCTCCGAGCAGTCGGTGTCAACGTGCTGCTGGCTCAAGCCGGTGGTCCGGTGTGCGCACAGCAGCTGACGCTTCCCTATCTCGATGTTCGCACCAGCATGCGAGTGGCAGATTCCTTGGCTGACGGACAGTCGTTCTTCTTCGCCGAATTACTGCGACTCAAAGAAGTCGTTGATCATGCTCGTCAAGCTACGGCCGACGGGCCGCTCGTGCTCTACTTGCTCGATGAAATCCTGCAGGGGACCAATTCAGCCGAGCGTCGTATGGCCGTGGTCGAGATTCTGCGGCACTTATTGCAGCAGTCCGCGATCGGTGCCATCTCCACACATGATCTGGAGCTGGCGGAATGCCCAGAGCTTTCCCAGCAGTGTCAGCTGACCCATTTTCGTGAATCGCTGGGAGACTCGCACAATCCCCGATCCATGACCTTTGACTATCGCATGCGACCCGGATTATCGCCGACGACGAACGCCCTCATTTTGCTGGAACTCGTCGGTCTCCGACAACCTCGTTAGGACAACTTGATTGCATCGCGGACTGCCGTCACGCTATGCTGCAGCACCTTATTCAACAGGAGTCCTTCCATGGCTGGCAGTACCGCCCAGGTTCGTATTACCTCCCTCATCCGACACTCGTTTCGGCTTTCCATGTATCTCGTGCTGGCCCTGGGTGGGCTATCGCTCGATGGGCTATTGCTGGCGCGCCCCAGTCACGCGCAAGTGGTCGGCGGTTATCGGCCGATCGCGGTGACTGATAAAGATGCGATTGCGGCGGCGGAATTTGCCGTCCAAGCGCAGGCCAAGAACGATCCAGACCGTCCCAAACTGGAGCTGGGCAAGGTCACCAAAGCCGAAGTGCAGATTGTGGCTGGCCGCAATTTCCGCCTGCAAATGGACGTGAAAACCGGCGGCCAGGTACGACGCGCACAAGCGGTCGTCTGGGCGAAGCTCGACCGCACGTACGAACTCTCGAAATGGGAATGGCTGCAGGCGAACTAAATCAGTTCGGGCATCGGACGATACTTGTCGACCAGATACTGTGGGCGACCGGTGAGGTCCCGCACGGTGGTCGCATTGGCATCGACACCCAGTCGCTGATAGAGCGTGGCGAGCACTTCGGCAAAATGCACCGGGCGTTCCGTCGGCTCACCACCCAGGCGATCCGTCGCTCCAATCACCTGCCCGCAGCGCATGCCACCACCCGCCAACAATGCTCCACCAACCTGTGGCCAATGATCGCGGCCCGCATCCTTGTTAATGATCGGAGTGCGACCGAACTCGCCCCACGCCACGACGGACACGTCCTTGTCCAATCCGCGTTCATGTAAATCTTCCACCAGCGCACTCAGGCCCTGATCAAACTGCGGACCATGCGTATTCTTGAACTCGGAAAAATTCTGGCTGTGAAAGTCCCAGCGTCCAAAGTTGAGCGTGACGCAGCGCGCACCCGCCTCCACCAATCGACGTGCAATTAAGAAGTGCTCCAGATTGCGGGGAGCACCGTCGCCGTAATTCTTGGGATCGCCTTGACCATAGCGAGCCCGCACGGCGGGATCTTCACGGGACACATCCAGGGCCTCAGCCAGCGCACTCGATGTGAGCACCCCGAGCGCCTGCTGCGTAAATGCATCCAGCCCCTCGAAGCGGCCACTGTGATCCAATTCCCGACGCATCGTATCGACACTCGCGAGCAACTGCCGACGATCCGTGAGTCGATCAGCGGAGATGCCGTTGAGCTGCAAGTCGGAGCGTCCTTCACCATTCGGCCGAAACGCACCATGAGCGGGTCCGAGAAAACCGGGTAAACCGGGCGAACCGTAAGGAGGATGTCCGGCGTTCGGCGAAAGACCAATGAACGGCGGCATACCGGGAGTTTTCGCTCCCTGAAGTTTGGACAACACCGCCCCCACGGCTGGCCAGCCGCCGGGCGGCTGCTGCACAAACGATCGCCCCGTATAGCAAATGAAGGAATCGTGATTGCCGTTGGGCGAGCCGTAAACCGAGCGGATCGGGACCAACTTGTCCATGATTTTCGCCAGCCGCGGCAAATGCTCGCAGATTTGAATGCCTGGCACGTTGGTGTCGATCGGCTGGAACTCACCACGCACCTCGGCGGGCGCATCCATCTTCAGGTCATACATGTCTTGATGCGGCGGTGCACCGCACATGTAGATCATGATGACCGCCTTCTTGGACGAACTGCCGCGAACCGACTCCGCACGCAGCAGATCGGGCAAAGCCAACCCACCCACGCCCAAGGCGCCAATTTGCAACAAGTCCCGGCGCGTGATCCCGTCACACAGCCGTTTTGGAGCTCCATAAATCGACAACATACCAGCAGTCCTCCTGAAGTTTTGTTAGCATAACTCATCCAGCTTCTTGGATGCAACATGAATGCGTGGGCGTGAACTGGATTCTGTTTCGTTTTTGCCGGAGCGATTGAAATGCCTCATCGTCTTTCTCCCCAGCATGGTTTTGACCGGCGCGATTTGTTGACTGGCATGGGTGCGGCAGCTGGTTTTGCTTGGGCGCAGCGAGCGGTAGCGGACGAGCAGAATCCGGCCAGCCAAGTCGTCGACCGCTCGTCGACCATTCGCATTACCGCTTTGAAGACCTACTGGGTGGGGCCCGTGGTTTATCTCAAGATTGAGACGAATCATGGCATCAGCGGGTGGGGAGATTTGAAGGGTGTTGATCCGCGGCCTGCCAAGGTGCTGGTGGAATCGCTGTTTGAATTGCTTGCAGGTGAGAATCCCACTCGGATCGAACATATTTGGCAGAAACTATTTCGAGCGCACCGCGACATGCGAGCGGGAGCTCTGATGGTGCATTCAATCGCCGCCATCGATATCGCGCTCTGGGATTTGGCCGGCAAGCTCTGGAACGTTCCCATTTATCGCCTGCTGGGCGGACCCACTCGAGATCGGATCCGCGTTTATCATACGGACAAAGCCTTGAAAGTTCCGCCGCATGGCATTTATGAGCACTCCGGAACGCCCGCGGATATCGATCGAATGGTGCAAGCCATTGCGCGCGCTCGAGAAAAGGTGGGACCCGATGGAGTGGTAATGTTCGATGCGCACTGCGCCGTGCCTCCCGCAACACTCATCCAATTGGCCGCCGCACTCAAGCCATCCGATCTGCTATTTATTGAAGAACCAGCTGTGCCGGGAAATATCGAAGTGTTCAAACGCCTAAAGCAGCAGATCAATATTCCCCTAGCGACTGGCGAACGAGATCGCACGATTTGGGGCATGATTCCCTATTTGCAGGAAGGTGTCATCGACATTCTGCAACCGGATTGCAACCACACAGGCGGTATCAGTCAGATGAAGAAAATCGCCATTCTCGCAGAGGCCTATCACATCCCCCTGGCGCCTCACTGCACGGCTACATTTCTCGGCATTGCCGCGAGCTTACATGTGGTAGCTTCCATCCCGTTCTTTTTGATACACGAGTTCTATCCGCAGAACGCGGGATTTAATGTACCAGGGCTGACTCGGATGGCCTTCGAATATGACGCCGAAGGTTATATCGGACTGCCACCCGGCCCGGGTTTGGGCGTCGAAGTCGATGAACAACGACTCGAACAGGAATCGCGCAAACCACAGACCTACAAATGGCCAGGGGCCAAACTCAAAGACGGCTCCATTGCCGACTACTAAGCCCATGGTGCTGCCATGAGCCGATAATCAAGAGCCGGGAATCGTCGTGGAAACTACGGCGCGGCGCGGAAGATCAGTCGGTAGGGATGAGTGACGCCTCCGTGATCAAAAGCATCTTGCAAACAAACAAAATACTTGCCGGCGGGTAACATCCGCTCAATCCGCGCATCGGCACTCAGCGAAGTCGCCGCTGATTTTTGCTGATCACCAGGCGCGGTACCAGCCGCCGTACCAGGCGCAGCCGCGACCGTATCATCCACTGCTGCCAGCACCACGCCGCGTTCGCTGAATAGGGTCAAGAGGCTGTCGAGTCCCGATCCGTAGTGGCGCGCTAAAACTTCGATCACCACCTGCTGCGGAGCGGCAAGTTCAAACACAAACAGATCGACGTTCTGATCCCCATGAATCTGTCCGTCAACAACCTGCGGAAACTGAACAACCTGAGCTTGTCGGAAACCGTCGTTCGGCTCGGTATCAACGATGCGTGGATAGGGTGAGCCAATCAAGAGGATATGGGCGGCACTCTCTTGCTGGGCACCGACGACGGTGAGCTTCGTGTCACCAGCCGGCTCCTCGGCAGGCACCGTAACCTCGAATTCCAATTGAGTGTCACCGACTTGTTTGGCATCCTGCTTGTTGGGAACCGCCGCTTTGCCTTTCCCCAGCAGCTTGATCTGCACGCGTGGGTTTGTCGATCGAATCTCCGTCGCTTGCTCCAGGTCCCAGCCGCGCAGGACTACCTTCACGGGACTACCGGGCATCACCGCCAGCGGATTCGCCAGAGCGATTCGCGGCGGTTTGTCTGGGGCAGCGGGTTTGTCTTGCGCCCAAACTGCGGACCAGGCGGCGGCATTGACTGCGGCATACACCGCGCAGCCGACCAGAATCACAAGCGTAGCCGCCACGCGGTAAAGCATGAAACTACGCATACAATCGCTCGATTCTTTCGCCCTCGTCGAGGATCGCTACGGGGCGACCATCCGGAGTTCGCAACATCTTCCGGCCATCGATCCCGAGCGAACCGAGAATGGTGCTGGCAACATCGGCCGGTCGGACTGGGGCCTCAATCACTTGACCACCATCCTTATCCGTCGCTCCGATCACTCGCCCAGGTCGCACACCGGCGCCCGCAAAGAGCATCGATGCAGCGGGAGCCCAGTGGTCACGACCGGTATCTTTATTGATCTTCGGCGTCCGACCAAACTCCCCCATCACCACGACCAGCGTATCGTTGATGGAGCCTCGCTCGTACATATCGTGCATGAGTGCCGAGAAGCCGCGATCAAAATCAGGCAGCTTGTTCTCGAGTCCATCCCAGATTTTGGCATGGTGATCCCAGCCACCGAAATTGACCGTGACGAATGTCACTCCGCGTTCGACGAGTCGCCGGGCAAGCAAACAGCTTTGACCAAATGTCGTGCGACCATAACGATCGCGCAGCGCGGCCGCTTCCTTTTCCATCGCGAACGCTTCGCGCGCCTCGCCCGACAGCACCATCTCCGTCGCTCGCTGCTGGAATTGATCAAAGGCCTTCAACTGATCGTTGCCTTCAACTCGACGCGCAAATCCATCGACGGTTTTGAGAAGCGACTGCCGACGCTGCACCCGCAACTCAGGTAACGGTTCCTGCTGCGCCACATCACGCACTCGATAATCGGCCTGATTTGGATCACCCGCCTTGAACGATTCATAGCGCCCACCTAAGTAGGCACTCTTCCCCAGTTCCCACGTGAACGACGGATTGCGAGGGATAGCCACGTAGGGTGGCAGAGTACCCGGAAAACCACTTTCGTGAGCAGCGACGGCGCCCATGGCGGGCCAGTCACCAAATGCGGAGCCGAAGCGGCCCGACATCACCCAGTTCGTAGCCGTCTCATGATGATCATTATTGTGAGCTCCACTGCGGACCAAACAAACTTTGTCCATCGTCTGTGCCATGAGTGGCAGCAGCTCACCAACCTGCAAACCAGGAATGTTGGTGGCAATCGGTTGGTATTTGCCACGCACCTCCGCGATGGCATCCGGCTTCAGATCGAAACTGTCGTGATGGGACAGTCCGCCGCCAAGATAGACCAGAATCACTGACTTGGCACGCCGCGAGGTGCGGGCAGCTGATGCGGCTGACGCTTCACCGCTTGGTGCCTCTGCGGCCTGTAAGGTACTCGCCTCCGTCTGCAGCCTCAGCCAGCTAGACAGGCCGAATCCAAGACTACTCAGGCCACCCACGCGCAGAAAATTGCGGCGATTACCGTCCCATAATAAATCAAACATGGCTCGTTATCCGTTCTCGATTCCCGTACCCATCATTAATGCTGAAAGGCGAATTCTTTGGAGTTGAGTAAAGCCCAAAGCAAATCCTGAAAGGCCTCGTTGCGCTCCGCTTCCGTGGCCCACGCGGCCGTGCCCCCCAAGCTACCCAGGAGCGTTGTCTTTTCGGCTGCTGCTGGGAATCGCCCCAGCGTGATCAAATAGCATTCCTCGATTACTTTCTGAGCATCGGATTCGCGCTTCAGCAGCCCCGCCAACAGGCCGTCAGCGGAGCGTACTTTTTGCAGCAGTCCATCATTGTTTTGCAAATGCAGCAGCTGCGGCAAGGTCACCTCACCCGAGCGTTCGCAAGCGCAGGCCGTGGTGCGTTCCGAACGGCCGAACAGTCCGAGGAAGTAGGAATCAGCCCCCGGGTCCGGCACCTGGATGGCGCGCAGCCCGAGCGGATAGCCGGGAAACGATTCCGGCAGACCAGTCACTTGGCTGATGCCGTCCAGCAATACTTCAGCGGGCATGCGGCGAGCGTAGTAATGCGAATGAAAACGCGTGTCAGTCGCATTGGTCGACAACGTTTCCGACGACATCTGATACGCTCGAGAATTCATGATCAGCCGCATGATCGCCTTCAAGTCGTAACGATTCGTGACGAACTCACGGTTGAGCAGATCCCACAGCGCCTGATTGGAGGGTGGATTCGTGGCGCGCAGGTCATCGACCGGCTCGACCAGTCCGATCCCCATGAAATGTCGCCACAGTCGATTCACCATCGCACCGGAAAACAACCGGTTATCCGGCTGCACAAGCCACTTGGCCAGCGCCGCCCGCGGATCACTGCCGGCGGTGAGAGCTGCGGGCGAGCGATCGAGAAACTGCGGAGCCAATTCTTTTCCCGTGCGCGGTTGACGCACCGCCACGGGAGCCAGTCGAGCCTTTTCCATCTGCGTGTTGAGGTCGGCAATCCGCTTCTGTAACTCTTCGATCGCTTTCGCATCCTTTTTCTCTTCCGCGTTCGTCGCCTGCAGCATGGCGAGCTTGTCGCCCTCTTGCTTCAGCTGGCGACGCAAGTTGAGCAGATTATTGTCGCCGATGATGAGTTCCGTAGCCGCCTCTTCCGGACGCTTTCGATCCAAGGCGACACGCGAGAAGAAACCGATGAAGTGGTAGTAATCGTCTTGAGTGAAACGTTCGAGCGGATGATTGTGGCAACGAGCACAGCCGATGCGACTACCTAAAAAGGCCTGCGCGACGGAATCACCGATTTCGGATTTTTCCGCGGGCTGCTCGCCCACGGTGACAATGTAGTAGCCCACCTCAGGTCGCTCATCCGATCGACCAGTCACACTCAAAATGGCAGTCGCAATCTCGCCCCAGTTTTTACCAGCAGCCAGTTGCGTGCGCAGCCATTGATGCAGACTGCGGACACCTTTCGTCCCGCGAACATCATGATCACGCTCTTTGCGATTCTGCAGCAGATCACCCAGAATCAGCGCCCAGTAGTCCACAAACTCGGGGCGTCCGAGTAACTGTTCGACCAGTTGAGCACGTTTATCGCTGCGTGTATCGGCAAGAAAGGCACGCACTTCGTCGGCGGTTGGCAGAGTGCCAATCGTGTCGATGTACGCTCGACGAATGAAGGTCGAGTCGTCACAGCTGGGCGACGGCTGGATCCGTAAGGCGGCCAGTTTATCGAAGATGGCTTGATCGACCGCATTACGCCGCTCGGCATACCAGTCGGCCGCAGCCGTACCGGGGTAAGGCATCGTAAACGTAGCAATTTCCACTTGGCCCTGAAACGTAGCTCGCACGACGGATTCACCGGCCCGCAGCGGCTGTACCACTCCGTCCGCGCTCACGTCCAAAACCGTACTATCGCCGGCAGAGAACTGAGTGAGCCAGGTCACATCACGGCGCCGCCCATCCGCGTAGACGGCGACGGTCCGCATGGGCAGCGATTGGCCCAGCGCGGGCGTTGTGTGCGCGGGAGTCAATTCGAGCTTCACAACGCGGGGTTCATCCGCAATCGGGCCCGGTGCTCCAGCGGCTATCCAGCGCGTGAGGAGCTCGGCGGCCGGGTGGGCACTATCAAAGCGTCCACCGCCACCGTGCGGGGAGCTGCCCGTCGCCTTTTTCAGCAGGAGACTCTCACTGGGAGCGGCGGCGTTCCAGCGGCGCCCACGCGACTCCCGCACTAGCCACTCGAAATCCTGTTCCGGTGCATAGCCTCGCAGTGACAACCGAAAGCCATTCTGTCCCGCCAGTTTCCCGTGACAGCCTCCCGAGTTGCAGCCGTAGCGAGTGAGTACGGGAATCACATCTTCTAGAAACGAGACCGACGTGTCCGCTCGCACTTCACCCGTTGCCAGCCCCACCACCGCTCCGCTGACCACGGCACCGCTGACCACCGCTACAAGCAGCGATGGCAGAAGTCGGCGAACGAGTCGCCACAGGCACACGGGCACACGCTCTTCGGTGCGCCGAATTCCGCGCCGCAGTCCAGCACTCGGATGTTCATTTTCCGTCATGGTTCCGCTCCCTAGAGCCCTAGATCTTAGCACAGGGCGAGTAGCG
>JBJSXJ010000231.1:0-7444 GCA_046086325.1 Planctomycetota bacterium | reverse complement strand
GCGCGGTGTGAGTTAGCGGCACGGCGTAAGCCGTCCGGCATCGTGTGGTGTGAGTTAGCGGCACGGCGTCAGCCGTCCGGCATCGTGCGGTGTGAGGTAGCGGCACGGCGTGAGCCGTCCGGCATCGCGTGGTGTGAGTTAGCGGCACGGCGTCAGCCGTCCGGCATCGTGCGGTGTGAGGTAGCGGCACGGCGTCAGCCGTCCGGCATCGTGCGATGTGAGTTAGCGGCACGGCGTCAGCCGTCCGGCATCGCGTGGTGTGAGTTAGCGGCACGGCGTAAGCCGTCCGGCATCGCAACGACGTTTTGTTTCAGCTCGCATTTCCCTTGTCATTTCCGATCCTTGTTTCCGGTTTCGTTTTTTTCCCGGTCCACCATGCACCGGAGGGTTAATCAATGAACATCCATGAATCGGTATTCGGTCCGGAGGTTAGTCGACCGCCGGAGGAATCGTCTCTCGCTCCGCAGCCTCTCTTGGGTCCCACGGAGGAGCCGACAGAGCGTTGGTCCGATCTTCAGTTCTTGGGGAAGAGCGACGTAATGCAGGATTTGCAGCGACGACTCGACATGGCCGCGTCCTGTGACGCGCCGGTCATTTTGGTCGGTGAAGGTGGCACTGGAAAGAGCTTGGCCGCTCGCTACATCCATGGACATAGTGCCCGAGCGGCTCACGACGCACGGATTGTTAACTGTGCGGCGCTTCCTGACTGGCTTTTGGAAAGCGAGCTCTTTGGTCATATCGCAGGTGCATTGCCCGGTTCAACTCATGACAAAACCGGCGCTTTTGAACTCGCTTATCAAAGCACCTTGATCATCGAATCGGTGGATGCGATGAGTGCCGAGTTGCAGCAGAAGCTGGCGCGGACCATTCAGCATCACGAGATTTGGCGAATGGGTGCCACTGAGGCCACGCCGATTCACGTGCGAGTGATTATGACACTCACACACGACGTCGCGCCGGGGCCAGCCCTGCTCGCACCCACCTCCGGACCGCTCGATCAGATCGGCGCGTTCACGATACGTCTGCCGGCGCTGCGCGAGTATCGGCAGGATATTCCACGGTTAGCAGAAGCATTTTTGCAACGCTTTCAATCGCGCTGGTCCGCTCGCCCAGCCACTCTCGCTTGGGAAACCATCGCTTGTTTGCTCGGCAGTGATTGGCCGGGAAATGTGCGACAACTGCGAGAAGCGGTGGAACTGGCCGCCGCCCAGGTGCACGGCGAGCGTCTGCTGGCAACGGATTTACCCGCTAATCTCCGCACGACACGTTTGCCCGGTCCCCTGCCGCTGGATACCTCCGGCAAGCTTGACGCGAAACTCGCCGAGAAACGGGAAGCACTCGTCGGTGCTCTGGAACGTGCCCATGGCAATCGAACGATTGCCGCGAAGTTGCTGGGGGTCAGTCGAGTGACTTTGTGGAAGCGGATGCGACAGTTGCAAGTCGATTAAGAAGCGCCACGGTAAAGTTCCCTGCAGACTGGTTTGGTAATCAGTTCGTGATGTTATTTGCTAGCTGGAAAAGTGAAGGGAGTGAGGCATGTCGATTCATCGAGTGTGTGCGCGGCAAGTGGATTTGGCGGAGCCTCGCGAATGTACGCAGGTGGCTGCCGCGCGCATGAACGCTCGCAATGTCGGCAGCTTGATCGTGGTTAACGAGGCTGGACAACCGATCGGCATCGTGACTGATCGCGATCTCGCGATCAAAGTCTTGGCTCAAGGACTCGATCCCTTCACGACGCTCATCGGCGACGTGATGACGAGTTGCCCGCGAGCGATTGGCGAGAATGCGACCATCGAGGAGGCGCTGGCAGCCATGCGCGCTGGGCCCTATCGGCGATTACCGGTGGTCGACCCCGGCGGAAAACTGCTCGGCGTCGTCAGTGTCGATGACGTGCTGGAGTTATTAGCTGAAGAGTTCGCTCAAATCGGTTTGCTGCTGCGTCGCGAAAGCCCCGCCATTCTCGCGCGGGCCTAGGGTGCGCGGGAGGGATGGATGGGAACAGAGAGGCACTGTTTTTTGAAACACAGAGGCACAGAGGACACAGAGGATATGGAAACACAGAGGCACAGAGGGCACAGAGGGTATGGAAACACAGAGGCACAGAGGGCACAGAGGATATGGAAACACAGAGGCACAGAGGACACAGAGGATATGGAAACACAGAGGCACAGAGGGCACAGAGGGAGTGATGGTGTCTGGATCGAGTATTGATTATTAAGCCATTGAAGTGAATTCTCTGTGATCTCTGTGCCTCTGTGTTTCAAAAAAAAAACCTCTGTATTAAAGAAAGAACTCGTGTAGCGTTGTCTCTCCCGCGATTCTTCTAGTTGCTAGAATGTGAGCCGCACTGGGGCGTGGCAGGTGCCTCGTCCGCTGCGGTTTATGGTTCTAAGTGGAGAGAAGAGTCGTTCATGCAACCGATCGCTGGGAAACAGATTCAAAATCAATTGCAATGGCGTTATGCGACGAAGAAGTTCGACCCGGACAAGAAAATCTCGGCGGCTGACTGGGCAGTTTTGGAACAGGTGTTGGTGCTGACGCCGTCCAGCTTTGGATTACAGCCCTGGAAGTTTTTTGTCGTCACCAGTCCGGAGCTTAAAGCGCAGCTTCCCGCCGCTTCTTGGGGACAGACGCAGCCGCAAGATTGCTCGCACATGATCGTATTAGCGGCCCGCCATCCGACTGAGGAGCGGGATCTCGACCGCTTCATCCAGCGAACGGCGGAAGTGCGAGGGCTGACCACGGACTCGCTGGCGGGCTTCCGGAAAATGCTGGGCGGGAGTTTGGCGAGTGGCGGGATCGGCAGTTTGGACTGGGCCGCTCGCCAAGTCTATATCGCACTCGGGCAGTTGATGGCCTGCGCGGCGATGATGGGGATCGACACGTGTCCCATGGAGGGCATCAATCCGGCGAAGTACGACGAGATTCTAGGAATTCGCGACCAGGGCTATACGACGTCGGTCGGCTGCGCGGTGGGGTATCGAGCGGCCGACGACAAGTATGCTCAACTGGCTAAAGTCCGCTATCCGGCCAGCGAAGTGATTACGCACCTCTGAGTATGCGGCAAAAATTTCGGCTTATTTGTCGACCTTAGCGAACCTATTGCGATTACTTAGTGACTTACTGGCAGCACCCTGGAGTTACAAGGCCGATGAACGCTCGACAACTGGAAAAATTGGGATTGGATGCGTGGTGTATTCCGACGGCGATTCGTACGATCTCGAAGCTGGCATCGCAAGCGGCACTGCGCGGTAAGGAGATTGAATCGCAGATTAAGGATTTAATCGCTCGCCCCGATCTTTATGTCACCGATCCGGGCTGGGGCGAGCTGGCGCAGGCGCTGATCGACAGTAAGAAAGAAGGCCCGTCACTGGCTGAATTGCCGAGTATCCCGTATCCCACCTGGGGCTCGGACATTGATCCCGCAGCCCACTCCCAGATGGGGCAGGCGTGTCGTTTACCGATGGCCGTGGGCGGAGCTTTGATGCCGGACGCTCACGTCGGTTACGGCTTGCCGATCGGCGGCGTGTTGGCACTCAACAATGCCGTGGTGCCCTATGCCGTGGGAGTGGACATTGCCTGCCGCATGAAGTTGTCGGTCGTGGATGTGCCGCCCTCGGAACTGTCCGAGCGTTATCAACGATTTGAGAATGCGCTTCAGCAAGGCACTCGCTTTGGCGTCGGCAGTGAGCATGCTTCACCACAGGATCATCCGGTGATGGATGAGGACTGGACGATCACCCGTATCACGCGCGAGAAAAAAGATATCGCTCACAAGCAGCTGGGGACCAGCGGATCGGGAAACCACTTTGTGGAATTCGGTGTATTGAAGCTGCAGCAGGCGTCTCCCGAGTTGGGATTACAGCCGGGGGAATACACGGCGCTGTTGAGCCACAGTGGCAGTCGTGGATCGGGCGCCGCCGTCTGCTCGACGTACAGCAGTATCGCGCGCAATCAATTACCGGCGAAGTATCGAGAGCAATTCGGATATCTGGCGTGGCTTAGCCTGGATTCCGTCGAGGGCCAGGAATACTGGGCAGCGATGAATTTGATGGGAGAGTACGCCGCCGCGAATCATGACGTGATCCATCGCCTGGTTACTCGACTGCTGGGCGCACGCATTATTGGTGGAGTGGAAAATCATCATAATTTTGCTTGGAAAGAGAAGCATGGCGGCCAGGAGGTGATTGTGCATCGCAAGGGAGCGACGCCGGCTGGTGCCGGTGTGATGGGCATCATTCCCGGCTCGATGGGAACTCCCGGATTCGTCGTGCGTGGCAAGGGCAACGCCGCCAGCCTCGATTCGGCGTCGCATGGTGCGGGACGCCGCATGAGTCGCAGAGCGGCGCGTGAGCATTATCAGTGGCGGTCGGTGCGTGATCAGTTAGCTGATCAAGGGGTGCGAGTGTTATCGGCGGGCGCCGACGAATCTCCAGGTGTCTACAAAGACATTCACCAAGTCATGGCGGCTCAGGCCGACTTGGTCGACATCGTCGCTCAATTCGATCCCAAGATCGTCAAAATGTGCGATGACGGCAGCGCGGCGGAAGATTAAGCCCCACAGCGCGTCCCCTCTCCCCAGCCGCTGGGGAGAGGGCTAGGGAAAGCGTTGCGCACAGCGCGTCCCCTCTCCCCAGCCGCTGGGGAGAGGGCTAGGGAGAGGGGTTACTTCCAGAGCGTGATTCACCCCTCAGCTCACTCTCCAAATCCCGCCGCAATGCTCATGAGCAGGCGTGCAGAGGTTCTACTTCTTGGAGTCGCGCCATCAAAGATCGCAAATGACGAGCAGTCTGATGTAGATTCACGCCCAGACGCCCGTATACCCAGAAGCCAAGTATCTGCCGCTCATCATCTCCGTCTTGCGTCCCGGCTGTTCAAAAAAACTTCTCGTTCTTTGTCCAGGTCAGCATCCCGCCTGCGATTCCTTTTTTCGAGAGCCGTGGTCGACTTACGGCCCCGGGAACCGTTTCTGCTTTTTGAGGAGAAAGAGCGATGGACGTTACGTTTGTCCGGAATCGGAATTGTGGTGGCCTCAGGCAGGTGGTCCGGAGCGGCGCTGCGGTGCTGGGGCTGCTACTGGTTTTCAGTTGTTCGAGTGTGCCGGGTGCGACGTACTCGACCCACGCCTTTTACGGCCAAAGTTTTCAAGGGCAACGGATTGTCGATAGCTACTTTGCTCACCTGACCGAAAGTGGCAAGACAATTGGCTACCTGTCGTTGCCTGGTCAAAACCAGCTGACCTCGATTTATAGCCCCGAAACGGGCCATACATTACTCGGTGTCTCCAACCCGTTTTTTTACATTACCTATAAGTTTTACCAAATCAACAACGCGGGGAATGTCATTTGGAATGGGTACGATGAGAACTTCAATCCCGTTCCCACGTTTTATGTCAATGGATCGATAACCTATCCCAACCTGGGCGCCGGTCAATTCTCATTTCAAGATCTGAATGATAACAACGATATCCTGGGCATTGTCGCGCGTGGCACCTATGGCGAACCAGGGTTTGAAGTCGTCCCGTTTGTCTACTCAAATGGCGTCGTCACCGACCTGCCTAAGCTGGGGAACCTAGATCTCTATCCCATTGGTATTAACAATAATGGCTTGACGTCATTCAGGTCCATCGAAGTGCTAGTCGATACCCCCGAGGAGTTTGTGGCTCAGTTCACTGGGATGCAGATTCATAAAATTGGCACCTCAAACTACACTCGGCTTAGCGATCCAGAAAAACTTGGCGATGAATTGTTTTATTACGATCCTGTCTTTACTGCGGACGGCGGCATCTACTGCAAAGTTGAGGATGTCTTACTGGATCCCAACGATCCTTATAATTACACGCTCGTGAGCAAGCGGATCGTGTTTTACAACGAAGATGGTTCTATCAAATCCGTGACGTCCTTGCCGCTCGATTACTATTCTTTTTATGCCAACAATGCCAACGACATGGTGGCCTTGAATTCGGATCGTCAGATCTCTCATTGGGATGGCATACAGTGGACGCAACTTCATAGCAGCAATTTTCCCAGGAGCGCCAAGTTTGTCAGCATTGACGGGTATAATTCGCAGGGTACGATCATTGGACTGGTGGAAGATCTGCCAGGCTTGCCGGAGTATTTGATGGTGGCCTTCTATGCGACTCCCGTGCCAGAACCTAGTTCCGTGATGGTACTGGGAGGCTTGATGGTGCTGGTGGGAGTCCGCGTGCGGACCAGTCGACACCGCCGACAGTAAGCAGGGCGGATGAACTGGGCGACGGATGATGGTTTGGTGAGTGGGTGAAAAACAAGTGAAGAGCACCCAGGCAGGAATTGAATGGTGATGAACCGATGAAAACAACAATCAGTAGGGTGCTAGTCACTGGTTTGCTTTTGGTACTAACGTTGGGGCTCTGCAGCAATGCGCAGGCTCAGCGTATACCGCGAATTCCCCGCATACGTTTCAACAATGGGAATAACGCTAACAACGACTTGTGGCACCAAGGGCCGCGTCTCGTAGTCTATGAAAAGGTTCCTGTGGAATTAGCCACTAAGGTGATGGCTGTCCAAGGTACAACGGAAGTAGCGTTTGCCTATGAGCAATATGATCTGATGGGCTGGAGTCTTTGGACGCGGCAGGGGCACCATATTCTTTTGGTGAACGGACGTCAGCACATCGAGCCCAGGGAGGATCAATGGCGATCGCTCATTGGTGGCTTACCAGCAACCAAGTATGGGAAGCCGTTCTGGTATCGAGTGCAGGTTTGGCCGTTAATCATCAGTCTCTTTGTCGCCTATAAAGTGACCAGAAGGTTTGTGTTTTCGACGAAACAGGAGAAAATTCAGAGACTCAGACGGGATCGTCGCTATCAGCAGGCGCTGGAGGTCGTGTTCGGAAGCGAGGAGGGAGATGAGACGTTGGTCACCAGACTCGATGATCAGCGTTACCAGGCGGCTAAAAACGTGCTGCTGGATCAAGGAGTGTCACCAAACAAAGCAGATACCAATCTGCAAATGCTGGTGAATGCCGAGCTCGAGGTAAACAACCATCAGATTGACCAGGAATTCCAAACTGGTAAGGCGTTAGAGGAGCGGGAGAGGTGGGAGGATTGCGTCGAGCACTATGCGGGATTAGTCCAGCGGATCTCCCGTGACGATGATCGTCGGTCGCTCGCCGACGAGCGTTTAGAGTTCGCTCGGCGGATGCTCACCGAGGCTTAAGTCCGTCGTAACAACTCCGCACCGCTAAGCTCGCCCACGGTACATCCGTGGCGTGCCATCAGATTCCCTCCTTCATCTCCAATCGCTGGCAGAGTACAACGGTATGTGGGGGAGGTTGTGCCATGGTCGAATTCAGCGTGGTGGGGGACGAGTTATGGGCTCGCATGGAACGCGCCGTGGAAAAGGTAAATGAACGATTGCGGAAAACGGTGCGCATTCTGGAGGCAGCTCATGTGCCTTATGCC
>JBJSXJ010000230.1:0-12593 GCA_046086325.1 Planctomycetota bacterium | reverse complement strand
TTGTCGGCAGCGATTGCGTTGAGTCAGCGCGTGCTACAGGGTGGCCAGAAAGAACTGCAAGATTATCTTTCGTTCCTGAAGGGTGGCTGTTCAAAATTTCCGCTCGACCTGCTGCGTGATGCCGGCGTCGACATGGAGAGTCCCGCTCCGGTGGATACTGCTCTGCGGCACTTCGGACGTTTGGTGGATGACCTGGAGAACCTACTGCGATGATTCGATCTTGGGCCTGCTTGGTCAGTTTGGTCTGCTTGACGCTGGGGCAAGTTGCGGGAGCGGCCGCTCCCACCACTCCCAAAGTACTCGATGATCGTCTGCAACTAGAGCTGATATCGCAGCAGCCGGATCTGGTTACGCCGGTGGGCTTGGCGATCGACGGCCAGGGGCGGGTGTTTGTCGTGGAAAGTCATACGCACTTTCCGCCAGCAAACTACTCGGGGCCCAAAAGTGATCGCATTCGACTATTTGTCGATTCCAATGGCGACGGCAAGCCCGACCGCGTGTCGACGTTCCACGAGGGACTAAAGTTCACCATGAATGTGGCCGTCGATCGCGATGGCTCGCTGCTCGTTGCTACTCGCAGCGAAATTCTGCGACTGCGGGATCGTGATCAGGATGGCGTGGCGGACGAAACAACATCACTCGCCAAGCTCCTGACGGCCGGCAATTATCCTCACAACGGTCTATCGGGATTCACGTTTGATTTTCGCGGCCGCATCTATTTTGGTTTTGGCGAAAACCTAGGCGCCGACTATCGACTCGTGGGCTCCGATGGCAAATCGCTGGCGGGCGGTGGCGAGGGTGGGAACATTTATCGCTGCGAGCCGGACGGCCGCGATTTGACGCTGGTGGCGACCGGGTTCTGGAATCCTTTTCATCTGTCGATCGATGAGGTCGGTCGTCTGTGGGCGGTGGATAACGATCCCGATTCGCGGCCGCCCTGTCGCTTGATCCACGTGGTACCCGGTGGTGATTACGGCTATCGCTTCCGCAATGGACGCAAAGGCACTCACCCATTCACAGCCTGGAATGGCGAATTGCCCGGAACGCTGCCGATGGCGAGCGGCACGGGTGAGGCTCCCAGTGGCGTGCTGGCGTATGAATCGGACCAGCTTCCGGCGGCCAAATACCAAGGAAATCTACTCGTCACCTCGTGGGGCGATCATCGACTGGATCTGTTTGAACCGCGGGCTCGTGGAGCTTCATTTCTCGCGGCCGGTCGACCGCTGGTCGTGGGTGATGATCAGTTTCGGCCCGTGGGCGTAGCGGTCGCTCCCGACGGCTCGATCTACTTCACCGACTGGGTCGACAAGTCCTACCAACTGCATGGACAGGGCCGGCTCTGGCGATTGTCACTCAAGGATGCTCCGCCACGAACGAAGCTCGCCAGCGATCGCGAAGCGCTGCAGTCGGCAGACCGTGCGATCCGCACAGCAGCCGCACGAAGGCTCGCCGCCAGCGGTGCCGCGGGTCGCGATCAGCTGCTGGAGCTGCTGGTGAAGTCGGAACAGCCCGCGGTGGCGGTAGGAGTCTTGGCAGAGCATTGGACTCAGTTGACGGAATCTCAGCGACAGCAGTTTGTGAGGGCCTGGACGGCCGCTGCTTCGCCGCTGATTCAAGCGTTTGCCTTGGAGGCGACTGAGGGAGCTTTAGTCGATTTGAAAGACTGGTCGGCAGCCAGTCGACCGGCGATCGTTCGGGCTGCGGCCTATCGAGTGATGAAGTTACCGGAGCAGCAAGCGATCTTGCGTCAGGGCCTGCTCGATGCTGACCCGTTCATCCAGCAAGCGGCGCGACACGGCCTAATGCAAGCCGGCTTCGATCCGCTGTCGATCGATTGGTCGAAATTGCAGCATCCGGGGGAACGAGCGAATGGAGTGCTGCTGCTGCGAGCCGGTGGCGGGGAGCGTGCGCGGGAACGAATTCCACAACTGCTGAAAGACTCGGATCCCGCCGTACGATTTTTGGCCGTGCAATGGATTGGTGAAGAACGACTGACAACCTTGCGACCGCAATTGGAGGAGACGCTGCGCGAACGAGCGACGACTCGGCAGCTATTCGAAGGTTGCCTCGCGGCACTCGAGATGATCGACGGCACGAAACGATCGCCGACCGATGAATGGCAGGGTGAGCAGTATGTCGTGCGGATGCTGTTGGACCCACAAGCCGCACCCACGGTGCGACGTCAGGCGCTGCGTACCCTGCGGCCCAGTCATCCCGAGTTGACGCTGGCGCGATTAGAGCGATTGCTGGCGGATGAAGATGCGGCGGTTCGTTTAGAAGCGATTCGAACTCTGCGCGATCACCCGGCGGCTGAACGTCACAAGTTGCTCCTGTCGATCGCTGCCAATTCGCAGCGGAGTGCCCGGGAGCGAGCCGAGGCGATGATGGGGTTGTCGGCGGAAGATAATGAGCCGGGTGGAGCCCGCGAGCAATTGCTGAGCTGGTCGACTGGCGACGAGTCGCCCGTGGTAGCGATCGAAGCCTTGCGCGGGCTGCGTGGTGCTCAGCTCACCGCCCCACAACGTGATCAATTGCGGCAAGCGGCCGAGCGTCGTACGCCAGCCTGGCGCGAACTGCTGGCCAAGGTACTGGCTCCAGCTGCTGCAGAGGCCGCTCCAACCGCTCCAGAGGCCTCTGAGGCACTTGTGGACAGATGGCTACAGCTGCTGTCTGGCCCGGGCGATGCCGAAGCTGGGGAACGTATCTTTTTCCATCCGCGAGCGACCGGTTGCTATCGCTGTCATGAACAGGATGGTCGCGGGGCGGGTCTGGGACCGGAACTCACGCGAGTCACAAGTACGATGACGACGCGGCGGCTGGTCGAGTCGCTGGTGGATCCCAGTCGCGAGATTGCGCCCCAATTCGTGCCCTGGGTCATCGAGACGGAAGCGGGACAAGTGCGGATCGGTATGCTGGTGGGCGAAGAAGTCGACGGCACGCAGCGTTATGTCGAATCAACGGGTGCCGAGTTTCGTTTGAAGCCAGCGCAGATTGCAGAGCGTCGTCCTCACGGTCGTTCGATTATGCCCGACGGCCTCCCCGGGCTGCTCACCCCGCAAGAGTTTCGCGACCTGATCGCGTATCTCACACAGTCCAAAGAGCCACAGTCGAAAGATCTACAGTCGAAAGCAACAAATTCCCCGGGCACGCCGTCGCGGTAGCTGCGCCGGGGTCGTCGCCTCGGTCGTCGCACCACCCTCTTTGCCCAGTGCACCTTTATTCCCCAGCGGTTAGCCAATGAATAACGAGTTGATCCCACAGCGGAATTTGGGAACGAGTGCGATTCGCGTGTCGGCGGTGGCCCTGGGCTGCTGGCCGATCGCCGGGATGACAAGTTTGAATGTGGAGGATGCGGCGAGTCGGGCGACGATTGCCGCCTGCTTCGATCTGGGAGTCAATTTCCTGGACACCGCCTACTGCTACGGTGCGCAGGGCGAGTCCGAGCGACTCATCGCGCAAGCCATTCGCGGTCGACGCGATGAACTGGTCCTGGCGACCAAATGCGGCATTCACTGGGATGAGCGGGGGGAGCGGCAGTTTGATGGACGCCCGGAGCGGCTGCGACAGGAGTGTGAAACCAGCCTGCGCCGGCTGGAGACAGATCGAGTGGAACTGCTGTATCTACACGCACCGGATCCGCGTGTGCCAGTGACCGAGTCGGCGGGGGAACTACGACGACTGCAAGAGGAAGGCAAGACTCGCACCGTCGGCGTCTCGAATTTCAACGTGGAGCAACTGGAGGCGTTTCACCGGATCTGTCCCATCGCGGCGGTGCAGCCACCCTACCACATGCTGCAGCGCCAGATTGAGCAGGATGTTTTGCCGTGGTGCTTGCAAAATGGAGTGTCTCTGGCGGTCTACTGGCCACTCATGAAAGGCCTGCTGGCAGGCAAGCTACCGCGCGACTACGTGTTCGCTCCCGGCGATGGCCGAGCGAAATATCCGATGTTTCATGGCGAGGAATGGCAGCGGAACCAGGATTTCTTGGATGAGCTGCGGGTGATTGCCAGCGAGCTAGGACGGTCGGTAGCCGACGTCGTTGTGAACTGGACAATCCACCAACCGGGCATCACCGTGGCGCTCTGTGGCGCCAAACGGCCCGATCAGATTCGGGAATCCGCCGCCGCGCTAACGTGGCGGCTCAACCCCGAACAGCTCTCCCGCATCGATGACGCTTTAGTGCGTCGCGGTGCCCCAGTCAGTCGTCCGGCGGTTTAGGCGGCGAGTGGAGTGCCGATGACCTTGGCCACTTCTTCGCAGATCACTTTGAAGCCGGCTGGATCAGCAATCGCGATCTCGGAGAGCGACTTGCGATCGAGCTCGATGTTCAGCTCCTTGAGAGCGAAGATGAACTGGCTGTACTTGAGGCCATGAGCGCGAACGGCGGCATTGAGTCGGACCACCCACAACTGCCGAAAGCTACGTCGTTTTTGACGGCGATCGCGGTAGGCGTAGACACCAGCGCGAACTACCGATTCCTTGACCGTGCGGAGCAGCTTGCGACGACCGCCCACAAACCCTTTCGCTCGACGGAAAATTCGTTTCTTGGCTTGGCGACTAGCAGCGCCTTTTTTAGTTCTCATGGCAATGATCCGTACTAAACAAACTGCGAAGAGGGGAGCGTGCCGCAGCCTGAGCGGCTGCAAACTGGATGTCGCTAACCGTTAGCCACTGTAGCCATTCAAGGCGATCTGCAGGGACTTGGTCATCACCTTGCTGGTAACGGTCGTACCACGCAGGTTGCGACGTCGCTTTTTGGAGCGACGTGATGCCAAGTGGCTAGTGCCAGCATGACGATGCTTGGCCTTGCCGCTGGCCGACAGCCGGAAACGCTTCTTGGTGCCCTTGTGAGTCTTTTGCTTCGGCATGATCAATCGTGTCCCGAAAAAGTCCGACCAGTCTCGCCTTACAGACGACCAACCGGCGCTGGAATTCAATTTTGCAAGTCGCGTATTCTAGAAAAACGGCGGGAGAATGCAAAGGGGGAATGTCACGGGATCCGGAAATCGGCTGCACCCGGCAGAATTTGGGCTCGGCTAGCGGGGTAAAGAGGGGGCGAGGAACCGTTTTTAGCGGTATGGGCGTGAGCCCTCCGGCCGCGTTCGAGAGCGGCGGGTGCTCGGCGGTGGAGTACACTTCGGACCTCCGAGGCCGGACGGCTGACGCCGTGCCGCTAATTCTCCGAGGCCGGACGGCTGACGCCGTGCCGCTACCTTTTTCGCCGTGCCGCTACTTTTTTTAGCGGTATGGGCGTGAGCCCTCCGGCGACGTTCGAGAGCGGCGGGCGCTCGGAGAACGGTCGAGACCTCCGAGGCCGGACGGCTGACGCCGTGCCGCTACCTTTTTCGCCGTGCCGCTGATTCTCCGAGGCCGGACGGCTGACGCCGTGCCGCTAATTTTTTTACCGTGCCGCTAATTTTTTTTACCGTGCCGCTACGTTTTACGCCGCTGCCGCTACTTCTAAGGGTCGGTTATTACGTCGACTGGGTGGCGTAGGCTTCGACCAGCAAGACAGCCTCTTCCAGCTGCTGTCGCTGCTGAGCGTCCAGTTGCGCTTGCCCATAACGCACTCGGTAAAAGGCGTCGGCGAGCTTCTTCAGGGCCGGGGCCATGTCGGGCTCTTGGGCGGGCTCGAGCGGTACGCAGCGGCTTAAGAACTCGCGAGGTGTGGTCGCCGGGTCGCGATAGATGCCGCGCAGGGCCAGCGCCCGCTCGACACGCTCATAAAAATCGACTTGGGAATGACGTCGCGAACGACCGCGCCACCGCTGCACCAGCGAATCCAAACCATAGCGGAGCGTCCGGGGGAGATGACGCCGATAGAAGATCAATAGCCCGACCGCCAGGATCAGGCTGGCAAGCGGCCCAAAGCGGCGCCCGAGTGCCGCCAGGATCGCGCCCGGTGTGCGGCCGCTGGTGCCCGCGAACTGGCCCAGCAGATTCAGCAGGTTGTCGCGCGATAACCATTGATTCCACTGCCCAAACACACGGTCGGTCATCGATTCATACGCACGCCGACGTTGCCGATCCGAATCGGTGTCCAGTACATAGTCGCTCCACAAAAACTGCAAGTAATCAACAAGCTGCTCAATATGATCTTTCCAGGAGGTGGCAATGGCATCTTCGCGAGCACCGGGCGTAGGGTCGATTCTCAGCCAACCACCTTTGGGAAAACCTTCCTTGGGCTGCGGCCCCAAGATCTCCGTGGCGCCCTCCTCCTGCATATCCTCTGGTCGCAGGTAGGCTTCGACCCAGGCGTGAGCATCTCGCTGGCGAATCGAATAGAAGTTCCCCACCGTGTTGAATTCCCCGCCGTGATATCCCAGCACCAGCCGCGCCGGAATCCCCTGACTTCGCAGCATCATCACCATCGCACTCGCAAAAAACTCGCAGTGCCCGCTTTTTGATTCTGCGACAAACCACTCCAGCGGGTCGATGTCGGCACTGGGTGGACGCGGAATGTTGAGCGAATACTGATAGCCACTTCGCGGATCAAAAAAATGGAGCTCTAGGGCGCGAATGATGCTGAGCCGCCCGAATTGCTCTTTGTCCAGCTTGGCAAAGCTCACCACGGCCGCTGCCGTTTTCGCGATCTCGGGAAACTCTGCCGGATCAAACCGACTACACTCCTCCAGTTCGGCTTGAAATCGATCCGCGGCGTCGGTGGGATCGAGTGCTCCAGGATCGAGCTCGACGGGAGCAATATTCTGTTGACGTCCATTTTCCAGGCCGGTCGTGCCGATCCAGTAGTTATACGTGTTGGACGGCAGGAGCTGCTCGGTGGTATGCCGAAACAGGCTCGTATCATTCGGATCATAGTAGATTTCGCCGGGCGTCTTCTGTTCCAGTCGATAGCCGGGATAGATCGTAAACAGTGACGCGTCACCCGTGATTTCCTGCTGAATGTGCTGATGAATGACCGGACGGTTGATACCCCGCGGCGGCCGCGGTAACTGCTTGCTGTCGACTCGCGGCTTCGGCCCACCCACTTCCACACCGACATTACTTAGATAGCGATTGGGGCCTCGATTTTCGGAGCGCGTGAGCTGCGCCGGCTCCCACGTTTTTTTCCGGTAGTTCACATAGGCCGCTCCGCGCAAATACGGCTGCCCCAACACGACATACGATTCGGTGGGCTGGTTGGGATCTTGCAAGGTCAAGCGCAGCGCCAGGGCGTTGCTTTGGAGGATTTCGCCCATTTGGTCGAGCGAAACGGTGCGCGTGTATCCCGTCATCTGCTGACGAACGCTGCTCCCGCCTCGCCACGCCGTCCCGGAACCACGCGGCACAGCATAAAAAATGGTGACACTTAAGAGCAGCGACAAGGTGCCGACCACGGCGATCGGCCAGAACACTTGACCGATCCGTAACGCCCCGCCGCGCTGCGGCAAAACATGCCACACGGCACTACTGGCCAGCGCGGCCTCATCCGTAGCGCTGGCCGGCTCAGCAGCGACTGCCGGATCCGCAGCACTGGCCGGATCAGCGGCGATTTCATCCCCTGACCGCTCTACCGACGTCGCTAGCCAGCTCACCGGTACAAACAGCGTGTCCTCGGCGGTGATCAGGTGCAAACTGGAGCGGGGACGCCGGCGCAAGTGCTCCGCTTCATAAAAGGTAAATTGCCAGCTGAGCAGTAAGAGAGCGAAGGCCATGTAGACCACCAGCAGCGCACCAAACTGCAGATGCAGATTCATCGCCGCCGCCACCACCACCTGCAATAAACTGAGCACCAAGAGCTGCCAGTAACTGCGCTGATGCTTCTGCTGAAATAACAGCACCAGTTGCAAACAGATCAGTAAATCACCGATGACGAGGAGCTGCTGGTCAAGCCCTTTGGTGAAAAAGTCGTACACGGCCTTCGCGACGGCCAGCAGCGCGCCGACATTTGCCAGCACGCGGTTCAAGCGCAGCCAGCCCAGAAAATCGGCAAACAGCAGAGCGAGTGGGGCGGCACAAAACATGAGCAGCGTGAACTGACTGTTATGCTCTCCCATGCTCAAGAGCGCATTGCCGAGCAGGCAGCAGATGACCGTGAGCAGTGGTAACCAGCGTTCAGGAGTCATCAGGTCGCTCCCTGAGGTGGCTGAAACAGTTCCGCCAGCGAATCGTCTGCGACATTCACCCAGCGCAGTTCCTGACTGCCGAGCCAGTGCGCCAGTGCAGCCCCGTTTCGCTCGACCGGCGCTTGTGCTGCCAGCCAATTCGAAAAATCGGACTGAGAACGGGTGCTGATGACGAGCGTACGTCCGGCAGGGTGTCGCGGCAATTGCGACCAGGAACTCGCGGCCAGGTTGGAACTCGCACTACCGCGTACCACCGATAATTGCTCCATGAGCTGCCGAATAAACAGCGGCGAGGAACTGTCTTGCCAGCAATCGAACTGCTCACCCAAAACGCCCACCGTCAACCGCTGCCCGGGCTGTGTGGCGGTGGCCATGATCAAGGTCGCCACCACACTTAGCACCATCTCCACGCGCTGCAGCTCCGCCGTACCAGACTGGCTCGATTGCCACAAATCGGCGATTAAGACCAGTTCATCCGCCTGCTGCTCATGAAACTGCAACACGGCCAATTCACCCGACTTGGCGGATGAACGCCAATGAATCCAGCGCCGACTGTCACCGGTCCGCCAGTCGCGCAGCCCGTAATACTCGCCCTGCTGCACACCTCGGCGACGAGAACTTTTGTGCTTTGCCGCACCGCCAGCAATCAGCTGATTTCCACGTCGGGTGAGCTGCCCGAGGGCAGGGGCCACGACCAGCTGTCCTGGACAGGGAATGTCGATTTCCGCACGTACAAAACCAAAGGGGAAACGAGTCCCCAGGCGGACGTGCGAGAACTCGTAACGACCACGATTCAAAAACCGAATGCGATAGGGCTGAGATTCCGCGTGATGAGCTGGCAACTTGGCGAATAAAACGGTCGCGTTCGTAACTCCGGCCACATAATCACTGGCGGTTAACATCCAGGACGGTAACCAATACCGTTCGTTCTGCACCGTCAATTCGATGGTGGTCAATTCGCCTGCGTGGCAGAGCGGCGGGACGGTGCGGCGGACGGTGAGCTGCCCGAGGGTGACGGCCGCCAGTCGCCAACTGAAGACCATCGGGCCCAGCATCATCCCGGCGAGCATCAACAGCAGATTCACCTCTCGAAATAGTGCTCCGCCCAGAATAAAGGCGAGCACGAAGAGGTAATACCACCCCTCTCGACTCAAGGCGACTCGGCGTCGATACATCATATAGGCACCGGCACGGCGGCCGTTAAGCGAGCGATGATGGCTTCTACAACCTCGCGCTGATGGCCCTGCAGCACACCGCGCGGTTGCACACGGTGCGACAGAGCCGGCACGGCCAGTTCCTTGATGTCATCGGGCACCACAAAGTCCCGCCCACTCAAGAGCGCCATCGCCTGGGCAGCTCGATACAAACTCAGAGCCCCGCGCGTACTCACACCCACCTGCAATTCATCACTCGACCGAGTCGCGGTGACGAGATCGAGCAGGTATTCGTGGAGCACGTTGTCGACATGCACGTTTTGAACCGCACGCTGCAGCCGCAACAGCTGATCGCAATCAATCACCGCCTGCAGCGACTCGACCGGCTCCCCACTGCGATGCGACTGCAGCACTCGCCGCTCATCCTCCCGCGACGGATACCCCATGCTGATGCGCAGCAGAAAGCGATCGAGTTGACTTTCGGGCAGTGTGTAGGTGCCTTCGAATTCAAACGGATTCTGCGTGGCGATCACCATGAACGGAGCCGGCAGATCATAGGTATGGCCGTCAATCGACACCTGATCGTCGCTCATCGCCTCCAGCAGCGCACTCTGCGTGCGCGGTGGTGCTCGATTGATTTCATCAGCCAGTACCACATTGGAAAAAATGGGGCCGCGATGAAACGTGAAGTCCGCTGTTTTCGCATTGAACACACTGCTGCCGACAATGTCGCTGGGCAGCAGATCGGGAGTGAATTGAACACGGCAGAAACTACCGCTGATGCTGCGCGCCAGCGATTTTCCCACCAGCGTTTTTCCAACGCCGGGGACATCTTCGAGGAGCAGGTGGTCACCGGCGAGCAGCGCCACCAAGGTCCAGCGGACCACTTGGGGTTTGCCGAGCACCACACTTGTCATGTTGGCCTCGAGTTTCTCCACCAACGCTCGCAGTTCCTCGGTCATGCAAACTCATCCGGCTGAGAAGAAAGTAGTGGGTGCCACTGGGAGCGTATCGTAGCGGCTTTTTTTCCCCAAGGGTACTAACCGGCGCGAGAACCCGCCCGCGATCCTCAGATTTTCACGATCCATGGATTTACTTGCCCGCCGTCGGCTACCCTTGCTACATTGACCGCCATGAGCTCAGCGCCCACTCCGCTTTCGACCTCCGCATCGCCACGGCCCCAACAGCGCGTGTGGCTCGACGGCGAAACGCTCCTTTGCAGCTGCCCCGACTGCCGCGCACCAATCGCCATTCGCGTCTGGCTGATGGTGGCCGAGTGCTGGCAATGTAATACGACGGTGGAGCTATCGGAGGAACAGGAGCGAGAGGTGCAGCGGCTGCTGGATCAACCACCCGTCGCACCCACGCACACCGCTGCACCTGCTAATCCCACTGCTACTGCTAATCCCACAGCTTCTGCTAATCCCACAGCGCCGCCCGCTCCTCGTTGGCGTCCACCGGCACCCGCAGCAGCTCCTGCCCCGGCACACGCTCCAGCGCGTACTCCGGCCCGTACTCCCGCGTTCGCCCCGGCTCCAGCACCGGCTCCAGCGCCCGTGCCCCCTCCTGCCCCTGCACCCGCTCTTTCCCCTGCACCCGCGCCTCCGCCGACGATCGTCTTCGCCCGCCGCTCGTCGTGGCTGCGCCGCTGGCTGCGTCAGACTCCCGCCTGGCTCGTCAGTCTGATCCTCCACCTGATTCTTCTCACCGTCTTGGGACTGGTGGAAATCGAAGAACGACACTCGACCGAACAGATCACGATCACCACGACCGTGCGGCGGGAGAAGAGTGAGGGGGAATTTAAAGTACCGGTCGATCCCGAGGATGAGGTGGCATTTAACTTACCGATCCCGGACAACATGAACTTGAAGGACAAGAAAGTGCGCGATGTGGTGGTGGCCGCGGCACAGGATGCTCGGGAACTGCAAATCGACCCGCGCGTGCCCACTCCCGAGCTGCCCGAAATGCAAGCCGTCCGGCAATTGGTACGCTCGGACGATCCCGTCCGCCGGTCACTCGCCGTGCGCGATCCGCGGCTGCGAGTGGAAGTGATGAAGCGCGAGGGTGGCACGACACTGACCGAAGCGGCCGTGTCGCGCGGCCTGCGCTGGCTGGCCAACCAGCAAGAGCCGGCAGGCTACTGGACGAACGGCAATCGCTCCTTCGACACCGCAATTACCGCTCTGGGACTGCTCCCGTTTCTCGGCGCCGGTCAGACGCAGCATGCGGGGCTCTACAAGGACCATGTCGCCAAAGGCCTGCGCTGGCTGATGAAGCAGCAGCTCGAGTCCGGTGATTTACGCGGTGGCAACGCTCAGCATCCCGGCATGTACGGCCACGGAATTGCCAGCATTGTGCTGTGTGACGCGTTTGCGGCAACGGGCGATGAAAGTTTGCGCGAGCCGGCGCAGCGGGCGATTGACTTCATCGTCAAAGCCCAAAACGTCAACGGCGGCTGGCGTTATTTCCCGCGTCAGGATGCCGACTTGAGCGTCGTCGGCTGGCAACTCATGGCACTGCAAAGTGCCCGCGTTTCCGGATTAATCGTGCCACCTGAAACCCTGGAACTGGCCGATCAGTATCTCGATTCCGTTTCCCATGAAGGCGGTGCACTTTATTCCTATCAACGTCAGGGCGGCGAGAGTCGACCGTCACCGGCCATGACCGCCGAAGGGCTGCTCAGCCGTATGTATCTGGGCTGGCGCAAGGACACCCCAGGTTTAGCCGATGGAGTGGAGGTGCTACTGCGCCGGCACCTGCCTGCGGAATCCGAGCCGCCCAATATCTATTACTGGTATTACGCCACGCAGGTCTTTCATCATTATGGTGGCGAGGAATGGGAGCAATGGAATCGCCGCATGCGCGATATTCTCGTCTACAGCCAAGTGACTCAAGGTCCCAACGCTGGCAGCTGGAACCCAGACCGTGATCGCTGGGGCGCCATTGGCGGGCGAGTGTTCATGACGTCGCTGAGCGTCTGCACGCTCGAGGTCTATTACCGGCACGCCCCGCTCTATCGAAAAATCAAGCTCGATTAACAGGCTCCGGGACTGGGAGTGTGTGCATTTCAGGGAATTCAAAATATATAGAAACAGGGAAGTATATAAATATAGAAAAACATTTATATAGAAACACAGAGGCACAGAGGGCACAGAGATTTTGTGCTCAGTTCATTTTTTATGAATTATCGCAGCTAAATAATCCCTCCCCCACTCGCCCAATCCTCTGTGCCCTCTGTGCCTCTGTGTTTCAAAAACCCCCTCTGTGCCCTCTGTGCCTCTGTGTTTCCAAAAACCCCTCTGTACCTCTGTGTTTCCAAAAACACCCTCTGTGCCCCACTCCCGAACTTAGCGTGACACGAAGCTGCACGGAC